>DASPIO010000415.1:0-16515 GCA_035629155.1 Azospirillum sp. | reverse complement strand
CCCTGCGGATGGATCGGACCCATGTCGCCGCTCCGACCAACTGCAGCAGGTACCCTCTGTGACTGTGGCCTGAGCTGGGTTGTCAATGAATTGCTGGAGAAGACGAAATGAACCCTGTTTTTGTTTATACCCCTGGCGGCTATATCAATGCCAACCGCATTGAAACTGCGCGCTTCAACAAGGATGGCCGGCATTCCATTGTCGTCGATGGGGTGGTGGTCGACAGCAACCATGTCGATTTCGGATCGCTGCTTGTTTCTCTTACCCCCGTGTCGGGTGAATGGGAGTGCCTGACTCTTTGTGGAGAAGAGGACGGCACCAATTCTGTCTGGGCCGAACCTGTGATTGCTTGGGGGTTGACCATGCTCGGCGAAGTCGTCCCCGTTACACCAAGTGAAAGGACTGGGAACTTCGGAAACCCTGGACTGCGCAAAGTCGGAACGGCCCAGGTGCATGTGTCAGGGTTCGCCACATACAAAGACGCCGATGCTTGGCTCGCTGCCGAACAGGAAGCCATTTCCAACCGGTCCAAGTAGGCAGCGTCACCAGCTCGATAATACGCGGCAGTGGGATTGTTGAGCGCGTGGGCGCGTAATTTGGTCCGATCGCCAGCACTGATGCCAGCACGATCAGCCGGTCGCGCCCACCGCTCGACAGGAGCTTGAGCGGCCCGCCGGCCGCGCCATCGAGGCCGCCGCGAAGGGTGCGTAGTTTGGTCCGGAGGGGGGTCACGACACGGAAGTGAGCGAACTGTCCGGCAAGCTGGATGCGTCCGGGAAACCAACGGTTTGCGGCCACGCGCCACTCTGTCCAACAACCCGCCTTGGTGATGGGTAGGCGGACAAATTGATCGACGGACAGGAAAACTGACAGGCGCTCGGTTCCTGTCCTTCGAACCGGACAGTTTGCGCACTTTCGTGTCGTGACCCCTATAGGGTGCCCCGCCGTATCCGGCCTCCCCAACGCCGGCCGCTATCGGGTTATGCGTGGTCAGTGAGGCGAAATCCGTAGATACCGGGGTCCGAGTAGCCGCGGAGCAGAAAACCGACATAAGGACCGGAAGTGTCGGAAATCATGTGTTTTCCGACAGGGGCGGGGAATCGCGCTGTCTCCGGCCTCAAGCCCCTCGAACGTAGCCGGAAGCCCCTGTCGGATTGATCAGCTATACGGAAACCTTGCCTTTGTGGTTTTCCGTACAGCCCTTCCGGCCCAATCGGAGTTTCTGTTCCGCTGCTACTCGGCCCCCTCCCCCCTTCTTCGTTCAGTGTTCAGGATCAGGCCAAGCGATTTGAAATCGTGCCCCGTCGATCGTCACGTTGTAGTCAAGCCCGGCAAGATATTCATGGAGGTCGTCCTTAAACTCCATGCTGGTATCAGACAGCTTATAAGTCGTTGAATTCGCACCAACCTTCTGAGCGTCCCTAATGTCCATCTGTACCGAGAGAAGCAGGTCCTTAAAGCGTTCGTTTCTACGCCCCCGTTCAGAACCTTCCCTTGCGCTGTCCGCGTCGTCAATTGACATAATGTTCCTCTTCCCCCTGGGTTGGATTGAGCGTTTGCTCAAATTCTATAGATGGGTTCGATAGGGAGCAGCCGCAAGTTTCCGCTGATCGGTTTTTCTCGTCAAAAGGGAAGGCCATCATGGGTCTGGACACTAAAGTGATCATATTGTCAGGCTCGCGCGAACGTAGGAAGAACCAAGCGGCCCAAGCTGACGGAAATCATATGATTCCCAACGCCTCGGCCTTATGCCAGTTTCCTGTTCCGCTGCTACTCTGACCCCATACCCCCCTATTCACGGAGCGTGCGTTGGCACTCTCCGACAGGTCGTGACGACATGCTGGGACCGCGCATTCAAGGAGGTTCCCCATGCTGCGTGACCTGTGGATGAAGATCGTCGTCAACCTCGCCACCGTGGCCGTCGTTGCTGCCGTTAAATGGCTGGCCAGCCATGCCCCACTCATCAAGCCATTCCTCCAGCCATGACGCCGCGCGTCGGGATTTTAGCGGCTAAAATCGGGCGAGATGAGCGAGCCGCTATCCGATTATGCGCGACCGGAGCCCTCTGGGGCGGACTGAGAGTGTCCCTGGTGCGGCTCCCGAGGTTTTGGGGCAGGGACAAGGCGGTTCCCGCGCCACTCCAGTGCCTCGTATTCGGCGCGGAACGCGGGGTCCTGAACCCACCTAGCCTTGAGGTCAGCAAGTGCCGTCATGCGTCTCTCCTTGCAAGGGATCACGACTCGGAATTGATCAGATGGCTTGGTTCGTGAGATGGCTGGGTCAAGGCAGATGCAAAATATCTAAATATCTTAATACTATGATATTGCGGGGCGCCTTGGTGGCGCCCCCATGCGCTTCAACAGCTACGGCGAGGGCGGGGGATTCACGCGAACCGTTTGGGCGTCAGAGTCGGTCACGATTACCCCGGCCGCCTCCAGCTCGGCCAGCATGTCGGCTACGGGCATCGTAAAGGGAGGGAAGTAGAAGGGATCATCTTTCGACATGGCCGCTGATTGCTCATCAGAACACCGCGCCTCTTCCTTGATGTCGGCGATGGGCACAGGCTGCAGCCTCGGATCGTCGGGGTCTGCCTCGGACAATGCCTGCTCAAGAATGAGGTCATGCAGGTAGCTGGCATCATCGCTTAATGAGGCCGCTGAACGCCATCCCGTCCCGTACTGGCGAATCATCTCTCCAACGGGATCAGGCGGAAGAGACAGAAGCGCCCGAACTGCCCCCTGCTTACGGATAACCTTCTTCTCGGCATTGGTGCGTTTACGGCGGACAGGCTTCCGGTTGCCCTTCTTCATGCAGCCCCCCTTTTCCATGTGTGCCGCCACGATTGGCGCAAACCCTTGCTCTTTGGCAAGGGCTGAAAGGGAGGTTTCGGGGGTGGCGCTGCCGTCCCGGTAGTCCATAGGGCGCGAAGGCCCGTAGACGCGCCCACAAGAGGCGCAAGCGAAGGGCCGTCGCCCTGTGGACCCACCGGGACGGCCCACGGCGGGGGCTCCTCTGCGTTTCGGCTCCGGGCGCTGCCCACATACCCACCGACCGCCGCGCGGCCTCCTGGCCGCGCTGGGGGCGCCCTACGTCGGCTCTGTGGGGCCACTCCGGGCGCCCCTCGGTCCGTGGATATGTGGACAGCGGGCACACCCTCTCAAAACTCGTCCTGCGCGGCCTGGAAGGCGCGCAGATCGCGGATAGGGTGCCCGTCCCACCAACGAGGATTTGCGCAGCAGATGCGGGCGCATGCCGCAAGGTGATTGGCGCCCTTGTGGGCATTCGGATCATGCGGCCAGATCCGGTGTGCTTTGGCCTTCATGCGCGCCAGATCCCTGCGGCGACGGGCGCGCTTCGGTTCGCGGAAGTCATCCGCCATGCTCAAGCCTCCAAGGCCCCGCAGCAGCGACACGCCGTCGTGTCGCCCTGGTCGGGGCTAGCGTGTCTTGGTCATGCGGTCCCCCTGGCGTGAGCGTGGAAGTGGCGCCCGATGGTGGCACAACCGCCCGCCTGGGCGGAAGTCATCATGCGGTTGCATCGGCTTCCCGGCGTCCGTGGATACTGGCCCGAATAAGACAAACCGGCCGGGCATGGCGCCGGCCGGCGTGGTGTCTTCCCGAGTTCTTCCGGTGGCCTTTATGGGGCCTTGTCATAATGGCCCTTACGCGCTTTCCTGGCAGGCTTAGCGCACTTCGGTCATCGCCAAGTGATAAGCAGAAGTCGCTAGCGGCGTTTTCTTAGAGGCATTGGCGAACGTCTGAACGCCCATATAGAAAATCGCGGTCATCGAAAGAAGAGTGATGGCGGTGCGCATGGTCTGTACTCCCTCGTTGTTGAGAGAATACTAGCACGGATCAGGGCGACCGCAAACAAAAAAGGTGCGATACCCAAAACAAAATCCGCATATCATCAAATGATCGTTTGAGTTTTACTCTGCATTGCAAGAAATACCTCCCTCTAAGCTTTTAGACCACGAGAAACGCCAAGCTTCATTACATTTACAGAACTCAATATATTTTGAGCATTACTTATGGAGTTGGACAGATCAACCGCCCGCAAGGCGCCCTCCATCGTGGAAAGCGTCGGGCTGGTGCGTACTGCCTCGTCCGGGCGCATGCCGAACCGGGTGCTAATCGCCCGCTGGAACTGGTCGAACTCGGCGCGGATTTCGGGTGTCACCTTCCGGGCCGCTGCCGCCTGGGCCTCCCGGCCCTGCTTGGCGGCGCCGGCCAGTTCGGCAAGCACTCTCTCCGCGCGCTCGGAAAGCGCCGGCACAGCCACCCGATCCCGAGCAAGCTGGTCCTGCACCATGCCCCGGTACGCCTTCGCCGCCTCGTCTCGGATAGCGGGAAGGTCGCGCACGAGGTCGCCAATCTGCCGGCCGACGGCGGTTGCGCGTTGCCGCTCGTCCCGGCCCTGGGCCAACGCCGCGCGCGTCTCCGCACCGTGATACCAACGCTCCTTCGCGGCGTCGGGCTCAAGGCCCCGCAACTGGCCGAGAACGGCCGGATCATTGCGCACCGCGCGCCCGGCCTCCCATTCGCCGCGATCCTTCACGAGCTGGCCAAGGGTGGCGCGGGCGGCCTGCGGATCAACGTAGGCGGTTGGTAGCGCCTTCTCGACGGCCTCGGCCTGCGCCTTGACGCGCGGGTTCGCCTCGGCCACGAGGCGCACCACCTCGGGCTCAAGGCTGCGCCCCAAGCTGTCGCGCACGCTGTCGGCGTGGGCCGGCACCAGCTCGCCCCCCTTCGCCTGCAGCGCGGGGGTGGGCTGCGCAGCCTGCCGGGGCTGCTCGGCGCGCTCCAATCGCTCGGCCAAGGTCGGTCCCTGCTGGGTCTGCCTGGGGGCTTCTGCCTGTCGGAGACGGTCGGTCAAGCTCCTGCCCTCCTGCTGCTGGTTGACCTGGCCGGACGCCAGCCGCTCGGCCAAGGTGGGCGCCGGCCGCTCTGCCTGGTTGGGCGCCGGCATGCGTTGCGCCATGGCCTCGGCACGCCGCGCCAACTCCTGCACCTTCGTTAGCGCCTCGCTCGGGCTCGGCCGCTGCGCCACCTCCTGGCGCTGTGTCCAGGCGGCGGCGAGGCGTTCGCCAAGCTCGGCCACCTTCTGGCGCGCGGCCGAAAGGTGCTGCCCGATCTGCTCGCGCAGGGCGGCGCCAAGCGACTGCACGCGGGCGCGGTCGTAGGACAGGCTTTCGAGCGTCGGCCGCTCGCCGGCCTGGGTCTGCCGCGGCGCCTGGGCGTAGGTCGCCGCGGCCTCCTTGGTCAGCGCCTCGAAAGCCACGCTCGCGCGGGTTTCCTCGGTGCGGCTCATCTGCCGCACGAGCGCGGCCCGGTTCGGCGCCGTCTCCCTGGCAACGAAAATGGTCGCGTCGTGGCGCTGGCGCGTAAGGGCAACGTAGCTCGATGCCTGCCGCCAGTGATGGGAATGGTACAGGTACGTTTGATCCAGGGTCTTGCCCTGGCCCTTGTAGATCGTGCCGGCGTAGCCGTGCCGGAAACCCTGGAACTCGGACGGCCGGAAATCGACCGTCGCCCCGTTGTCCAGGCGCACCGCCACGCGATCGGCGCCGATCTCCGCGACGGTGCCGAGGTTGCCGTTGGCAATCCCCAGCTTTTTCGCCGTGTCGGTGAACTGCACCCGATCACCAGCCGAGAACGTCGCCTCGCCGTGCTTCGTGGTGAAGCGGTGTTCGGCCGCTCCCAGCTCGCCGGCTTCCTGGCGCACCCGCCGAAGGGCGGCGTTCAGCTCGTCCACGTCCTTGTTCGTGTAGGCGAACACAAACCGGGTCGCGTCGGGCCGCTGCTGGGTGTCGGCCTTCCACTTCTCCACCAGCGCGGCGCGGGCCTCGTCCTGCGTCTGCGTCCAGCGGATGGCCCCGTGCTGGTCGAACGCTTCCACCGCCGCTTTTACCCGGCCCTGGCTCAAATCCTGGGCGGCCTGCCGCTGCCATTCGACCTTCTGGCGCTCGACCTGGGAGATTTCCGCCGCGCCGTGCCGCTCCTTCAATTCGGCGTACAGGCCGCCGCGTTCGACGGCCGAAAGCTGTCGGTCGTCGCCGATCAGCACGACCTTGGCGCCGGCCTCGCGGGCGTGGCTCAACAGCTCGCCCATGGTGCGGCTGTCCACCATGCCGGCCTCGTCCACCATCAGCACCGTGCGACGGTCGATGCTCTCGCGGCCATTCTTGGCGCGGAACAAATGGGAATGGACGGTGCCCGCCTCGCGGAATCCATCGGCCTTCATGTCGGCCGCGACCACGTTGGTCGGCGCCAGTCCGACCACGCGATAGCCGCTCTGCTCGTAGGCTTCGCGGATGGCGCCGGCCGCGTAGCTCTTGCCCACACCCGCGCGCCCCTCAATGAGCGAAAGCGCTTCGTCGCGGGTGGCATGCCGGAATGCGTCAAGCTGGTCGGGCCGCATGGTGCGCGTCTCGGCCGCGCGCGCGGCTGCGGCCTCCGACACGCGGAAGCCGGCGCGGTTCGCCAGCTCGGCGCCGTCGCCCAGGGTGGACAATTCCTGATCGCGCACCGCCGTCGTGGTGTAGCGCCGCACCGGCTCGGCGCTCTCCCGGTCGTAGAGGTGCAACACCTCCCGGCTATCGAGAACGGCGGCCTTGATGGCGGCGCGCTCGTCGGGCCGTTCAACGTGCTTCTCTAGGAAGCGCTCAAGGTCGCGTTCGGTGAACGTGGCGTTGTTGCGGGTCAGCGCCTGCAACACCTGCTCGGGATCACGCGCGGCCGTCTCGTTCGCCCGCCGCAGCATGTCAGCGCGCTCGGCGATGCCCTCGTTTTGCGCCCGCATGCGCACCGGGCCGATGTGCTCGCCCGCGTGGATGGCGACGGGATCAACCCGGAGGTCAAGCCCCTGTTCGCGGAAATAGGCGTTCTGCATGTCACGCCATTTCACGCCCAAGGCGTCATCCTCGGTCACGAGCGCCCGGCCGTTCCGATAGGCGAACGTCGGGTTGAGGTCGCGGGCCTTTTTGGCGGACAGATGGTCGCCCTCAACGCGCCGCGTCGTCACCAGCAAATGCGCGTGGTGGTTCTTGTCGCCCTCGTGCGCGGTGTGAACGTCGATCTGCACGGCGAGGCCGTGCTTAACGAAATTCTCCTGAGCGAACCGGCGGGCCAGCTCTACACGGTCGGCGTTGGAAATCTGCGGATCGGCTGGAAGCGCAAGAACAACTTCCTTGGCAACCTGGGCGTCTTTCCGCTTCTCGGCAGCCTCGGCCACGTTCCAAAGCGTGCGGCTGTCGGAAAGGCGCGGGTCGGCACCTTCCGGCAACATCACCTCATGGTGTACCGGACGATCTTCCTTCCAGCGGAAATCATAGGTTTCGCCGTTCCGTTCACACGCGAACTTCTCCCGCTCGTTGTAAGCGGCCGTCATGCATGCGTTTCCACCGCCGGAGCGGCTGACCATGCGGGCGCCTGCGAACTGGATTGCCATGGGCGCATTATGCGCGCCGGGTGGGCATCCCGCAACAACATCGCGCAGCGATGTATATTGCGTCTAGACCGTTTCCCTCGCTTCGCTCACGAAAGGTCTAGAACTGCTTGTGCGGCTGGCGGGTTGTCGCACAGATGCCCGCTACCGTTGAGGGCTGCATTTCGATACAATCCCGCAATCTAGGGAATGAGGACACCATGGGAAGCACGCTGGAAGAACGCCTAAAGCGCCTGGAACAGAAGAAAGCCGCACTCGCCCAAGAGGAAGCGCGCTTGAAGGAGCAAGCCCGCAAGGAACGCACGCGGCTGCTTATCGAGCTGGGCGGCCTCGTGGTGAAAGCCGGCCTCGACAACCTGCGCACAAACGAGCTACTGGGCGCCCTTTTGACGCTCAAGGAAAAGGCGGGTGAGGAAAGCACGCGCAAGGAGTGGGCAAAGGCAGGCGCCGCCGTCTTTGGTGCGGAGCCTCAAGGCGAACGGCTGTCCGTGACGTTTGCCGGCCCAATTGAGAAATCTCTTAGCGATGCGCTGAGAGGGAAGGGGCTGCGCTTCAACCGCTCAATGGGCCTGTGGCTCGGCGTCGCCGACACGGCGACCATTCGCGAACTGGTGGCGCCGGCCGGCGGCGTCGTCGCGGTGATTGATGCCCCGGCCGTCGCAGAAAGCGAAAAAAAGCTGATTAGCGCGACTGCCGCCAGCGGCGACGATGATTTCCTGTGAGGCGCGGCATGCTCGACCGCTTACGCCTCCCCCCGCGCCTTGAACCGCTGCGGCGGGCTCTGCCCTTCCTGGCCGTCGTCTCGGCAATTCCGCTCGGCTATCCTGCGATCACACATTTCCTGCGGTTCGGGGATCGCTCCACCTACGGCTATTCCTTCGCGGAAATGATGGCTCCTGCCTGGGTCGCCATCGCCCCGGCCATCGTCGCAAGCACGGCAGTCCTGGCCTATCGGTTCGGGCGAATTGCGAAGGACACGGCACATGCCGCCGTGCTCGGTTTCGCCGCAAGCATCCTGGCCGCTGGCCTGCAAAATGAGCTGTTCGGCCGCTTCAATGGCAGCGCCTTCATGGTGCTGCTGGTGCTGCTGGCCGTCCATTTTGCCTCGGTGCGGCGGGCCGTTCTGGGCCGCTCGGTGGCGGCAAAGCCCGGCCGGACGGAACGGGCCGCGACGGACGAACACGGCCACGCTGACTTCATGCCGATGGATCAGGCCCGCGCCCTGTTCGGCGCGGGCGGGGTCGTCGTCGGGGAAGCCTACCGCGTGGATCAGGATGCAAAGGCATTCGCCACGATGGAGGGGCACCGCATCCTCGTCCAGTTCGATCCCAAGGACCGCGCCACCTGGGCGGGCGGCGGCAAGGCCCCGCTGCTGCGCTACAACGCGGACACCTCCACCACACACGGGCTGGTCTTCGCCGGCTCCGGTGCCTACAAGACCACGGGGTACGTGGTGCCCACCATGTTGCTATGGGACGCGCCCGCCGTCGTGCTCGATCCGTCGCGGGAAATCTGCCCGATGGTGCGCCGGCACCGTGAAAGCCTGGGCCGCGCTGTCCATGCCCTCGATTCCCAAAGCGCCGATACCGCCGCGTTCAACGTGCTGGACTGGATCGACCCGGCCGCCGTCACGGCAGAGGAAGACATTGCCGCCGTGGTCGGGTGGATCGCCGGGGAGCTGCGCCCCGAAACGGTCGGCAAGGCGCGTGACTTCTTCGGCCCCTCGGCCGAAATGCTCATCAACTGCGTGCTGTCGCATATGATGTTCGATCCGTCGTTGCCGGCGGATCGGAAGACGCTGCGCACCCTGCATGGACTCCTGTCGATCCCGGAAAGCGAGCTGCGGAAGTTCCTGGCCGAGATTGCCACCGGCTCGGCCTCGGCCTCGGCGCGCGCGGCGGCGGCCAAGCTCGCGGAGCTGGTGCCCGAAACCTTCTCGGGCATCGTCGGCAACACTGCCCTCCTGATGCGCTTCCTCGACAACCCGCATTACGCCGCCATGGTGTCGGGCTCCGACTTCCGCACGGCCGATCTGTGCGACGGTCGGGCGGACGTGTTCCTCAACCTCTCGCTCAACACCCTGGAACGCTTCCCCGCCCTGGCGCGCGTAATCGTCGGCGCCCTGCTCAACGCGGTTTACCGCATGGATGGCAACATGGGCGGTCGCCGCGTCCTGTTCTGCCTGGATGAAATCGCCCGGCTCAAATACATGGCGCTGCTCGACACCGCACGCGACGTCGGCCGGAAGTACGGGATTACGCTGCTGCTGTTCTATCAGTCGGTCGGCCAGCTCGTGCAACAGTTCGGCCCGGAAGGCAAATCGGCTTGGTATGCCTCGACGGCATGGCGGGCCTATTCCAGCCTCAAAGATCCCGACACGCTGAAAGAGGTGTCCGAGCTGCTGGGCGAACACGGGGCCGTCACCCGCCAGCAGTCGGCCGCGTCCGGCTCGAATGCCCACTTCACCGGGTTCCCCAGCGGGATCAACCAGCAGGAAAGCGAAAGCGCGTCGATCATCAAGCGCCAGCTCATGAAGCGAAACGAGCTGTTCGCGGACACCCGCGACGATGAGCAAATCGTCTTCGTCGGCGGCTATGCCCCTCTGCGCTGCTCCAAGGCGATTTACTTCCGCCGTCCCGAGCTGGTCGCCCTGGTCGACGAAAACCGCTTTGCGCCGGCCGCTGCGGCGGGGGGTGCCCCATGATGCGGCTGTTCATGGGCATCATGAAAGCCAGCGTGGCTATGGTGGTGCTGTACGCCAACCTCTGGCTCGTCCTGAACCTGATCGGCGCAGGCGGGGCCGCGCTGGGCCTGCTGACGCCACCACCGGAGCGCCCGGCGCCGGCGGTTGAAGCCAAGCCCGCGCCCCTCGGGCGGTTCGTCCCGCCCCCGGCCTCGATGCCGACAGCCACCGCGCCGGCACCGTCGATCCCGCTTCCGTCCCCGGCGAAGTAAAGGAGCCCCGCCATGTCAGGCGAGAAACCGCTTTTTGAGTTCAGCCTTGGGCAATCGCTCGGGAATGCCTTCGGTGGGTTCGCCGTCAAGCTGGCCGTGGTCGGTCTGCTGTTCGCCCTGCTCAACTGGGGCTATCACGGGCTCAAGCAGTCGGTGGGCGAAATGCTCGGCCTCCTGGAACCGGAGACGGCACAGGCCCCGGCCCGGTCGGACCTGTGCTGGTTCGGCCGCTGCACACCCTCCCCTGGCGCCGCGATGAAGCAAGAGGGCGGCGTCTCCACAGTCGATTATGTGCCCCGGCGCATGGAAGCCCCGCCCCCTCCGGGACCGGCGGTCGCGCCGGCTCCCTCCATGCCCCTGCCCGCCCCCGCCAAGGAGTAGCCCCATGCGTGTTCTTGCGTTCGTCGCCGCCCTGGTCGTCGCGGCGCCTGCCCTGGCGCAATCCGTGACGGTCACGGTTGATTCCCTGCTGACCCGGATCACGGCCCTAGAGGAACAGATGCGCGAGCTGCGCGCCCGGCTGGATGGCTCGGCCGCTCCGGGCGCGGCGGTCGGCCAGCCGGCGCCGGCCGGCGTCCAGGCCGGGCCGGTGGTGATGATGCACCCCCCGCTTGACTTCCTGCCCCACAACATACGGCCCGACCAAGCGCCGGCCGTCCAAGAAGCGAGCTGGGGCGGCTTCATTTGGTCGGGCGGCCCGGTCGAAAGCCTGGGAGGGGAAAAGCATGGCCTCCGGTTCAGCGGCGTGGCGGCGGCCGACTTCCGGGGCTTCCTGACGATCAGCAAGCCGGGCACCTACCAGCTAAGCGGCGCCTTCGCCGTCCGGCCTCGGCCGGGCAAGGGCTTCAAGGGGCGGTGCCTGCTCGCGGCCTGGGTGGAGCGCGCCCATGTGGGAACGGTGGCGGTGTCGGTCGAACACCTGACCTTTGGCAACATCCCAGCCCACAACGGAAAGGGCTTCGCCGTGCTCCCGGTCACGTTTCCGCAACCGGGCCTCTACGACGTGCGGCTTGTGCTCGGGTGCCCCCCAGCGGTCCAGCAGCTCGAAAGCCTCACGGTCGAGCCGCTGATACAGGCGCCCGGCGAGCTGAACGCCCGCCCGATCACGCCGGCCGAATGGGTCCACAAGCCGACGGGGTGAAACTATCACAAGCATTTTCAATGGCTTAAGACGCGATAATAACATTATATCTTGATATTACAAAATACGGGCGCCCGGCCTCTGGCTGCGACGCCCTACGTGTTTCAGCGGGGGCGTGGTCGGCTGGCTGGCACGCTGGGTGCAAACACCCCATCGCCGAGCAAAACAGCCGGCCGAGCTGGGGCTTTCGGGGACCGATGGCGCGCAGCGCTCCCCGGCCGCGCGCCCGAAGGGTGCAGAACGGCCGTCCGCTTCCTCTCCATGGGGGTGCAGGGGGCGCAGCCCCCTACGGCCGGCGGCCCGCTAGGGCCGCAGAACGGCCGTTCCGCTCTCCTTCTCATCCGCAATGGCATGTCCAAGCCGGGCTAGGGCCTGTGCCAAGGCGTCGGGCATGGGGGGGAGGGAGTTATTTTTTATTGGCTTGGTGGTTTGTGTCCGGCAGCCGGACTCGCAAGGTTTATGCGCGCCGTACCATGCGGCCTCGGACAGTCGGAAGGGCTTGGGGAGGTCGAGGAGGTAGGCGTTGGACCATTGCTGGAAGCGGCGCCGGCCGTCTGCGTAGACGACGCGGGCGCGGCGGATGCGGGTGATGATGCCGGCGGCCTCCAGGCGGTTGATCGCCTCGGCAACCGCGCTGCGCGCCATGCCGGCGGCGGCGGCGATGGTCGTATAGGACGGGTCGCACTGGCCGGTGTGGACGTTGTGGAAGTGGAACAGCAGCGTCTTGAGCACCTGCAGGCCGGTGCGCTTCAACTCGCCCCCGTGCTTCCCCTTCTCATGGGTCTGGGCGTCGTAGCGTTCGGCGAGGAAGACCAGCCGGGCGCGCTGGTTCCGGTCGAGCGGGCGAAAGCGCACAGGGTCGAGCGTAGACCCTCGGCGTTGCCGGCGGGTGGGTTGGCGAGTGGTGATGGTCGCGGCGACGTGGCCGGCGACGGCTCCGAGCTGGCGCAAGGTAAGCCTCTCCTGTTCGCGCCCGGCAGGGGCGCGGCGTGGTCGGGAGAGGGGAGCGGCAAGCAAAGCGATCCCGTGGCCGGAAGCGGCGAATCAGGCTTGCTTTTCGGGGGGGGATCGGGCAGGATCAGCGTTGCAACACACTTCGGTCCTACCGAGCATCCGCCCCCCTCCGTGGGGGCGTTTGTGTTTCTGGGGTCTGCCTTGGTCGGGCGCTCTCCTGCTGGCTTTGGCCGCGCGCGGCGTTAACCACGCGATTTGACCCGGAACGCTACACACAAAATGCGGCGTGTGCAACCGGAAGACACACAAGGGCCGCCGTAAGTGTCTGTCGCAGAAAGATTCTAATCTTCTGAATATTGCGACACACCCCCACCAACCCCCTTGGCATGACTCATTTTCGGTTCGGAGAGCGGCGGACTCGGGGCACGTCTTCAATGTCGAGCTGCACCGGATCAGCCGCACCTGGCGCACCTGGGCGCCGGTCGGCCGACTGCGCGCGTACCGGCTCCATCATTCCAGCGCCACGCGCGCCGGCCTCGATCCAGTCAATCAAGAGGTCGTGCATGCGCTTATCGAGCTGCACCGCCCGAAGCTTGAGCGCCTTGTGAAAGGCAGGGTGGAGGTAGAGCGGGAACGGCTTCGCCGTCTCGCGCAAAGGGTGCTCGGCGCGCGGGCGCCCGCGCGTCCGCTTCACCGGGGCTACCGGCTCGCCAGCCGGTGCCGGCGGGGCGCTGGGGGCCTCGGTCGGTGGGGGCAGGGGGGTGTCAAAGATGGTGTCGAAGCTGGGCTTGGGGGCTCGTCTCGCCATGGCGCGGCCTCACAATATCAGGATATTAAGAAAAAAGAGCGGCGGTGATGTACGCCCATGCGGCGGCAACTTCGGCGGCGGCCTTGCCCCCTGGCTCGTACTCGGCGGCTGTCCGGCCCTCGCTGGAAGCGTAGGCGTGGGCGATGCGGTCGGTGATGTCGTGCGGCACCACCGGCAGGCCGAACCGCGCAAGCGAGCTGCGGGCCAACCCCGACGCGGCGGCGCGCGGCGGCGCCGCGTTGATGATCAGCACCGCCGGCCGGCGCATCGTCCGCACAATGTCAATGGTGGCGCGGGCCGCTACCAAGTCATCCGGGTAGGGCTTCACCGGAATCAACACCGCGTCGGACAACCGGGCGGCCTCGGTCATGGCCCCGTCCGTGTGCGGCGGCGTGTCGATGAACACGTAATCCCGGCCGGCGGCGCGGGCGTCCTTGATGGCGCGGCCGATGGTGGACGGCTCGGCCGTCGTTACCTGGGGCGGCTCGCCCCGGCGCCGGCCGAACCAGTCGCGCACAGTGCCTTGCGGGTCCATGTCGATCAGTTCCACCGATGCGCCCGCCTGGGCGGCCTCGACGGCGAAAGCGCGGGCGATAGTGCTTTTACCGGCGCCCCCCTTCCGACTGGCAATGGTGAGGATGCGGGTCACGGTTGCCCCCTGGCGTTACAGAACAACCGCAACCTACGGAAGCGCCCGCCCCGGCGCAATAATTTTCTGATATTGTAAAAATCGGTGGCCGGGAATCCCGAGCTGGGGTAACGCCATAGAACGGGCGGAAAACTACGCTAAGCGGTCAAAGCGGGAACTTTTACCTCAAATTGTGTGCGAGCCGACCGGATCGGGCCGGATGGCGGCGAGATCGGTCATGGAGCGGCCCATGTTCCATTTGAACAAGCTTGTTTGAACAAGCTTGTTGAGGTTGAAACTTAATTGGAGAAAGGCTATATGAGTCTCGTGGCCACGAACGTCGCCCGAGCGCTTTATAGGCTCTTACCGTAGCGGATCAGCTTCACAGTGCAGTTAGAGCTGCAGCTAAGGAGCAAGATCCCGAGGGTTCTTGTCTAAGAGGGCTGGTTTGACGGGAACCAGCTAGGAGGCTCGCTCTCCTACGACGTGGTGGTCACATTTCTCCCCAAATTACCTCATCCCCTCGTTTAATCAGATCGTACATGCGGTCGCGCGGAAATCCCGTTCCGATGTTGTAAAATTGAACACCCTCCATTTCTTTGGGGTTAAGTGCTAGGAATTTGGTCGCTCCATTATATTTCATGAGAACAAAAGTGTCATTACTCTGATGAACGATGCACTGATAACCAGTAGTTACAGCATTTATGTACTCAAATACACTTATTCCATGACACATTTCGGCAATTTTTGCTTCATGTTTTATCTTTATATGCTTCCAGCCAAAACCACCGCTGACGTAATGGTGGCCATACTGTAGATAAATCCGGCCAGCGCGAAGCCGTGTGGCTCCTGTTTTTTTATGGGCAATATGGGGAATTTCGCCAAATGCATACGGATCATCAGGATATGTTCTGTACGGATTGATGATGCGCACCTGCTTATGCATTGGAAAATCAAGAGACGGCAACCCCATCACTCTGGCCCTTAGCTGCTATGTCGCGGTAGAGGATACATACCTCGAAGGGGCGGTGGCAAAATTCAAATTCACCTACTGGGCCCGCACCCAACACTTCTGTCACCAACCGCCATTTGGCCGTCCTGCCCGCCCCGCCGCGCGAGGTGGCCATCCGCGGGGTCCCCTCAGGGTTTGCCGGCGATCTCCGCGTAACGGCTCCAGAAGGGGTCACAACACGAAAGTGATCAGATTGTCCGGTTCATGAGAACGTGAGGCGAACGCCTGTCCGTTTTCCTATCCGGGAATCAATCTGTCCGGTTTCCCGTTGCCAGTCGGGCTTGTCGGACAGAGTGGCGCGTGGCCGCAAACCTGCCGGACAGTTTGCTCACTTTCGTGTCGTGACCCCTAGTTGGCCATTTCGCACAGCTATGTGGTCACAGGGCCAGGTAGCCGAGTTCACGGCCGTGACCGCAGAGCGCGACCGCTTGCGCGCCGAGCTCGCCGACGCGCGCCGGCCCTGGTGGCGCCGCTTGCTTCGTTCTCGCCGCGAGAACCGCAGCTAATCGGTTCCCCTTGACAGCACTATGGCTTTATGCATCGGCGACTTTAGTGTCTAAAAGTAGCTTAGAGCGTAAGTTCAATATTTGTTCTGTCGAATCGCGATATGGCCAGCTTTGTGGCGGGGAGGGGCGCATTTTTCTGCAGAGTAGCAGTTTTTTCCCGTTGAAAATCAATGACTTGAAATAGAGTGAAGTTGAGCCTTGTACGAGCCGAACGTTCGTGCTGTGTTGGAGGCATGGCACGCGCTGGTGCGTGCCTGATCCGATGGAGCCTCGATATGCTCGATAGCATCGAGTTGGTCCACGCGATCGCTGGGGTTGCTCTGGCCGTGGCGCATTTGGCCCACGTCCTGCTGCGCTAGACCCCTGAGACGCAGAGCCCCCGCCGGGTTGCAGCCGGCGGGGGCTTTGTCTTTCGGGGTCCCCGAGGGGGCCTCGATATGCTCGACGCCCCGATTAAGGCCCCACCTCGCCAGAAAGCGCAAGGGTAATATGGCACGCTGTGACGCGTCGTGACGCGTCGTGACGGCTTTTGACGCGCTGTGACAGTGCGTGGCGCGCCGTGATACGGCGGCCCCTCCCCCCTCACTCCCGGTTGAGTAGGGTGTGACGGCGGATCCTTTCCATAAAATCGCTTGTGCGCAAGAGCACCAACCAGCGCGCGAGTTTCCCCGCTACGCCCAAGCTGGGCTGCATGCTATCCTCTGGCTTGCTCAGCACCCCGGAGCGGTCGATTGAGAACCTTCGCTTCCCTCTGTGTCGCTCTCTCGTTCCTCACGGCTTGTGACCGCGATGGCGCGGAGTACGACCAACTCACCAGTGAATTCCACAAGCTGTCCGAGCAGGTTCTCACTGCCAATCAGCCACAATGGATTGCCATCACCTGTCAGCGGCTCGACGAAATTCGGCGCCGAATGTCAGAGCTGGCCCTGCGGATGGATCGGACCCATGTCGCCGCTCCGACCAACTGCAGCAGGTACCCTCTGTGACTGTGGCCTGAGCTGGGTTGTCAATGAATTGCTGGAGAAGACGAAATGAACCCTGTTTTTGTTTATACCCCTGGCGGCT
>DASPIO010000414.1:0-3927 GCA_035629155.1 Azospirillum sp. | reverse complement strand
CAGCATGGTGATGGCGCCGCCCAGCACCGGCACCGCCAGCAGCAGCAGGAACGCCGTCACCAGCATCGCCCACACGAACAGCGGCATCTTGTGCAGCGTCATGCCCGGCGCGCGCATGTTGAAGATCGTCGTGATGAAGTTCACCGCCCCCAGCACCGACGACGCGCCAGCGAGGTGCAGCGCGAAGATCGCCATGTCCACCGACGGCCCGTTGTGTCCGGTCATCGACGACAGCGGCGGGTAGACCGTCCAGCCCGTCCCCGCGCCCGTGCCGACGAAGGACGAGGCCAGCAGCAGCAGAAAGGCCGGGATGATCAGCCAGAAGCTGATGTTGTTCATGCGCGGGAACGCCATGTCGGGCGAGCCGATCATGAGCGGCACGAACCAGTTGCCGAAGCCGCCGATCAGCGCCGGCATGACCACGAAGAACACCATGATCAGACCGTGCGCCGTGATGAACACGTTCCACGACTGCCCGTCCGCCACCAGTTGCATGCCGGGGTTCTGCAGCTCGGCGCGCATGATGACGGAGAACAGACCGCCGACCAGGCCGGCGAAGATCGAGAAAACGATGTAGAGGGTGCCGATGTCCTTGTGGTTCGTCGAGTAGAGCCAGCGCTGAATGAAGCCCGGCTTGTGGTGGTCATGGTCGTGCCCATGGGCGTGCGCCCCGGCTCCGGTGGTCCCGTTACCCATCTCTCATCCCTCGCGTCGGCTTGATGCCTGATCGGCGTTTGTTGCTTTTGTCCGGGGGTCAGCGCGGCACGTCCGGGGCCTGCGCCAGTTCGCGCCTGGCGTCCGGCGTGCCGTAGGCGAGCTTGGCCTTCGCCACCCACTCCGCGAACTTCTCCTTGGAGACGGCCTCGACCGTGATCGGCATGAAGCCGTGGTTGACGCCGCAGATCTCCGAGCACTGGCCGTAGAACAGCCCTTCCTTCTCGACCTTGAACCACGTCTCGTTCAGGCGGCCGGGGACGGCGTCCTTCTTCACGCCGAAGGCCGGCATCGCCCAGGAATGGATGACGTCGCCCGCCGTCACCTGAACGCGCACGACGGTGTCCACCGGGACCACCACGTTGGTGTCGGTGGCCAGCAGGCGCGGCTGGCCCGGCTTCAGGTCGTTCTCCTGCACCATGTAGCTGGAGAAGGCGAAGCCGCCGTGGTCGGGGTATTCGTAGTCCCAGTACCACTGCCGGCCGGTGACCTTGATGGTCATCTCGGCTTCCGGCGTGCGCTCCATGACGTAGAGCAGGCGGAACGACGGCACGGCGACGACGATCAGGATGATCACCGGGATCACCGTCCACGCCACCTCCAGCACCGTGTTGTGCGAGGTCCTGGTGGGCGTCGGGTTGGCCTTGGCGTTGAAGCGGTACGCGACGTAGGCCAGCAGCGCCAGCACGAACAGCGTGATGACCGTGATGATCACCAGCAGCAGGTCGTGGAAGTTCTCGACCAGGTGCTTGACCGGCGTCACGCCCTCCTGCAGCCCCATGCCCCAGGGCACGGGCTGCCCGGCGGCCCAGGCCGGCCCAAGGAAGCCAAAGACGCCAATAAGGGCCGCCACGCCGGCGGCGCGCAAGGTGTGCCTCTTCATCCCCAACCCTTCTCGTTTTGCCGCGCCGCCGGAGTTCATTCCCGGAGTTCACGGATGTCCCTGTCCCCGGTCCCGCCGCCCACCCCTTCGTTGCGGCCCCTTTGGGGCGCGGCGGGCGGTTGCGGCAGGCGCCGGACCGCGCGGAATTCCCACACATTCAATGTGACAAATCCGCGCACCAAAACCGTAGCCATTCGTACGCGTTGATTACAAGGCTTTCCTTTGGCTTGGTGCGGCTATACGCCGCAGATTGCGGCAAGCTTGAACCGTGCGTTGGACTGATTGTTGAGTTCTCAGGTCGGTTGTTAAGTGCGACATGTTGTCGCATATCCATGGAAAAAATGGGGGCACACGCAGTGCGGAGCACGGCACAGGCCCTTCTTCCCGCCGGAACGGGGTCCCAGCGGGGTGCGCAGCGCGCGACTCGGGAATATGCGATTCGGTGTGCGGGGATAGGACGTTGGATTTTCGGCTTACGCCTCAACCCAACCTGCGTTTCCATTCACCGTCATGCCCGGCCTTGTGCCGGGCATCCACGCCCTGCAACGACTCCAAGGAACGTGGATGGCCGGGACTGGGCCCGGCCATGACGATGAAGGATGCGTAGGTTGGGTTGAGCGCAGCGAAAACCCAACGAACGGCTCAGTGCTTCCCGGCCAGCGCCTTGCGGATGCGGCGCACGCCGGTCCATACAAAGAACAGCACCACCGGGATCATCAGCCCGGTCACCATGTCGGGGTCGACCTTCCAGCCGAAGCCCTTCATGGACTTGGCCGCGTAGCCGACGATGCCGATCAGGTAATAGCTGATGGCGACCACCGACAGCCCCTCGACCGTCTCCTGCAACCGCAACTGGAGCTGTGCCCGCCGGTCCATGGACTGGAGGAGTTCGGCGTTCTGCCCCTCCACCGCGATCTCGACGCGGGTGCGCAGCAGGTTGCTGGCGCGCGCCAGACGCTGCGACAGGCTGTCGAGCCGCGCCTGCACCGCCTCGCAGGTGCGGACCGCCGGGGCGAGGCGGCGCTCCATGAACTCGCTGATCGTCTGCAGCCCCTCGATGCGCACCTCGCGCAGTTCGCCGATGCGGCGGTCGACGATCTCGTAATAGGCGCGCGCGGCGCCGAAGCGGTAGGCGGTCTCTGCGGCGATCTGCTCGGCCTGCGCCGACAGCCGCGTCAGCCGGTCCAGCACGTCGCGCTCGTCGTCCAGCGTGCGCAGCGCGGCGGTGCGCGTGGTCAGCGTGGCGAGGTCCGCCTCGATGGTGCCGATGCGCGGCAGCACCTCGCGCGCCATGGGCAGCGCCATCAGCGCCATCACCCGGTACGTCTCGATCTCCAGCAGGCGCTGCACGAACCGCCCGGCCTGCCGGGTGCCCAGCGAGCGGTCGTGGATGACGATGCGGCTGAACCCGTCGCCGTGGATGCGGTAATCGGTCCACGCCGTCGCCGCCCCGCCGGCGATGCGGGCACCGACGTAGGAATCGGACCCGAACACGCCGGTCAGCAGACCGCCGTCCGGCTCCTCCGCCTCGCGCTCCAGCAGCGCCACGTGGATGCCCACCATCAGCTCGCCCGGCAGGCCGGCCAGCCAGTCCTTGGGCAGCGCGTCCAGCGCCGGCTCGGCGAACGGCTCCTTGATGTGGCCGGGGCGGTAGATGGTGTAGGTCGAGAACTCCGTGTGCCGCTCCCACTTCAGGCGGAAGCTGCCGAAGGAGCCGCTGTAGTGCGTGGCGCCGCGCGCCGGCTTGGGCACGCCGGCCCATTCGCACAGCCGCTCCAGGTAGCGCCGCTCCAGTTCCCCCGCCCCTTCGCCCGACAGCATGGCCAGCAGCGTGGCGCGCATGGGCGAGGTCAGCGCCTCCGGCGGGCGGGCGTGCACCTCGTTGGTCAGCGCCACGCGCAGCGGGTGGTCCTTCAGCGGGCGGTCGGCCACGGCGAGGATGGGGGTGGCGGGCTGGTCGGTCACGGCGGCGTTCCTATGCTCTTTGGAACGGCGAGCCTTGCCGGGCCGCCGTCCCGTCGCCACACTATAGACCACATCCGCCCGCCGGGTGCCTAGACGCCAGCACCCCTACCTTCGTCTGAAACGACGCACGCACACCGGAGTCAGCATGAGCGCGCTCGCCGTCACCGATGATCTGTTCTTCAACCGGGCCGGCCTCGACCGCCCGCGCGTGGAGGGCCTCGTGTCCGACGCGCTGCGCGGCGCCGACGACGGCGAGCTGTACCTGGAGTACGCGCAGAGCGAGAGCCTGGGCTGGGACGACGGCAAGCTGAAGAGCGCCAGCTTCGACACCACGCAGGGCTTCGGCCTGCGCGCCATCGCCGGCG
>DASPIO010000413.1:0-27969 GCA_035629155.1 Azospirillum sp. | reverse complement strand
CAGCATGGTGATGGCGCCGCCCAGCACCGGCACCGCCAGCAGCAGCAGGAACGCCGTCACCAGCATCGCCCACACGAACAGCGGCATCTTGTGCAGCGTCATGCCCGGCGCGCGCATGTTGAAGATCGTCGTGATGAAGTTGGCCGCCCCCAGCACCGACGACGCGCCGGCGAGGTGCAGCGAGAAGATCGCCATGTCCACCGCCGGCCCGGGGTGGCTGACCGAGGAAAGCGGCGGATAGACGGTCCACCCCGTGCCGGCCCCCACGCCGACGAAGGTCGAGACGAAGAGCAGCAGCAGCGCCGGCACCAGCAGCCAGAAACTGATGTTGTTGAGGCGCGGGAAGGCCATGTCCGGCGCGCCGATCATGATCGGCACGAACCAGTTGCCGAAGCCGCCGATCAGCGCCGGCATGACCACGAAGAACACCATGATCAGGCCGTGCGCGGTGACCACCACGTTCCACGCCTGCCCGTCCGCCACCACGCCCACGCCCGGGCTCTGCAGTTCGGCGCGGATGATGGCGGAAAAGGCAAGGCCGGCGATCCCCGCCACGATGGCGAAGATCAGGTAGAGCGTGCCGATGTCCTTGTGGTTGGTGGAGAACAGCCAGCGCTGTGCGAAGGGCGGCGTGTGCGCGTGGCCATCATCATGCGCGGCATCGTGCGCGGGGGCGTGCTCACTGTACACGCCGACCTTCCGGGGTTCCTCGGCCATGTCGTCCTCGTTTTCAGCGTTCGGCGAGTTGGGTGGGTTCGGCATCGCGTGCGGCGAACCTGGTCTTGGCCTCCTCGACCCATTGGGCGAACCGCTCCTTGGAGACGGCTTCCACGGCGATCGGCATGTAGGCGTGCGACGTGCCGCAGATTTCCGAACACTGGCCGTAATAGACACCTTCCGCGTCGATGCGGATCCAGGTTTCGTTGATGCGGCCGGGCACCGCGTCGTCCTTGCTGCCGAAGGCCGGCACCGCCCAGGAATGGATGACGTCGCCGCCGGTGACCAGCAGGCGGATGGTGGTGCCCACCGGCAGGACGACGCGGTTGTCGACCTCCAGCAGGCGTGGCTGGCCGGGCTTCAGCGCGTCCTCCGGGATCATGATGGAGGAGAAGGTGAAGCCCCCGTGGTCTGGGTATTCGTAGTCCCAGTACCATTGCCGGCCGGTGACCTTGACGGTCATCTCCGCGTCCACGGCGCGGTCGGCATAGTAGAGCAGCCGGAACGACGGCACGGCGATCACCACCAGGATGATGACCGGCACCACGGTCCAGATCACTTCGATCAGCGTGTTGTGCGAGGTGCGCGAAGGCACCGGGTTGCGCTTGGCGTTGAAGCGCACGATGACGATGCCCAGCAGCGCCATCACCAGGATGCAGACCGCCACCATGATCCACAGCAGCAGATGATGGAAATCGTACATGATCTCCATGACCGGCGTGGCCGGCTCGGGATGCCAGACCTGCCAGGGGTGCGGAACGCCGCCCGGCGCCGGCCGGGTCTCCTGCGCGAACGCCGGCCACACCGGCACGGCAAACGCCGCCGCGGCGAGCATCGGCCAGACTCTTCCTTTCACGGTGCCCTCCTCCCGCGTCCGTTTCCAAGCGGGAACAGCGCGGAACGCGGAAAGTTCAGTCGGAGAGAAGCCGCCCTTCGCCTTTCAGGCGACGGCGGTGAATGCTGGTGGCGGCAAGGGCGGCGTGCCCCATGGCGACCGAGATCTGGTTCAGCCCTTCCACCACGTCGCCGATGGCATAGAGCCCGTCCACGTTGGTCTGCTGGTGCTCGCCCACGGTGAAGCGGCCGGTCGACCCTAGCGTCACGCCCAGCGGCCGGGCCGGGTCGACGCGCGGCACCGCGCCCAGCGCGGAATACAGCGTGTCGAACACCAGCCGCTCACCGGCGGCCGTGGTCAGCGCGGTGATGCGGCCGGCCTCCGTGTGCACCTCGACCACCGGTTCCTCCACCGCGCGCACGCCGGCCTCGGCCATGCGGCGGCGCTCCGCGCCGGTCAGGTCCATGGGCACGCCCAGCGTCAGCATCGTGACATCGGGGGAGTAGGTGCGCAGCCACAGCGCCTCCCCCACCGCATCGGCGCCGTGGCCGATCACGCCCACGCGGTGGTCGATCACCTCGTACCCGTCGCAGATCGGACAATGGCGGATCAGGCCGCGCTGCACCGCCTGGTAGAGGTTCGGCAGCACCGGCTCCACGTCGATGACGCCGGTCGCCATCACCGCTGTGCGGGCGCGGTGGGTCCGCCCATCCTCGGTGTGCACCTCGAAAGCGCCCTCGGCCGGATCGGCGCAGCGCTGCACGGCGGCGACCACCGCCCGCTCGATGACGGCACCGTAGCGCTCGGCCTGGGCGCGCATGCGCGCCAGCAACTCGGTCCCGGTGACGCCGTCGGGAAAGCCGGCGTGGTTGTGCGAGCGCGGGATCCAGGACGTGCGGCTGGCCCCGGCATCCAGCACGACGAACCGGCGACGGTAGCGGGCCAGGTAGATGGCCGCCGTCAGCCCGGCCGGCCCACCGCCGACGATGACGCTGTCCAGCGGGGCAGCGCTCATCCGCGCAACGTCCGGGCGCGCAACGTCCGGGCGCGGGGCGCGCCGGTGCGGCAGCCGACCGTCAGGCAGCCGACGTAGACGGCGGCGTAGAAGACAGCGACCGCCAGCACCACCCGCCAGGGCCCGACAAACGGCCCCTCCACCAAAAGCAGAACCACCGCCAGCAGCGCGCCGGCCAGCAGCAGCACTCCGGCGGCGTGCACCAGGGACGGCGGCTGCAGGTGGTTGCGCGGGGTCTCGGAAGCGTTCGCCATGGGAATGCCCACCAATGCTCCGTTGCCAGGAACACCTCCGGAAGCCCCGCGGTTCCCCCGCCCGACGGCAGCGTCCTTTCGTCGCGCTCGCGCCGGATTGACCGGCCGTGTGTGCCTGACGATCCTCGGGATTACCCTTATGGATTGAACGTCGGCACATGACTTTCGCCATGTCCGTTCCCGCATCGGAAGCCGCCCACCCCGCCGCCGTCGATCCGGACGTGCTGGATCTCGAACCGATGCTGCGCAACTTCGGCGGCATCAGCCCGATGGTCACCGACCTCTACGCGCTGTTCCTGCGCAACGAGGAGGACCTGCACCGCACGATCCGCAGCAAGCTGAGGGACGGCGACCTCGCCGGCGCGCGGCTGGCCGCGCACGCCGCGGGTGGCGCCGCCCGCACCGCGGGCGCCCGGCAGCTCGCCGCCCTGTGCTCGACCATCGAGGAGGCGCTGGTGCGCGGCGACGCTCCGGCGGCGGCGCGCGGGTCGCAGGCGCTGTCCGGGGCACTCGCCGCCGTTCGCGCCATGGTCGCGCGGATCTGAGGGGCGGCCCCGCGCGCGGCCACGCCCAAGCCATTATTGTTTTGGCAACCATTCAGCGGTACCACAACCGTATGTGGACGGTCGTTCCCGCACGCCGGCAACCGGACCTTGCCGGCCGCGACCGCCTGGACGGAGGTCGGCATGCCGTTGAGCGTCCTTGAGGTGGCGGTCTACGCCATGGTGTTGTCGGCCGCGCAGCCGAAAGCCTACGAGTGCGTCATGGTCCAGCCGGACGGCGTCAACTGCACCAATGGCCTCGCCGCCACGCCGCAGGCCGGCGGCATGAAGTTCAACAACGACGTCAGCATCACCGTCACCCGCGACCGCAGCGTGGTGTTCTCGAACGGCATTCGGATCCACCTGGATTCGTCGATGTGGGCGCACTTCAAGCGCGGCGACCAGACGATCATCTCCGCCCGCCGCATGGACGCGCGCGGCACCCGCTTCAACTTCAACAACGGCTACACCTGCCAGCTCATGGGCAAGGAGCAGGACATGGCCCGCTGCTTCAAGCCGTAGGCGCCCCTCCACCCTCGGCTCCACCTCACGCAGGCTCAGGCTGAAGCGGTGGTACAGCCACACCGCTTCGCCGATGATTGCGACCGGAAAGCGGAAACCGCGGTACGGATTGGGCGACGTGCTCATGCCCGGGAACCTGGACACCACCCGCCGGCCAGCCTGACAACACCCGCGCGCCCTACGGTCCGGTGTGCTTGTGCCCGTCGTCCTGTTTGAGTTCCTCTTCGGTGGCGCGTTTCAGCGCGTCGAGCCGTTCGGCGGCGGCATCGCGGCTGTAAGGTCCTTCCACGTCCATGCCGAAACTGACGTAATGCCCGTCCGGGCGGGCGATGTGCGTACCCGTGGGCAGGTAGCCGTCGTCGGCGTCGTCATTGTCGACCACCACGCCGCCCCGGATCTCGACGATGTGCGCCATCACTGACCTCCCTCCCCTGCCCCACCTTGAGCCGCCTGGTCGGGACGCCACTGCGCGATGCCCGTCATGTCGGGCAGGCGGTGCGCGATGCCCTTGTGACAGTCTATGCACGTCATCCGTCCGCTGAAAAGGAACTCCTCGTGCGCGCGGGCGGCGCGGGGGGATTGCTTCGTGATGTCCATGGATTCCGCGCTGTGGCAGTTGCGGCATTCCAGGGAGTTGTTGGCCTTCAGGCGCGCCCATTCATGCTCGGCCAGGGTGCGGCGCATCTCCACGAACTTCTCGCGCGTCGAGATGGTGCCGAACAGGTGTCCCCACACCTCCTTGGAGGCCTGCATCTTGCGGGCGATCTTGTCGGTCCAGTGGTGCGGCACGTGGCAGTCCGGGCAGGTGGCGCGCACGCCCGAGCGATTGGTGAAGTGGATGGTCTGCTTCATCTCCTCGTACGGGTTGGCCTGCATCTCGTGGCAGGAGATGCAGAACGCCTCGGTGTTCGTGGCCTCCAGCGCGGTGTTGAAACCGCCCCAGAAGGCCACGCCCGCCAGGAACCCGCCGAGCGTCAGGAAGCCCAGGCTCAGGTAGGTGGCCGGCCGCGTGAAGGTGCGCCATATGGCGCGCAAGCTGTCCCCCAGCGCCATGGCTCACCGCCCCCCGCCCGGCGGCGAAACGAGGGAGTCGATGTCGCGGAAGCGGTTCTCCACCAGCGGCTGCGCCGCCGTCTGCGGCACGTGGCAGGCGGTGCAGGCATAGCGCCGCGGCGCCAGCCCACCCAGCATGTTGCCCTCGCGGTCCTGGTAGTGGGTGATGGAGATCATGGGGGCCTGCGACTGCTCCGTGTACTTGCGGCTGTGGCAGTCCAGGCAGCGGTTGTGCCGCAGGTCGATCTGGTAGTCGCGGATCGAATGCGGGATCACCGGCGGCTGTTCGGGGTAGTTGCGCGTCCGCCGCACGTCGTCGGCGACGTCCGGAGCGATCTGCGGGGCGGCCGGCGTCTCGGGGAACGGCGTCGGCCCGATCAGGCGCGGAGCGTCGGCCGCCCCAGCGCCCGCCAGCGTGGTCACGACGGCGACGGCCGCCAGAAGCAGGGTTCTCATTGGCCTCCCCCCACCTGGGCGACCTGCACCGGCACCACCTTGACGGCGCACTTCTTGAAATCGGTCTGCTTGGAGATCGGGTCGGTCGCGTCCAGCGTGACCTTGTTGATGGGTTGGCTGGCGTCGAAGAAGGGCACGAACACCACGCCGCGCGGCATGCGGTTGCGCCCGCGCGTCTCGATGCGGGAGCGGATCTCGCCGCGCCGCGATACGACCCGCACCTCGGATCCCCGCCGCAGGCCGCGCTCGCGCGCGTCGTCCGGGTGCATGAACACCACGGCCCCGGGGAACGCCTTGTAGAGTTCCGGCACGCGCAGCGTCATGGAGCCGGAGTGCCAGTGCTCCAGCACGCGCCCGGTGACGAGCCACAGGTTGAACTCCTCGTCCGGCGCCTCGGCCGGCGGCTCGTAGGGGGCGGCGATCAGGTTCGCCTTCTTGTCGGGGTTGCCGTAGAACTGCACCCCGGTCCCCTTCTCCACATAGGGGTCCAGCCCTTCGCGGAAGCGCCACTTGGTCTGCTGCCCGTTGACCACCGGCCATTGCAGGCCGCGCGTCTGGTGGTAGGTGTCGAACGGCGCCAGATCGTGCCCATGCCCGCGGCCGAAGTAAGCGTACTCTTCGAACAGCCCCTTCTGGATGTAGAAGCCAAATTGCTCGGCCTCGTGGTTCTCGTAGCCGGCCTTGACGTCGCTCACCGGGTATTTGTTCACCTCGCCGTTGGCGAACAGCACGTCGAACAGGGTCTTGCCTCTGTACTCCGGCATCTTTTCCAGCATGTCGGCCGGCCAGACCTCGTCGGTGGTGAAGCGCTTGGAGAACTCGACCAGTTGCCAGAGGTCGGAGCGCGCCTGCCCCGGTGCCGACACCAGTTGGTGCCAGAAGTGCGTCCGCCGCTCGGCGTTGCCATAGGCGCCCTCCTTTTCCACCCACATGGCGGCGGGCAGGATGAGGTCGGCGGCCATGGCGGTCAGCGTCGGGTAGGCGTCCGACACCACCACGAAGTTGGCCGGGTTCCGGTAGCCCGGATAGGTCTCGTGCGCGGTGTTGGCTGCGGTCTGGAGGTTGTTGTTGACCTGGATCCAGTAGCAGTTGAGCTTGCCGTCCTTCAGCATGCGGTCCTGCAGCACGGCGTGATAGCCGGGCTTGTCGGGCAGCAGGCCTGCGGGCAGCTTCCACTTCCGCTCGACCACCTTGCGGTGTTCGGGGTTGGTGACCTGCATGTCGGCCGGCAGGCGGTGCGCGAAGGTGCCGACCTCGCGCGCGGTGCCGCAGGCCGACGGCTGCCCGGTCAGCGAGAACGGGCCGTTGCCCGGCTCCGAGATCTTTCCGGTCAGCAGGTGGACGTTGTAAACGAGGTGGTTGGCCCACACGCCACGGACGTGCTGGTTGAAGCCCATCGTCCAGAACGACACCACCTTGGTCTTGGGATCGGCGTAGATCTTCGCCAGCGCCTCCAGCCGTTCCCTCGGCACGCCGGTCAGTTGCGCGGTGTAGTCCAGCGTGTATTGGCTCACCATCTCGACGTAGTCGTCGAAGTTGCTGGGCTTGCTCACAGCGGCATCGCCGGCGTTCTGCGCCCGCTGTTCCAGCACGTGTTCGGGCCGCAAGCCGTAACCGATGTCGGTGTTGGCCATGCGGAAGTTGACGTGGCGTTCGATGAAGTCGCGGTTCACCGCGCCGGTCTGCACGATGTGATTGGCGATGCAGTTGAGGATCGCCAGGTCGGTGCCCGGCTTGAAGACGATGGAGATGTCGGCGAGGTCGGAGCTGCGGTGTTCGTAGGTCGACAGCACGACGATCTTCGAATTGGGGGTCGACAGGCGGCGGTCGCTCACCCGCGTCCACAGAACCGGGTGCATCTCCGCCATGTTGGAGCCCCAGAGAACGAAGGCATCCGTCTGCTCGATGTCGTCGTAGCAGCCCATCGGCTCGTCCATGCCGAAGGTGCGGATGAAGGCCACCGCGGCCGATGCCATGCAGTGCCGCGCGTTCGGGTCCAGGTTGTTGGAACGGAAACCGGCCCGCATCAGCTTGGATGCCGCGTACCCCTCCCAGATCGTCCATTGGCCGGAGCCGAACATGCCGACCGCCGTCGGCCCCTTCTCCTTGAGCGTCTTCTTCCACTGCCGCGCCATCTCGTCGAAGGCCTGATCCCAGCTCACCGGCTGGAACTCGCCGTCCTTGGCGTACTGGCCGTTCCGCATGCGCATCAGCGGCGTGGTCAGCCGGTCGGCGCCGTACATGATCTTGGAGAGGAAGTAGCCCTTCACGCAGTTGAGGCCGCGGTTGGTCTCGTGCTGCATGTCGCCGTGCGTGGCGACCACCCGGTCGTCCTTCACGCCGACGACGACACCACAGCCGGTGCCGCAGAACCGGCACGGCGCCTTAGACCATTTGATGGCGAGATCCTGGAAGGGGGCGGTGTTCGCCGCCTGCGCGGGCAGGCTGACGTTGACGGCGGCGGCCGCGGTGGCGGCGGCCTGCGCCTTCAGGTAATCGCGTCGGCTGATGGTCATTCGGCGCCTCCGTCGGCATCGAGAATCGGCTCGACGTGATGGAACACCAGCGTGGCGGCCAGCACGCCGTCGAGCAGGCTCAGGGTGTTGAGGTGCGAGACGATGGTCTGCTCGTCCTCGGTTTCCAGCGTGATGACGAGCTTCCCACCCTCGCTGGCGGCGTGCACCTCCACCCCGGCCAGGGCGGCCGCCGTCCGCGACACGACCGGCACGGCCTCGGGCCGGGCGTGCACGACGACGCTGGAAATGTGCAGTTCATGCGGTGTTTCAGGGGACACGGCCGACCTCCTTCAAGGTGACTGCGCCGACCGGACAGGCCGACGCGCAGGCTCCGCAGCCGGTGCATCGAGCGGCATCCACGGACGGCTGCCACACCCGCCCCTGCACGGGGACGAAGCGCATGGCGCCCTCCGGGCAGATGTCACGGCAGGTCTGGCAGATGACGGCGCTGTGCGTCAGGCAGCCCTTGGCGATGCGCGGCTCCAGGCGCCACGGCGGAGTCCGCCGGTCGAACAGCGGCTGCGGGCAGGCGTCGGCGCAGGCGCCGCAGAAGGTGCATTCGCCCTTGCGGAAGTCGACGGCGGGATAGCCGCCGTCGCCGGGGGCGATGATGGTTTCGGGACAGGCCGCCGCGCAAGCCCCGCACCGCGTGCAGCGGTCGAGGAAGGCATCGGGGCGCACCCACGGGGGGCGGACCGGCGCGCCGGATTCCCGCGCGCGGCCAAACAGGACGCGCCGGCGTCCGGGATCGAATCCGTCATCGGCCATCGCGCCCTCACGCCGTCGGAGGGCCGGCGAGCATCTGGTAGATCCACACGGCCAGCCCATAGCCGCCGACCACGGCGATGGCCGCCAGCGGCCAGAACACCACGGTCAGGAACAGGAAGGTCCACACTTCCCGCGATTTCCGGCGGTCGGGCAGCGGTTGCTCCGCCATGCGCCTGCTCTCCCCCCTGGCTTGTCCGTGGAACGCTGGGCGTCCCTACCGGCGCGGCTTTGCGCCGCGCTTCGAACAACCCGTCGTGGCGGGGTTGGTTCCGCTCAGTTTTTGGGCGCTTTCAGGTGATCCAGGCGCAGCCGGTGGCGCGCGTCCGTCAGCCGGTACACCCCGCCGACCGAGGCGGCGAGGACGCCCAGTCCGGTCGAGCCGGCGATCAGGAACATGATGAGGATCTGGTACTTGACGGCCTCCTGCGGATCGACGCCGCCCAGGATCTGGCCGGTCATCATCCCCGGCAGCGAGACCAGCCCCGTCGCCGCCATGGCGTTGACGATGGGCATCATGCCGGTGCGCAGCGCCTGCCGGTGTACGGTTCCCAGCGCCTCCCACCGGGTGGCGCCCAGCGCCAGCCGCGCCTCGATGGCGGCGCGCTCGCGGGACGCCAGCGACGTCAGCGTGTTGAGCGCCAGGCCGACGCCGCTCATGGTGTTGCCCAGCACCATGCCCAGCAGCGGAATGGCGTAGCGCGGATCCCACCACGGGTCCGGCCGCACGGCGGTGGTCAGAGCCAGCAGCATGACGGACGTCGCGGCGAACGCCATCGCCCCGGTGCCCAGCCCGTAGGCCCACCAGCCGGCCAGCCGCCGCTCCTGCCGGGCCAGGATCTCCTGCCCGGCGAAGCCGACCATGACCAGGGCCACCCCAAAAGTCAGCACCGGCGAGCCCAGCGCGAAAAGCTGCTTGAGCACCAGCCCAACGAGACTGAGCTGCACCACCATCCGCACCGCCGACACCGCCAGCGGACGCTCCAGCTTGAGCGCGAGGCGCCACGACAGCAACCCGTTGACCAGCAGCAGCGACGCCGCGATGGCAAGGTCGGAAACGCCGAGTTCGATCAGGGGCATGGGGCCTCCCTCACCACGCCCTTCTCCACCCACAGCGTGCGCGTGGCGAGGCGGTCGGCCTGCGCCGGATCGTGGGTGGCCAGCAGAATCGCAGCACCGCGCGCCATCTCGCGGCGAAGCTGCGCCTCCAGCCGCGCCGTGGCGTCGGCGTCCAATGCGCCGCTGGGTTCGTCGAGCAGCAGCACGTCCGGTCCCTGCACCAGGGCCCGCACCAGCGCCAGCCGCTGCCGTTCGCCGGTCGACAGGCGCGCCACCGGCCAGTCCATGGCGTCCCGCGGCAGGCCCAGCGCTTCCATCAGCGGCGCGGCGCGTGCCGGATCGGCGAAGTGCGCGCCCACGCCATCGGCCCACCAGCCGGACTCGGCCGCCACATAGGTGACGCGGCGGCGCCACTCCGGTGCCGGCATGGCGGAGCGCGCCCGGTCGCCCAGGCGCACCTCGCCCCGGTTGGGGTCGAGGTCGGCGATGGCGCGCAGCAGCACGGACTTGCCCGAGCCGGACGGCCCGCGCACCGCCACGCAGGTCCCCGCCGGTACGGCGAAGCCGACCGGCTTCAGGACGCTGTTCTCCAGGCCCGACACGGCGAGCACGCGCACCCTCCGGGGTTGTTCACAGGAACGGTACACGCGCCCGGCGCGTTGCGAAAGGCTCAGGCCCCTTGCGATGCAATATCAGCAAGCTATGTTGTGCCCCGTCCCCGCCCTCCCGGATTTACCGAAGCCACCGATGCCGCAATCCAACGCAGAGCGCGTCACCTTCACCCACCGTGAAATCCTGGAAGTGTTCAGCGGAGTGGCGCTGGCCATGCTGATGGCGGCGATGGACCAGACCATCGTCGCCACGGCGCTGCCGACCATGGCCGAGCAGCTCGGCAACCTGGAAGACCTGCCCTGGGTGGTGTCGGCCTATCTGCTGGCGTCCACCACCACCACGCCGATCTACGGCAAGCTGTCGGACCTGTACGGGCGCAAGCGCGTGCTGCAGATCGCCATCCTGCTGTTCCTGGCCGGGTCGGTGCTGTGCGCGCTGGCCGGCAGCATGTTTCAGCTCATCCTCTTCCGCGCCGTGCAGGGGCTGGGCGGTGGCGGGCTGATGGCGCTGGCCTTCACCATCATCGGCGACGTCGTGGAGCCGCGCGAGCGCGGCCGCTACCAGGGTTACATCGGCGGCGTCTTCGCGCTGGCCAGCGTGGCCGGGCCGCTGCTGGGCGGCGTCTTCACCGAGGCACTGTCCTGGCATTGGATCTTCCTGATCAACCTGCCGATCGGCGCCGCGGCGCTGTTCATGACGCGCAAGGCGCTGGCCCGCCTGCCCACCGGGATCGCGCACCCGAAGATCGACTACCTGGGTGCCGCCCTGCTGATGGCGGGGATCACCGGGCTCTTGCTGGTCATTTCCCGTGGCGGCACGGCCTTTGCCTGGACCTCGCCCACGCTGCTGGCGCTGGTGGCGGGAACGGCGGTGCTGCTGGGCGCCTTCGTCTGGCACGAGCGGCGGGTCGAGGAGCCGATCCTGCCGCTGCGCCTGTTCCGCTCCCCCGTGTTCGCGGTGGCGAACCCGATCGTCGCGGTGTCGGCCATGGTGCTGTTCGCCGGCATCGTCTTCCTGCCGCTGCACCTTCAGCTCGTGCGCGGGGCAGGGGCGACGGAATCCGGCCTTCTGCTGCTGCCGCTGGTGTTCGGCATGACGCTGGGCGCCGTGGGCGGCGGCCGGCTGATCGCACGCAGCGGGCGCTACAAGATCTTTCCCATCGTCGGGCTGGCGCTGGCGGCGCTGATGTTCCTCGCCCTGGGCGCCAGCGACCGGGTGGCCGGCGACGCGCTGCTGTCCACGCTGGTTCTGGTGCCGCTGGGCATCGGACTCGGCCTCGTCATGCCGGTGATGACGGTGGCGGTGCAGAACGCCGTGGACCGCCGCGACCTGGGGGCGGCGACCGCCGCCGTGGGCTTCTTCCGCTCGCTCGGTGGGTCCGCCGGGGTGGCGCTGTTCGGCGCTGTGCTGACTTCCGACGTCGGCCGGCACCTGGCGTCGGCCGGCCTGCCGGGCATCGACGCGCGCGAGGTGCTGGAGCGTGGCACGGCGGTGCTGCAAGGCCTGCCGGACAACGTCCGTGCCGCTGCCGTCGCCGCCTTCGAGCAGGGGTTCGAAACGCTGTTCGTGCTGGCCGCCGCCTTCGCCGCCGCCTCGCTGGTGCTGACGCTGTTCCTCAAGGAACTGCCACTGCGCTCCGCCAAGGCGTCGCCGGCCGCCTGAGGGAACAACCGGCCACCCGTCCTGTTGGAGAGGTGCATTCCTCTCACGGAGTACGCCGCCATGCGGGCCCGGGCCCGAACCCTTCTGCTCGCCCTGCTGCTGGCCGCCGGCCCCGGCCCGGCGGCGATCGCGGCTGAAACCGCGCGAAGCGCCCCACAAAGCGCTGCCGTCTCCGGTGCCGGCGCGCTGAACCTCGCCGGCTGCGCGGCGCGGCGGTTCTTCGTGTTCGACGTCTACCATCTGCGCCTCTACCTGCCGCGGCGGCCGGCGCACGAGACGGTGGCCTTCGACCGCCGCCTGCCGAAGATGGTGGAGCTTGAGGTCACCTACCCCGGCAACGTCCCCGGCGACATGCCGGGATCCTGGCGAAAGCGTTTCCAGGAGCGGCTGCCGCCGGCGCTGATCGCCGACCTGCGCAGCATCTACCGCAACCTGCGCGGCGGCGACGTGCTGTCCATCGACTACCGGCCGGAGCGCGGCTCGCTGGTGCGCCTCAACGGGGCGGTGCAGATCGCCGACCACGGCCCGGAGCTGATCGAGGCGCTGCTCGACATCTGGATGGGGCCGCGGGCGCTCCATCCGGAGATCCGGCAGCAGTTGCTGAGCGGGCGCTGCTGAGCCGGCACCTTTCCCGGCACGCGGCGTTAAGCCCTTCGCGGACAGCGGCGGGGGGCCCCATGAACGACTTCTTCTCCAAGGCAGCGCAATGGACGTCGCGCCAGGCCGGCCGCGCGTCGACGTTCATGCTGGCGATCCTGGTCATCCTCGTGTGGGCGGTGACCGGGCCGATCTTCGGCTGGTCGGACACCTGGCAGCTGATCATCAACACCGGGACGACCATCGTCACCTTCCTGATGGTGTTCCTCATCCAGAACACGCAGAACCGTGACACCCAGGCCATCCAGATCAAGCTGGACGAGTTGATCCGCGTCACCAACCAGGCGCGCAACGGCCTCATCAACCTGGAAGACGCCTCCGAGACCAGGCTGATGGAGGTGAAGGAAGAGTTCAACAAGGTGAAGGAGGAGGCCGTCCACATCGCCGAGGAGACGCTGGAGGAGGTGCAGGACGACATCGAGGACACCAGCCGCAAGCTCGACGATGCCAAGCAGGAGATCGCCGAGGTGCGCCACCGCGGGAGGGGGTGAATCAACCGGGGAAATGCGGCTCCTCGCCCAGCTTGTCCTGGATGTACAGGAAGTTGACCAGCACCAGCGCGGTCACCGCCAGCGGCGTCGCCAGGAACATGCCCAGCAGGCCGAACAGCAGCCCACCCGCCGTGATGGCGCCGATGGTGACGGCCGGCGGCAGGTCGACGATGCGCTTCTGCACCAAGGGCGTCACCAACTGCCCCTCCGCCTGCTGGATCGCCAGATAGAGCAGCCCCACCCACAGCGCCGTCCGCGGGTCCAGCGTGAAGGCGATGAGCAGCGCCGGCATGGCCGCCAGGATGGGGCCGATGAACGGGATGAACTCCAGCACCATGGCCAGGATGCCCAGCCCCAACGCCGCCGGGATGCCCAGCAGCATCAGCCCGGCGGTGGTCAGCGCGCCGACGATGGCCATGGCGATGAACTGGCCGATCAGCCACTTCCACAGCGTGTCCCCCAGCGTGTCCAGCACCTCGTACGCCCGCTTCTGACCAGCCGGCGGCACGAGGAGGACGAGGCCGCGCCGGTACACCTCCGGCGTTGCCGCGACGTACAGCGCAATGAACAGCACGATGATCGCGTCGCCGATGAAGTACACCACGCTGGGCGCCACCTGCCGCAGGCGGCCCAGCCAGGGGCCGATGCCGCCCTCGCCGGCGATCTGCTCGCGAACCTCCTTGGGAAGCTCATCGATGGCGCGGCCGATCTGCTCGGACAGCGCGCTCACCTCGGCCAGCGCCCACGCACCCATCAGCCAGCCACCGCCGACCACCGCGGCCAGCAGCGTCAGCAGGATGGCCGCCAGCCCCCACATCTCCGACAGGCCGGTCAGGCGCTTCAGCAGGCCGGCGATGCGCCGCAGCAGGATGGCGAACAGCACACCGGCGAAGGCCAGCAGCACGGCGTGCGAGATCTGCACCAGCAGGTAGGCCAGCGCCGCCGCCCCGGCGACGATCAGCACCTTCCAGGTGAAAACGCGCAATTCCCCGGTTGTGGTGTGGCGCGGGGCGACGTCGGCCCGATCCTCCCCCGCCCGGCTCCCGCCACCCTGGGCGAGCCGCCCCAGAGCGCGCGCCGCTTCCCGCCTGCCGTCCATCCGCCCCTCCGTCCATACCCAACGGAAACGCGGCAGGCGAGCGGGCGGATCCGAACGGCCGAGGGATCAGTGTTTCGTCTCGGGCGCCGCTTCGGGCGGCGCGTAGGGATGCGTCTCGCGCGTGGGCGCGAGGCGGCGATCGCAAGGGCTCGGATGACGCTGGCAGGTGCGGGTGTACAGGTCGCTCAGCACCTTGATGCGGTCGGGATCCCGGTGCTGGCGCGCGCGGACCAGATTGTCCCAAACCATCTGGCGAATGGCCGCGTCGCCGTACGGCTCGCTCATCAGCACCGTGCCGCGCACGGCGGCCTCTTCCAGCGTCAGATGTTCGTGTTCCGCGATGGCCGCGATTTCCTCCTGCGGCAACGGCAGAACGTCAGCGCTGTTAACGGGCCTCGCCATGATGCCCTCCTCCGCGGTTACGTCGCGGATCTCGCGGCCCCGCCGGTGGTGGGGGCCACACCATCGGTGATCATACACCCGCCCGGCCGCAAAGCCGAGATCATGCCCCCGAGACCAACGGTCGCGCCCCACCCTTGTTGAAGCCCACCCTTGTTGAAAAGGGGGATGACACGCCATATGCAACGCGCCCGCCCAACCGGATCCAGCAACCGGACAGGGGGCGCCAAGGAGACGAACGGATATGACCCCCGAGGAACGCACTCTTATCGAGGACCTCTTCCGCCGCCTGCGCCAGTCGGAGACGCAGCCGCGCGAGCCCGAGGCCGAACGGCTGATCCGCGATTCCCTGCAGGCCCAGCCGGGCGCCGCCTACTATCTGGCGCAGTCGGTGCTGGTGCAGCAGCACGCGCTGACCGCCGCGCAGCAGCGCATCAAGGAGCTGGAGCGCCAACTTCAGGACGCCCAGCGCCAGCAGGCGCAGCCCTCCAGCGGCGGTTTCCTGGGCGGCCTCTTCGGCTCCACCCGCCCGCCGGAACCGCCGCGCCCCCGCCCCGGCTCCGCTCCCGGCTACCCCCCGGCCCCGACCGGCCCCGCGCCCGGCGGTCCCTGGGGCGCTCCGCCCAGCGCCGCCTTCGGCCAGCCAGCCCGCTATCCGCAGCAGCCCGGCTACCCGCAGCAGGCGATGCCGGCGCGCGGCGGCGGCTTCCTGGCCGGCGCGGCGACCACGGCACTGGGCGTGGCCGGCGGCATGCTGGCCGCCAACGCCATCGGCTCGCTGCTGAGCGGCGGGGCGAGCCCGTTCGGTGGGCACGATGCCGGCACCGCACAGGCGGCCAGCCACGATGAGCCGCTGCCAGCGGAGAACCACGTCCAGCAGGCCGACTACCAACCCGACGAAGGTGACTTCGGCGGGGACGACGGCGGCGGCGACGATAGCTGGATCTGACCGCGGATCGTCCCTCGCCGCAACGGAAAGCCCCCGCTCCCTTAAAGGGGAGCGGGGGCCTTTTTGCCTCACCGGGCGAAGGTGACGGTGCCTTCCGCGGCGGCCTGCTCGGCCGGTTTCGCGTTGTGGCCGAATTCCTCGACGTCGCTGCGACGGGCGTAGCCGCGCCGGGCGCGCTTGTCCTCCAGCAGACGCATCGGCGCGCGACGGCCGGTCGGCAGCTTGCCGGCATAGGCGGCAACCGCCAGCGCGCCCAGCCCGGCGAACACCGCCGTCGTCACCCACGGGTGCATCTGCGCCCGGGTGTAGACGCTGGTCTCGCGCACGAAGGAATGGCGCCCGGCGCGTTCCTCGTGATCATGGCCGGACGGCTGCCACAGGCTGTCCCCATGCCGCTGGCGCGGCCCGCCGGAACGCTGGAAGCGCGTAACGAACCTTTCCATCACGCGGTCGGTCAGGCGCGGCATGTAGCGCTCGCCCCACTGGAACAGCTTGCCCGAACCGCCGACGATCAGGTCGCGCACCGGCGTCTGCGCGGCGTGCAGGATGGCCTCGGCCACCAGGTCCGGCGCGTAGACCGGCGGCGGGTTGATCGGCTCGCTGTCCATATAGTTCTTGCCGTGCTCCTCGAACTGCGTGTCGATGGTCGCCGGCTTGATGAGCGTGACGGACACCGGAGCGCCGTCCGTCTCCACCTCCATGCGGAGCGCATCGGTGAAGCCCTTCACCGCGTGCTTGGTGGCGGAATAGGGGCCTTGCAGCGGGATCGCGCGCTCCGACACCACGCTGCCGACGTTGATCAGCGCCCCACCGTGCTCGCGCAGGTGGCGCAGCGCCACCAGGGAGCCGATCACCGTGCCCCAGTAGTTCGTCTCGAACAGGCGGCGGTGGTCCTCCATCGAGATCTCCTCGATACGGCCGTAGATCGACACGCCGGCGTTGTTGACCCAGGTGTCGAAACCGCCGAAGGCGCGGACCGCCGTGTCGGCGACGCGACGCATCGCCTCCTCGTCGGCCACATCGGCGACGCAGTGCACGGCCATGCCGCCGTCGTGCCGGATCTCCTCCGCCACCTGGGCCAGCGCGTCGCGGTCACGGGCGGCCAGCACGACGTGGGCGCCCTGCGCCCCGGCCATGCGGGCGGTGACCAGACCGATGCCGCTCGTGGCCCCGGTGATGACGATGACCTGCTCTTCGATCGGCTTCAGATGCACGGGCATGGCTTCCTCGCGGGTTCCGAACGGGTGCGCCGCTCAAACAGGCTGCACGCCCCTGTGTTCCCGCCAACGCTTGAATCCATCGCGGAAGGAGCCATATTGGTTTTGTCGTGCCATAGAATTGAAACCGACACGACGTGCACGCCATGGCGAAACGCCGGCCGCGACGACATGGCGTACCATCCCGCGTGTTTCGGAGATGTTGCGAACCCATCCTGGTGAATGCGAGCGCCCGCGGCATCCGCGCGGCGCTCGCCTTTATGACCGGATGCCGGTTTCCTGATTCCGGTGTCCTGATTCCGACCGCGATGGCGGTACCCCCACAGTCCGGGCGATGGGACTGACGGACGATCACCCCCGGCACGTTGCACCACCCTCGTATCCACGCTGTTCCAGTTCCGCGGCGCGCCCGCGGCCGAAGGCCACGCCGTGGCCGGACGCCGGGGGTCTTGCCGTGTGCGCCATCGTATCGGGGGCATCCCGCCCACGACCACTCCGCGAGACACCGCCATGGACGAGGAACGCATCCGCCGGCGCGCGCACGAGATCTGGGAGCGCGAGGGTTGTCCCGAGGGGCGGGGCGATGCGCATTGGGAACAGGCGCGGCGCGAACTGGAGGGGGAGGAGGAAGTCGCCGCCCCGGCGGCCCTGGACGCCGCCGCGGCACAGCCGCCCGCCCCCGGCCCGGTCGTTCGCGGCAAGACCACGGTGCGCGGTCGCAAGAAGGCCCCCGGCTCCGGCGAGGAATCGGGTGGCGCGGCCTGATCCCGCCCACAAAAGCCAAGAACCACGACCAAGAATGACGAAGGAGATTGCATGCCGTCGCGTCGCGATTCCGGGGCCTGGATGTGGGCGGAGGCCGTCGAGCTGCTCGACCGGGCCGAGCGGTTGCACCGCCAGTTCTTCAGGCCCGGCCGGCCGGGCACGGCGTGCGCCACCTGGACCCCGCCCGTCGACGTCTACGAGACAGCGGCGGAAGTTCTCATCGTCGCCGCCCTGCCGGGCGTGCTCGCCGATCAGATCGAGGTGGCGGTGGAGCACGGCGTGCTGCGTTTGGCCGGCGAGCGCACGCTGCCCTGCCCCCGCGCCGGCGCCATCCACCGGCTGGAGATCCCGCACGGCCGCTTCGAACGCCGTATCGAGCTGCCGGCCGGCGCCTATGAGGTGACCAGGAACGAGCTGGTCGCCGGCTGCCTCGTTCTGGCGTTGCGCAAGCTGGGCTGAGGGAGGGCGCCCCATGACCGAAGCAACCGCCGAAGCAACCGCCGAAGCCACCAGCATGCCCGATAAGATCCTGCCCGACGACGCGGTGCCGATCATCGCCGTGCGCAACCTCGTCCTGTTCCCCGGCGTCGTCATGCCGGTGACCGTCGGCCGCCGCCGCTCCGTCGCGGCGGCGCAGGAGGCCGCGCGCGCCAACCGCGCGGTCGGTGTCGTCCTCCAGCGCGACGAGGCGGTGGAGGAGCCGACCGGCGCCGACATGCACCCCGTCGGCTGCACCGGCAACATCCTGCGCTACATCACCACGCCGGATGGTCAACACCACCTCGTCTGCCAGGGCCGACAGCGTTTCCGCGTCACGGAGTGGCTGGACGGCCACCCGTTCCTCGCCGCCCGGATCGCGGCGGTGGAGGAGGCGGAGGCAGACACGCCGGAGATCCGCGCCGGCTTCCTGCACCTGCGCGAACAGGCGCTGGAGGCGCTCCAGCTCCTCCCCCAAGTGCCGCAGGAGCTGCTGACGGCGGTGCAGAACATCGAGTCCGCCAGCGAACTGGCCGACATGACGGCCGCCTACATGGACCTGAAGCCGGCCGAGAAGCAGGAGATCCTGGAGACCTTCTCCCTCTCCGACCGGCTCGACCGGGTGGCGCGCCGGCTCGCCAGCCGGATCGAGGTGCTGCGCCTGTCGCGCGACATCCGCGAGCGCACCCGCGAGACGATGGACGAGCGCCAGCGCGAGTTCCTGCTGCGTGAGCAGCTCCGCACCATCCAGAAGGAACTCGGCGAGGGCGACGAGGCCCGCCAGGCCGAGGTGGCCGAGGTGCAGGACGCCATCGCCAAGGCCGGCATGCCCGACGAGGTGCGCGAGCAGGCGGAGAAGGAACTGCGCCGCCTGGAACGCATGCCGGAAGCGGCGGCCGAATACTCCATGGTCCGCACCTACCTGGACTGGCTGATCGAGCTGCCGTGGAACCGCCTGTCCGAGGGGCGGATCGACATCGCCGAAGCGCGCCGCATCCTGGACGAAGACCATTTCGGGCTGGAGAAGGTGAAGCGCCGCATCCTGGAATTCCTGGCGGTGCGCACGCTGAACCCGGAGGGCAAGAGCCCGATCCTCTGCTTCGTCGGGCCGCCCGGCGTGGGCAAGACCTCGCTCGGCCAGTCGATCGCGCGGGCGACGGGCCGCGCCTTCGCGCGCGTCAGCCTGGGCGGCGTGCACGACGAATCCGAGATCCGCGGCCACCGCCGCACCTACATCGGTGCCCTGCCCGGCAACGTGGTGCAGAGCATCCGCAAGGCCGGCACGCGCGACTGCGTGATGATGCTGGACGAGGTGGACAAGCTGGGCCATAGCGGACGCGGCGACCCCTCCGCCGCGCTGCTGGAAGTGCTGGACCCCGAGCAGAACGCCACCTTCCGCGACAACTACCTGGGCGTGCCGTTCGACCTGTCGAGGGTCATGTTCATCGCGACCGCCAACGTGCTGGACGCCATCCCCGGCCCGTTGCGCGACCGCATGGAGGTGATCGAACTGGCCGGCTACACCGAGGAAGAGAAGCTGGAGATCGCCCGCCGCTACCTCGTGCCACGCCAGATCCGCGCCAACGGCCTGACCGGCGCGCCGTTCTCCATCACCGACGAAGCGTTGCGCGCGATCATCCGCGACTACACGCGCGAGGCCGGCAACCGCGGGCTGGAGCGGCAGATCGGCGCCATCTGCCGCAACGCCGCCATCCGCATCGCCGAGGGCACGGCGGACGGGCTGGCGGTCGGCCCGACCGAGGTGCGCGAGATCCTCGGAGCCCCCCGCTTCGAAAACGAGGTCGCCATGCGCACCAGCGTGCCCGGCGTGGTGACCGGCCTGGCCTGGACCCCGGTGGGCGGCGACATCCTGTTCATTGAGGCCACCCGCTTCCCCGGCTCCGGCAAGCTGATCCTCACCGGTCAGCTCGGCGACGTGATGAAGGAAAGCGCGCAAGCCGCGCTCAGCCTCGTCAAGACGCGCTGGCAGGACCTGGGCATCGCGGCGGACTCCTTCGAAAAGTCCGACATCCACGTGCACGTCCCGGCCGGCGCCATCCCCAAGGATGGGCCGTCGGCCGGTGTCGCCATGTTCATGGCGCTGGTGTCGCTGCTGACCGGTCGCTGCATCCGCTCCGACACGGCGATGACCGGCGAGATCAGTCTGCGCGGACTCGTCCTGCCGGTGGGCGGCATCCGGGGAAAGGTGGTGGCCGCGCAGCGCGCCGGCGTCACCACCGTCCTGCTGCCGGCCCGCAACCGCAAGGACTACGACGACATCCCGGAGGCGGTGCGCGAGACGCTGCGCTTCGTCTGGCTGGAACGGGTCGACGACGCCGTCCGCGAGGCGCTGGCGGGCGAACCCGAACCGCGGCGGCGAACGGGGACGTGACGCCCTCTATGACCTTGGGGTTACCTCTCATACGCTTTTGCGCACGCGCATTCGCGTCCCCATATCGGGGATGATGCCAAGGAGTCATTCTCGCTGATGTCACACTGGAAGGCCCGCCCGAGGATGGCGGGCTTTTTTTTGGGTGCTATCTGATGTTGGTCCGCGCCTCATGCCGGCGGCGTCGGTCGAATCCGAGAGCCTGCGCTTTCGGAACGAAAGCGCCAGAGGCAAGGGGCGAGACGGTGATGCGGACGAAGCCTTCAGGGGCCGGCCGTATCACACCCACCCCACGTCGACCGAGAACATGTACCCGGCGCCATAGATCGTCTTGATCAGCCGCGGGCTGTGCGGGTCCTCGCCCAGCTTGCGGCGCAGGCGCGAGATGCGCACATCGATGGAGCGGTCCAGCGGCTCCAACTCGCGCTCCTGCAGAAGCTGGTCGCGCGACAGGATGCGGTTCGGGCTGCGCACGAAGGCCTCCAGCAGGCGGGTCTCGGCGGTGCTCAGCGCCACTTCCTGCCCGCCGGGATCGACGAGGCGGTTGCGCGCCGGCTCGAAGATCCAGCCCTCGAAGCGCGCCACCGACGAGGGTGGCGCCTCGGCCGTCTCGGATGCCCGGCCCAGGCGGCGCAGGATGCTGCGCACGCGCGCCACCAGTTCGCGCGGCTCGAACGGCTTCACCATGTAGTCGTCCGCCCCCAGTTCCAGGCCGAGGATGCGGTCGGCCACGTGCTGGCGCCCGGTGAGAATCAGGATGGCGCAACCCGCCCGCTCCTGCAGGTCGCGGACGAGCTGCAGCCCGTCCACGTCCGGCAGGCCGAGGTCGACGATGCACAGCGCCGGCGCGCGCGCGCGCAGCCGCCGCGCCAGTTCCGCCCCCGTCCGCACGTGCTCCGCCTCATAGCCGTAGCTGGCGAGCGTGGTGCAGATCAGACGGCCGATGTCCGCCTCGTCCTCCACCACATAGACCAGCGGCTTGGCGATGTCCGTCATGCCCGCGCCTCCACCGCTATGGCGCCGGCGAGGTCGTCCCGCGTGAAGGGCTTGTGCAGGATCCGCGTGTCGCCGCCCTCCAGCCCGTCGGCATAACCGCTGATGAGGACGACGCGCAGGTCCGGCCGCCGCGCGCGCGCCAGGTCGGCCAACTCCCGGCCGCCGATACCGCCGGGCATCATCACGTCGGACACCAGCACCGCCACCTCCGGCACCGCGTCCAGCAGGCGCGCGGCCTCGGCGCCGTTGTCGGCCTCCACCACCAGATAGCCCAGGTCGATGAGCTGCAGGCGGATGACCCGCCGCACCTCGGCGTCGTCCTCGACCAGCAGCACCAGCCGGCGCTCCCCGGCGGCGCAAGATGCCGGCGCCGGGGGCTTCGGTTCGGGCGGCACGACCGGACGGCGGCTGAACGGCAGCAGCAGAGTGGCGGTGGTGCCGGCGCCGGGCGCGCTGTCCATGCGGATGCCGCCGCCCGACTGCTTGACGAAGCCGTACACCTGCGACAGGCCCAGTCCGCTGCCCGCCCCCAGCCCCTTGCTGGTGAAGAACGGCTCGAACGCCTGTTCCAGCGTCGCCTCGTCCATGCCCATGCCGGTGTCGGCGACGGTGACGCACACATAAGCGCCGGGGGCGACCTCCGCCTCGCCGGCCGCTGCCGGCCCCAGCTCGACGGTGTCGGTGGCGAAGGTCAGGCACCCGCCGCCGGGCATGGCGTCGCGGGCGTTGAAGGCGAGGTTGAGCAGCGCGTTCTCCAACTGGTGCGGGTCCACCTCGGCCACCGGCGGCGCGGCGGGGTCCTCGACCCGGATCGTGATGGCGGGAGGAAGCGAGCGTCGCAACAAGCCGACCGTGCCGCGCACCAGCCGGTCGACCTCCACCGGGCGCGGCTCCAGCGGCTGGCGGCGCGAGAAGGCGAGCAGCCGGCGCGTGATGTCGGCGCCGCGCCGGGCCGCCTGCAGGGCGGGCTCCAGCCCGTCGCGCAGGGCGTCCGCGTCCTCCGCCCCGCCCTCAAACCGGCCCTCCAGGCGGTCGCGCAGAGCCGCGAGGTTGCCGATGATGATGGTCAGCAGGTTGTTGAAGTCATGGGCGAGGCCGCCGGTCAGCTTGCCCACCGCCTCCATCTTCTGCGCGTGGATCAGCGCGGCCTCCGTCCGCTTTTGCTCGGTCACGTCGGAGGACAGCACGAAGAAGCCGACCACCGCGCCCGCCTCGTCGAACTCCGGCACGATGTCGCTGTGCGCGTACACCCGGCCGCGGCCGGGCTGCTCCATGGCGTACTCATAGCTGACGCGCCGGCCGGTCGCCGCGTGCTCAAGCTGCCCGCCGATCACGGCGAACAGCGACGGGCCAAGCACCTCCTCCACCGTGCGGCCGAGGATGCCATCCTTGGTTTGGCCGAACCAGTCCGCGTAGCCGCGGTTGGCGAAGCGGTAGACGCCGCCGCGGTCGATGTAGGCGATGTTGGCGGGCACCGCGTCGGTGATCAGGCGCAGCCGCTCCCGGGTCGCTTCCAGCTCCGCCGTGCGTTCGCGCACGCGGCGGTCCAGCTCCTCGTTGCGCTCCAGGATCAGGCGCTCGTGCCGGCGCTGCTCGGTCACGTCGGTGTAGATGGTGACGAAGCCGCGCCCGGGCAGCGGCGTGCCGCGCACGGCGATGATCCGGCCGTTCGGGCGCTCGCGCTCGAAGGCGTGCGGCCGGAACCCGGCCGCCGCGCGCACGCGTTCGGCCACCAGCGTGTCGACGTCGCCGGGGCCGTACTCACCCCGCTCGGCGTTGTAGCGCATGAAATCGGCGAACGGCGTGCCGACGCGCGCCATCTCCGCCGGGAACTCCAGCAGCGACAGGAAGCGCTCGTTCCACCCGACCAGACGCAGATCGGCGTCGATCACCGTGAAGCCCTGGTCGATGTGGTCGAGCCCGGCCTGGAGAAGCGCCAGCCGGCACGCCGCATCGACCGCCCCTTCCCCCTGCATGCCCCCGCCTTCGCCGCCGCCCCGGCCCGTTCGCGGCCGGCATGCGATTGTAAGCGCTCCGCGCGTCCCGGCAACCCCCGGCCGGGTCGCCCTGTTACAATTGGCTACATTTCCGACGCACTTCCGAAAGACTCCTTCGCCATCTTTGCGGACGACCACGAAGCGGCCGCACGCAAGGCCGACGGCACCACGACATCGAGGAGGAAACCCCATGCGCTTCCTGAAGACGCTCGCCTGCGGCGCCGCCGCCTGCGCCATGATGGCCGGCACGGCCAACGCCGAGATCTCGGACAACGCGGTCAAGATCGGCCTGCTGACCGACATGACCGGCACCTATTCCGACATCGCCGGGCCGGGCGCCATCGCTGCGGCGCAGATGGCCATCGACGACGTCGGCGGCAAGGTCGCCGGCAAGCCCGTCGTGCTGCTGACCGCCGACCACCAGAACAAGCCGGACATCGCGTCCAACAAGGCGCGCGAATGGATCGACGTCGAGAAGGTCGACGTCTTCGCCGAGCTGGTGACCACCTCCGTGGCGCTCGCCGTCAACGCCATCGCCAAGCAGGCGAACAAGATCAGCCTTGTGTCGGGCACCGCGTCGTCGCGCATCACCAACCAGGACTGCTTCCCCGGCGGCGTGCACTGGACCTACGACACGTACGCCATGGCCGTCGGCACCGGCAAGGCCGTGGTGGCGGAGGGCGGCAAGAGCTGGTTCTTCCTGACCGCCGACTACGCCTTCGGCCAGAACCTTCAGGACGACGTCGCCAAGGTCGTCAAGGCGAATGGCGGCGAGGTGAAGGGTGCGGTGAAGCATCCGTTCCCGGCGCAGGACTTCTCCTCATTCCTGCTGCAGGCGCAGGGCTCGGGCGCGCAGGTCATCGGCCTCGCCAACGCCGGTGCGGACACCACCAACGCCATCAAGTCGGCGGCCGAGTTCGGCATCACCCAGGGCGGGCAGAAGCTGGCCGGCCTGCTGGTGTTCCTCAGCGACATCCATTCGCTGGGCCTGCAGAACGCCCAGGGGCTGATGCTGACCACCGGCTTCTACTGGGACATGGACGAGAAGACCCGCGAGTGGTCGAAGCGCTTCCAGGCCAAGACCGGCAAGATGCCGACGATGGTGCAGGCCGGCGTCTATTCCTCGCTGATGCACTATTTCAAGGCAGTCGAGGCGACGGGCAGCGATGACACCGCGACCGTCATGAAGAAGATGAAGGAGACCAAGGTCGAGGACTTCTTCGCCCGCAACGGCCGCATCCGCGAGGACGGCCGCATGGTGCACGACATGTATCTGGCGCAGGTCAAGAAGCCGGCCGAATCGAAGGGGCCGTGGGACTATTACAAGATCGTCCGCACCATCCCGGCCGAGGAGGCGTTCACGCCGCTCGCCGAAAGCCAGTGCCCGATGGTCAAGAAGTAGGCGTACGAACCGGCGGGGGAGCGCATCGCTGCTCCGCCGGACACTTTGCGCTGTTCGTTCCCCCCGCATATCGTGGCAATATGGGGGCGTAGCGGGTGCCGCTGGCCGGGGGGCGGGCGCCGCACCAATGCACGCAGGGAGAAACGGCCGTCATGCCGCTCAAGCACATCCTGGTCCATCTCGACTCCAGTTCGAACGTCGAGTCCCGACTCAACGCCGCGGTCGCGCTGGCGAAGCAGCATGGCGCGTTTCTGCGCGGCCTGTTCGCCCAGCCCGACCGCATCGCCACCAGCGTCGTTGCCCGCCGGCCCAGCGATCACCTGGCGCAGGCCGCCGCCCGGTCCGAGGCGCTGTTCCGCGCCAAGACGCAGGAGGCCGGCGTGCCCTCCGAATGGCACGGGCTGGCGCACGGCGAGTACAACCACGTCATCCGCGAGACCATCATCTGGTCGCGCTTCGCCGACCTGACGATCCTCAGCCAGTACGACCGTGACCAGTCGGAAGGCGGCGCGCCCGAGGAACTGGCCGAACAGGTGGTGCTGAACGCCGGCCGGCCGGTGCTGGTCGTGCCCTACGCCGGGCTGTTCCCGCACATCGGCAAGCGCGTCGTCATCGCCTGGAACGCCGAGCGCGAGGCGTCACGGGCGCTGGCCGATTCCATCCCCTTCCTGACGCAGGCCAGCGAGGTGACGGTGATCACCGTGCTGACGCAAGCCGCCGCCCACCACGGCGACGGCGGCCGCATCCAGTTGGCGGACCATCTGCGCCTGCACGGCGTCAAGGCCGAGCAGACGCATTTCACGGTCACCGACATCGGGGCCATGGACGCGCTGCTGGCCCAGGCGGTCGACCTCGGCGCCGACCTGCTGGTGATGGGTGCGCACGGGCATTACACCTTCCCGTACCTGCACCGCGGCAGCGGAACGCGCCACGTGCTGCGCTCCGCCCCGCTGCCGGTTCTGCTGTCGCACTGAGCCGCCGTGACGCGAAGCGCCCCTCTCCCGGCCGGGAGAGGGGCGCTTTCCGTTTGGGGGCGGCCGCCCCCTGCGACGATTTGCAGCACTCGCCGTCCCGCGGAAAACGTTGCGGGCGCCCGGCCCCACGGCCGGGGCACCGCGACAGCGCCCTTCCCGCCGGAAGACCCTCCGTGATATAAGAGAATTCTAATTTGTGAGCCGAACGGAGTGTCGTATATCAACGTTCGTCCGTGCCAGAATACAACAACCTGCCGCAGAGCGGGGGCCACACAATATGACAGACTCGGAGGAGGTCCCCAGACACGCCATGTCAACCATCGATATCGTCGTTGCGGACAAGAGCCCGCTGGTCCTGCGAGCCCTGGTAAGGCTTTTCGAGGAGGATGAGCGCTTCAACCTGCTCGCCACGGCGAGCGACGGCGAGCGCTTCCTGGAGGCCTGCCGGCGCTTCCCTTTCCACGTCGGCGTCATCGGCTGGGAGATGCCGTTCGTCAGCGGCCGCGGCGTGCTGGAACGCCTGAAGGGCCGCGCCGGCGGACCGCGCATCGTCGTCCACACCGGCACCAGCGACGCCACCGCCTCGCGCCAGGCGATGATGCTGGGCGCGGCCGGCTTCTGCAGCAAGGCGGAACCGCCGGAGCGGCTGCTCGACGTCTGCGGCGCGGTGGCGGCCGGGCGCATGGCCTTCCCCTTCGTCGATGTCGCCACGCTCGCCGACGACCCGCTCACCCGCCTGACGATGCGCGAGCGGATGCTGCTGGAATCCCTCACCTCCGGCCGCACCAACGCGCAACTGGCGCGCGACCTCGGCATTTCCGTGCACACGGTGAAGTTCCACCTGAAGAACCTGTACGACAAGCTGAGCGTCGGCAACCGGGCGCAGGCGGTCGCGCTGTCCATGTCGCGGCGCCAGCACGCGTAAGGGCGTTTTACCGCTTTCTCCTTCGTCATCCCCGCGCAGGCGGGGATCCATGTTGTCCGCCGCATTCTCCTTCACCGGCAGCATGGATCCCCGCCTGCGCGGGGATGACGTTTGAGAGGGGTACGGGAGCACCGCCCCACCCCATCGGCTAGCCTACCCACTCGGGCAGGTTTTTTCCCGCTCAGGAGAGTTCACCCCCCTGCCCCACCGGGCGTTCCGGCGTTGGCCGGCTTTCCGTACGCTCCCGAACATCGAAACACCGATGGTTCGGGAACAGCGCCCATGCCGATCAACCGCGTGAAGGACATCGTGATCCTCGGCATCGTCGGGGACAGCGCATCCGGCAAGACGACGCTGAGCGACGGCATCGCCGCCATCCTGGGCACCGATCGCGTCGCCACCATCTGCACCGACGACTACCACCGCTATTCCCGGCGCGAACGCGCGGCGCTCGGCCTCTCCGCCCTCGACCCGCGCGCCAACCATATCGACATCCTGGAGCAGCACCTGAAGCTGCTGCGCCAGGGCCAGCCGATCCTCAAGCCCGTCTACAACCACCACACCGGCGAGCTGGACGCCCCCCAGTACATCGAGCCGCGCCCCTACATCGTGGTCGAGGGGCTGCTGGGCTACACGACCCGCGCCATGCGCGACTGCTACGACGTGAAGCTGTACCTGGAGCCGCAGGAAGAGCTGCGGGTGCGCTGGAAGGTCCAGCGCGACACCACCCGGCGCGGCTACACCCGCGAGCAGGTGCTGGAATCGCTGGAAAAGCGGCGCGAGGACAGCCCCGCCTTCATCCACCCTCAGCGCACCTTCGCCGACGTGGTCGTGTCCTTCAGCCCGCCCGACGACAACCACCAGGAATCCGGCGCCCGCCTCAACGTCCGCCACATCCTGCGCCCGACGCTGCCGCACCCCGACCTGACGCCGCTGCTGGAAGGCGCCGGGCAGGCCGGCATCCACCTGGAGCTGAGCCGCGACCGCGACGGCAAGCCGGTGGACGTGCTGGAGATCGACGGCGCCATCAGCCCGGAACGCGCCTTCCGCGTGGAGGAGCTGCTGTGGCGCCTGCTGCCCGAGGCCAGCCACCTGCGCCGCAGCGTCGGCCGCTTCGCCGACGCCGACAACCGCGAGGGGCAGAGCGCGCCGCTGGCGCTCACCCAGCTCCTCACCGCCTATCACATGGTCAAGGCCGCCATGGGCGTGCACGCCATCTGACGA
>DASPIO010000412.1:0-10276 GCA_035629155.1 Azospirillum sp. | reverse complement strand
GCAGGACGGCGAGCGTCAGAGCCAGCGCGGCGGAAGCGGCGGCGCCGCGAATGGTGCGGTTTTGCAACATCGTTTTGCGGGTGCGAAATGGTTGAGGGTGCCGAGACACTATCCGAAATCGCCGCCGGTTTGAAGGGGGCGCCGTGAATCATATTTGCGGTGTCCGATGATTCGTTTTTGCAGGGACTGGTGATCCGATCGTACGCGTCCTGCGTAACATCCGGCATGAGTCGAACCGACACCGCGCAACCCGCACCACCCGATATTTCATGGCCGGCAAAGCAGTTGCGGCTTGTGCGGGCGCGCGCCTTCGCCTTCAATGCGGTCATGCAGGACCCACCACCACCGGCCGCGGAGGCGGCCTCGCTCGACGAACTGCTGCTCGCGGTGGGGCGGGGCCGTGACCGGGCGGCCTTCGCGGCGCTGTTCGACCACTTCGCCCCGCGGCTGAAGGCCTACCTGCGCCGCCTGGGCTGCGACGGCGCGCAGGCGGAAGAGCTGGTGCAGGAAGTGATGCTGCTGGTGTGGCGCCGCGCCGAGACGTTCGATCCGGCGCAGGCTTCGGCCGGCACCTGGGTGTTCACCATCGCCCGCAACAAGCGGGTCGACACGCTGCGCCGCGAACAGCGGCCGGAGATCGACCCGGACGACCCGGCCCTGGTGCCGGACCCGGTCGAAGCCGCCGACGTGCGCGTCGCCACGGACCAGACCAACCGCCGGCTGCGCGCGGCGCTCAAGGAGCTGCCGCCGGAGCAGGCCGAACTGCTGAAACTGGCTTATTTCGAGGACATGCCGCACAGCGTCATCTCGACCGAGCGAGGCATCCCGCTCGGCACCGTCAAGTCCCGCCTCCGCCTGGCGCTCGACCGCCTCCGCCGCGCGTTGCGAGAGCCGTCATGAGCCTGCCCACCCACCATCCCGGCGACGCGCTGCTGATGGACTACGCCGGCGGCTGCCTGTCCGAGCCGGCGGCGCTGGTGCTGGCCACGCACATGACACTGTGTCCGGGCTGCCGCCACGCCGTGGCGGAGCTGGAAACGGTCGGCGGCGCCCTCCTGGAGGAGCTGGAGCCGGAACCGGTCAGCGCCTGCTGCCGCGACGCCGTGTTCGCCCGCCTGTGCGAGGCGACCGACCCGATGCCGTCCCGCAACGGATCGTTGTACGCCCGGAACGAAACCTCGCCGAACGGCGCGCCGCTGCTGCCGCAGCCGTTGCGCCGCTACGTCGGCGACATGGAGCGGCTGCGCTGGCGCACCAAGCTGCCGGGCATCCAGATGGCCGACATCCCGTTGAGCAATGGCATGGCGCGGCTGGTGCGCATGCGCGGCGGCGTCGCCGTGCCGCAGCACAGCCACGAGGGCATGGAACTGGCGCTGATCCTGGCCGGCGGCTTCAGCGACTCCCTCGGCCATTTCCTGCGCGGCGACGTCGCCATCGGCGACGACAGCGTCGACCACAAGCCGATCGCCGATGCCGAGGGCTGCCTGTGCCTGTCGGTCACGCTGGGCCGGCTGCGCCTGACCGGCCCGTTGGGGCGCCTGATCGACCCCTTCCTCAGCCTCTGAACGGCGGCGGGCGGATCCTCGGCACGGGGTGGGGATCCGCCCCTGCCATGGCGCACGCTTTGATTGCGCGCCCTCTCCCACGCCGGCCCTAGACCGACCTTTCCCCACACTTTGTGACATCCGATCCCCACACGCCCAGGCTGTATCCTGAGGCGCTGGAAAGTCTTGCCCTCCGGCTGTTGCTCTGCTCCAACTACTCCGAAGCGCATAGGCCAATCCATATGTGCGCGGATGAACACCGGGGGATCATCATGGCGGCCCAGTCGGCGAATCTGGACACCTACACCGGCAATCTTGCCATCGACAATCTGCTCAGCGGATCGAAGTGGGCGACCACCACGCTGACCTACGGCTTCCCGACGTCCGCGTCATCGTGGACCGGTTACGGCGACGCCGACACGCAGCACCCGTACCAGGGGTTCTCGGCGGTCAACGACGCGCAGATCGTCGCCATCAAGGCCGCCCTGCAAAGCTGGGCCAACGTCGCCAACCTCAACTTCGTCCAGGTGAGCGAGCCCGGCACCGTCGCCGACCTGCGCTTCGCCAACTCCAGCGTGCCGCCCACCGCCGAGGCCTTCTTCCCATCGGACCACCCGACCGGCGGCGACGCCTGGATGGGGCCGGAACACCAGGGCACGAGTTGGATCCCCGGGACCGACAACTATTCGACCATGCCGCACGAGATCGGCCACGCGCTGGGCCTGAAACACCCGCACGACACCGGCGGCGGCGTCCAGCTCGACGCCAGCCTGGATTCGGTCGAGACCTCGATCATGAGCTACCGGTCCTACACCGGCGCGTCCGTCGACGGCGGCTACGTCATCGCCGAGGGCAGCTATCCGTCGGCCCCGATGATGAACGACATCGCCGCCATCCAGTACCTGTACGGCGCCAACTACGCCACCAACGCCGGCAACACCGTCTACACCTGGTTGCCGACGACGGCGAAGGTCTTCGAAACGGTGTGGGACGGCGGCGGCATCGACACCTACGACCTGTCGGCCTACACCACCGGCGTCAGCATCAACCTGACGCCCGGCCAGTGGAGCACCCTCGCCTCCAGCCAGCTCGCCAACCTGAACAGCGCCGACCCGTCGGAGGTGGCGCGCGGCAACGTCGCCAACGCCTACCTGTACAACAACGACGCCCGCTCGCTGATCGAGAACGCCACAACGGGCTCCGGCAACGACGCCATCATCGGCAACGACGCCGACAACGTGGTGTTCGGCGGAGCCGGCAGCGACACGGCGTGGGGCGGCAACGGCAACGACCAGCTCTACGGCAACTTCGACAGCGACGTGCTGTACGGCGAGGCCGGCGACGACATCCTGTTCGGCGGCCAGGGCGGCGATCTGGTGTTCGGCAGCATCGGCGCCGACCAGCTCTACGGCAACATGATGAACGACATCGTCTACGGCGAGGCCGGCGACGATTCCATCTTCGGCGGCCAGGGCAACGACCAGCTTTTCGGCGGCCAGGGCAACGACTTCATCGCCGGCAACCTGGGCGACGACACCATGACCGGCGGCGCCGGGGCCGACCGTTTCGTCTTCAACGGCAACGACGTGGTCACCGATTTCAACTTCGCCGAAGGCGACCGGCTGGTGCTGTCCCCCGGCGTGGTCTACGCCGTGAGCGCCGGCAGCGGCGGCGCGCTGGTCACCTTCAGCACCGGCGCCACCGTAACGCTCACCGGCATCAGCGCCACCCAGGTGACGGCCGGCTGGTTCAGCGCCTGAGGCACCGGGTGGGATCCGCCGCCGTCACCCCTGGGGATGGGGTTTCATCCCCAGGGGCACGGGTCCCTCCTCCACCGCCCCCAGAGGCAGCAGGCGCTGCAAAACGGCCACGTAGGTCCGCAGCGCCTCCAGCCCCACCGGGGTCAGGGAATAGCGGGATTGCGGCCGGCCATCGGTGCCGTCCTTGCGGACGGCCACATAGCCGGCGGCGATCAGCTTCTTGATGTGCGAATCCAGGTTGCCGTCCGACACCTCCAGGCGCGCCTTGAGGTCGTTGAACGTCGCCTCGCCCGCGCCCGCCAGGAAGGCGGCGATCTGGGTCCGCAAGGGCTGGTGCAGCAGCGGGTCGAGCGTGTCCACCGGATGTCTCCTCCTTCTACGACTTCGGGTCGGGCTTCAGGTCGAAGCGGGCCGACATGGTTCCCGGCGCCAGCCCGTCCGGCTGCCCGGGCAGGATGACTTCGAAAGCGCCGCCCACGGCGTCGCCGCCGGCCTGCCACGTCTTGCCGTCGAAACTGGTCCAGTTCCGATAGACGAAGACGTCGCGCTTGACCGCCACCTCCAGCGTCGCCTGCGCCGGCCGTTCCAGCAGCGTGCCGCCCACCGAGGCGACGACCGGCAGCGGCGCCCCCGCCGGATACAACAGGACGTAGTCGCCGTTGGTCGGCGCCCTGGTGCCATAGCGCACCACCGGCACCTTCGCCATCTCCTCGGCGCTGGGCGGGAAGCCGGCACAGGCTCCGAGGCCGAGTGTGGCCAGGCCAAGGGTGGCCAGAATGATTCGTCTCATGATCGGTCTCCGGTCGAAGGGGAAAGGGACGGGCGGACGGCGGCGCCGCGCGCCCGTGCTTCTCATCGGCGCTTCGCGCCCATGATTCTCAGTTGATTCTCAGCGGCCAATTCGCAGCGGCTGATTCTCAGCGGCGCTTCGCGCCCATGGTCTCAGCGGCGCTTCGCGCCCATGGTCTCAAGGTCGAGGACGGCGCGCAGGCGCGGGCCCGCCTCGGGCGTGACGTCGGCGCGGGTAAGCGGAATGGCCAGCCACAGCGCGCCGCCGGCCGGCGACCAGTTCTCGCCCGCGAAGCGGACCTCGCCGGTGGGCTGCCCGTCCTCCATCGCCACCTCCAGGGCGGTGGCGAGGGTCAGCGGCAGGATGTGGCCGGTGGCCGGTGCGAAGACGTTGCCGGCCACCGCCAGTTCGACCGGCACCGGCGTCCCGGCCGGGATGGTGAGGATCCGCCGGCCGCCCGCGTCGGCTCCCCGGCGGAAGGCATCCAGCGGAAGGATCGGCGCATCGTGGGCCGCCGATCCGCCCCACAGGTGCACGGCCAAGGGGGCTGCCAGCACGGCGGCCATCCACACCGCGGCCTGCCCCATGCGCCGCCAGGACGGCCGCGCGTGGCCGCCGTCGAGCATCAGCGCCAGCATCGGCAGGCCCAGGCCCATGTGCGAGGCCATGATCAGCCGCATGGTGTCCGGGTCCAGCCGGTAGGCCAGCGTGGCGATGCCGATGGCGATCGACAGCACGCCGGCCCATTCCAGCAGTTCCTCGGAGAACAGCCCATGCACGTAGAGGCCGAGGCCGACCAGGATGATCCAGGCGGCGAACACCATGTAGCCGCCGCCGAAGAAGAAGACGGCGAAGGTCATCAGGGTGCCCAGCCCCATCAGCAGCCACCAGACCTTCAGCACCTGCCGGTGAATGAAGGACCACGCTTCGTCCCGCACGCGCTTGGCCCGGCGGGTGAGGCGCCAGTCGAGCGCCGCCACGCCGCCCAGCACGCCGGTCAGCAACACCAGCCAGGCGAGCGCCCGTTGCGCCGGGTCCGGAAATTGGGACGGCGTTAGGATGCGCTCGCTGAACAGCGCCAATCCACCGCCAGCCAGTCCCCAGAGGATCAGCGTGTGCCGCTCGATCCGCAGGTTGCGGTGGCCGGCGGACAGCATCGAATGAATCGCGACGATCTGTTGGGTTATGCCGTCGGCCATGAGGGGGCTCCCGCACTCACTCTGTTTCGCAGAGTAAGTACCACTCTGAAATGCAGAGTGTCAATACCCCCTGGTGCCGGCCCTACACGCTGTCCGTCGCGTCGCCCCGCGTGTGGGTCGCGGCGCGGCGGCGGCGGTCGGCGCGGTTGCGCATCTTCTGCTTGCCGTGCACGTGCTGCGGCGGCCCCTCGATCGGGCCGCCGGGGCGCACCGGGCGCTCGGCGAAGCGGCCCAGGCAGACCATGCGGTCGTACATCACCAGCGCCCCCGCCACGCCGACGTTGACGCAGAACTTCATCGGGATCTTGATGATGAAGTCGCAGCGCTCCTGCAGCTCCGGCGACAAGCTGCCGCGCTCCGGCCCCAACACGTAGGCGGCGCGCAGCGGGTGGCGAAAGCTCGGTAGCTCGATGGCGTCCTCGGTCAGCTCGACGCCGACCAGCGTGCAGTCCTTGGGCAGGGCCAGCGCCGCCACGCTGTCGTGGATGTAGAACGGCAAATGCTCCGGCGCGCCGGAGGTGTCGACGTAGCCCATCTCGCGCACGTCCGGCGCCGGATCGATGGCGAAGAAGAAGGACGCGCCGAAGGCATGGGCGGTGCGCATCAGGTTGCCGACGTTACCCGGCTTGCTGATCCGCTCGACCCCGATGGCGAAGTATCCACGCATGGCTTGCTGTTCCGACGAAACTGACCGGTCCGAGTGGCGCGCACCTTGCCCCGGCGGTGCGCAGGAGGCAAGTTCTCTGCCATGACGCACGAACACACGCATGACCACGACCATGGCGGCTGCTGCGGCGGCCATCATCACCACGACCATCACGCCGCCGGCCCCGCCGAGGGGCGCGCCGACCTGTCCGGCCCGGCCGACGCCGCCATCGCGGTGGAGGTGACGCGCGGCGGCACGGTGGAATCGCTGCACCGCGCCCACGCCGTCATCGTCGACGCGCACGGCCGCGTGCTGGCGCGCTGGGGGGACGCCGACCGGCCGGTCTTCGCGCGCTCCGCCATCAAGGCGCTGCAGGCGATCCCGCTGGTCGAGACCGGCGCGCTGGACGCCTTCGGCCTGGGCACGGAGGAGTTGGCGCTCGCCTGCTCGTCGCACAGCGGGGAGGCGGTGCACACCGAACTGGCGGCGCGCTGGATCGTCCGCATCGGCTGCACCGTGGACGACTACGAGTGCGGCGCCCACCTGCCCTACCACGAGCCCACGGCGCACGCGCTGCACCGCCGCGGTGAGGCGCCGACCGCGTTCCACAACAACTGCTCGGGCAAGCACGCCGGTTTCCTGACCACGGCGCGGCACAAGGGCGAGCCGCTCAAGGGCTACGTCCGCTACGAGCACCCGGTGCAACAGCGCATCCTGGGCGTGCTGGAGCAGATGACCGCGCAGGATCTGTCGCAGGCCCCCTGGGGCGTCGACGGCTGCTCGATTCCCACCATCGCCATCCCGCTCGGCGCGCTCGCCTACGCCATGGCGCGCATCGCCGACCCGCACGACCTGCCCGACCGCCGGGCCGAGGCGGTGACCCGCATCCGCACGGCCTGGGGCAGGCACCCGCTGCTGATCGGCGGCACCGGCACCTTCGACACCCGGCTGATGACCGCGGCCGGCGGGGCCGTCCTGGTGAAGGGCGGGGCCGAGGGTGTCGGCTGCGCCGTGCTGCCGGAGCAGGGCGTGGGCATCGCGCTGAAGGTGGAGGACGGCGCCGGCCGCGCCCGCGAGGTGGCGCTCGCCGCCCTGCTGCGCGCCGCCGACGCGCTGACCGCCGGGCAGTGGGCCACGGTGCCGGAGCTGCTGGTCGAGCCGATCACCAACCGCGCCGGCACCCGCGTGGGCGAGGTCCGCCCGGCGAAGGGGTGGGCCGCCGCCAAGTAAGGATAAGGTCAAGGTTCGCAAGCGCGATCAAACGCCCTGCGACTAGGGTGGCGGGACTGGAGGAACCATGACCAAGCCCGCCACCATCCTCGACTACAGCCGCCGCATCGACCGCGTCGTCGAACACATCGGCGCGCACCTGGACGAGCCGCTCGACCTCGCGCGGCTCGCCGAGGTGGCCTGCTTCTCCCCCTACCATTTCCACCGCATCTACCGGGCCTTCACCGGCGAGACGGCGGCGGACACGCTGCGCCGGCTGCGCCTGCACCGCGCGGCGGGGGAGCTCGTGCGCAGCAGCGGCGAGGTGGCGGCGATCGCCCGGCGGGCCGGCTACGGCAGCGTCGAGGCGTTCACCCGCGCCTTCCGGCAGGCCTACGGCACCCCGCCCGCGGCCTACCGGACGCGCGGCGGCCTGGTTCTCCCGGCACCGGCCATCGACGAAACGGAGAGCACCATGAACGACGTCACCATCCGCGACCTCGACCCCATCCGCGTGGCCGCCATCAGCCACCGCGGCCCCTACACGGAGATCGGCACGGCTTTCGCCCGCCTGTCCGCCTGGGCGGCCGGGCGCGGCCTGCTGGGGCCGAACACGCGCGCCTTCGGCGTCGCCTACGACGATCCCGGCACGGTGCCGGCGGCCGAACTGCGCTCCGAGGCGTGCCTGATGGTCGGCCCGGAGGTGGAGGGCGAGGGCGACGTGTACATCCGCGAGATCCCCGGCGGCCGCCACGCCGTGCTGCTGCACAAGGGTCCCTACGCCGAGTTGCACCGCAGCTACCGCCGCCTGTACCGCGACTGGTTCCCGGCGAATGGCTTCGTCCCCGCCGACCGCCCGGCGGTGGAGGAGTACCTGAACGACTGCCGCACCCTGCCGCCGGAGGAATGGCTGACGGAGATCCGCATTCCCTTGGCGTAAGCGGCAAAGTAGGTTGGGCCGACCAAACCTCGGCCCAACCGCGAGCCCCGCATGAGCATCGACGACCTGCGTGCCCAGTACGAAGCCTACCCCTACCCGGCGCGCGACCCGGCGGACGAATCGAGGCGCCTGATCACCGGCTCGCCCAGCCACCTGGACGAGGTCAACCACTACGTCTTCGCCGGCCGGCTGGACCATTCCCGGCCGCTGGAGGTTCTGGTGGCGGGCGGCGGCACCGGCGACGGCACCATCATGATCGCCCAGCATCTGGCCGACGCCGGCAACCCCGGCACCGTCACCTATCTGGACCTGTCCGACGCCTCGCGCGCCATCGCCGAGGCGCGGGCCGCGGCGCGCGGGCTGACCAACGTCCGCTTCCTGCGCGGCTCGCTGCTGGAACTCGATGAGCTGGGGCCGTTCGACTACATCGATTGCTGCGGCGTGCTGCACCACCTGGACGACCCGCCGGCCGGCCTGCGCTCCCTGGCCGGCGCGCTGAAGCCGGGCGGCGGGCTGGGCATGATGGTCTACGCGCCGCTGGGCCGCACCGGCGTCTACCCGCTGCAGGCCGCCCTGCGCGCCATGGCCGACGGGCTGACCCCGCAGGAGAAGGTGGCGCTCGCCCGCCGGCTGATCGCGCACCTGCCGCCCACCAACTGGATCAAGCGCAACCCCTTCGTCACCGACCACCAGGGGGCCGACGCCAACCTGTACGACCTGCTGCTGCACTCCTGCGACCGTCCCTACACGGTGCCGGAACTGACGGAGCTGGCGGCGAGCGCGGGCATGGCGATCACCGCGCTGATCGAACCGGCGCGCTATGAACCGTCCATGTGGGTGAAGGACCCGCGCCTGCTGAAGCGGCTGGAGGGTCTGCCCTGGCTGGAGCGCGCCGCCTGGGCCGAGCAGGTGTGCGGCAGCATGAGCAAGCACATCGCCTACATGGCCCGCACGCAAGACGCGGCCGCCGCCGTCGCCCGCCCGGACGGGCCGGAGGTGGTGCCGGTGCTGCGCGACTTCGACGGGCCGGGCATCGCCAAGGCGCTGCCGCCCGGCGGCACGCTGGAGGCGGAGCTGGCCGGCTCAGTGGTGCCGCTGCCGCTGCCGCGCCTCGCCGGCCCGATGCTGGCCCGCATCGACGGCCGCGCCTCCCTGGCCGAGATTCACCGGACGATCGAGCAGGCCACGGCAAGCGCCATCGCCTGGGAGACGTTCAAGGCGCAGTTCGACCAGCTCTTCGCCGCGCTGAACGGCATCGGCAAGATGTACCTGCGCCGGCCGGCCGGCTGATTGACGCGCAGCGTTGGGTTTTCGGCTTTGGCCTCAACCCAACCTACCGTCGCGTCGTAGGTTGGGTCGTAGGTTGGGTTGAGCGCAGCGAAAACCCAACGCTCCCCCCACCCCCGACAAAAAGAAAGCCGCCGCCGGGAAGCCCCGGCGGCGGCAGTTTTTTGGTCCAGGATGGGAGGGGACCGAAACGCTGCGCTCAGTGGATCAGTGAATGGTCTCGCCGTGCAGGGCGAGGTCGAGGCCGTCGCGCTCGATGTCCTCGTCGACACGCAGGCCCATCACCACGTCGACCACCTTCAGCAGGACGGCCGTGCCGATCGCCGAGTACACGACGGTGGCGGCGATGCCGTAGATCTGCGTCCACACCTGGCCGGCGTTGCCTTCCAGCAGGCCGGCGGTGCCGCCGATGGCTTCCTGCGCGAACACGCCGGTCAGGACCGCGCCGATGATGCCGCCGACGCCGTGCACGCCGAAGGCGTCCAGCGAGTCGTCGTAGCCCAGCATCTTCTTCAGGCTGGTCGCGGCCCAGAAGCACACCACGCCGGCGACCGCGCCGATGGCCAGCGCACCCATCGGACCGACGAAGCCCGAAGCCGGGGTGATGGCGACGAGGCCGGCCACCGCACCCGAGATGATGCCCAGGACCGAGGGCTTGCCCTTGGCCATCCACTCCGCGAACATCCACGCCATGCCGGCGGTGGCGGCGGCGACCTGCGTGACCAGCATGGCCATGCCCGCACGGCCGTCGGCGGCCAGCGCCGAACCCGCGTTGAAGCCGAACCAGCCGACCCACAGCATCGAGGCGCCGATCAGCGACAGCACCAGGTTGTGCGGCATGAAGTTCTGCTCGGGATAGCCCTTGCGCTTGCCGATGATCACGGCGGCGACGAGGCCGGCC
>DASPIO010000411.1:0-12918 GCA_035629155.1 Azospirillum sp. | reverse complement strand
TGCGCGCACCGGGGAGGCTGCGCGCACCGGGGAGGCTGCGCGCACCGGGGAGGCTGCGCGCACCGGGGAGGCTGCGCGCACCGGGGAGGCTGCGCGCACCGGGGAGGCTGCGCGCACCGGGGAGGCTGCGCGCACCACGCGCGTAGCAGCGTGCTCGCTCCGCACAAGGCCGGGCCGCCTTCGGCGGTGCCCCTTTGGGGCAGCCTTGTGCTCCGCTGCGCGCGCTGCTGAGATCCGGGGACGTCAGGAGGCAACACGGCGCCAGGAATCCCGGCCACGCTGCCTTGGACTGTAGGGGACTACGCGGGATCCCGTCGGACCGGCCGACATCCTACCGGCACGGTAGTGCCCCCATCGACGGGGGTGCCTCGCGATTCGAGCAGCGCCGGTTTGGTGTTCCCGCCCAGGACGGAAGCCCTCCTTCGCAGACCTCGTTGCGCACGCGCGCCCTGCAACCCGCGGAAGCCGTACCGCCCTTGCCGAAACTGCGGGGTGTTCCCTTGCCCCGCACTATCGCGCTTCTGATTTTCAGGCTCTGCAGCCGTGCGTCGCGTTGATGCGGCCCGCTCCCGGCCGGCGGGAGCGCTTTGCCCTCGCGGAGCCCTGAAAACGGCGAAGGAGAGGATGTCCATGCCCGAGGTACTTCTGGCCGACGTTCGGCTTGCCGACCTGTATTTCCTGCTGGCCGGCAAGCGGCCGGAGGTGGAAGTCGTCCTCGTGCCGAGTGAGGACGTCCCCCGCACGGTCAGCAGCGCGACTGAACAGCAAATCGAAACGCCCGGCGCTCCAGACCACCACCGCGACAAAAGCCTGAGCCCGCCAAGACGTACGAGGGGCGCGACTGGACCGCAAACCCATTCCGACTCGGACAGCCAGTCGAGTCGCCAGCCATGTTTAGTCCCAACCTCCCGGACCGGAGAAGCGCGACTAGACAGCAAGCGTGCCTCGCGCCTCATCGCGCCAAGTCATTGTTTTTCACAGGACTCCCTTGTCTGAGGGCCCCTGAATCCGCCGACCGAATCCGACATGATGTCGGATATTGCTGTCTAGTCGCGCTCCCCCTCCCGATTCGGCCTTCTTCCGCACGCCGCGCGACGGCGCACCGATCCGTTTGCTATGTAGTCGCGCCCCTTTTGCCCACGGCTTGCCGACTCGGCCAGGGGCCGGGCGCCGCGACTCGGCCGGACTTATCCACATATCCATCTGCTGTTCAGTCGCGCCGGTAAGGGTCCGGCGGACTTATCCACAGGACTCGGCTTGCTGCCTACTCGCGCTGGTCTTGCTGTTCAGTCGCGCGAATCGGTCTTATCCCCTGCTGTCTAGTCGCTCAAACTAATAGTAAGGATTCAAATAGGAACAAATAGCTTGCGCGACTGGACAGCAAGTTGCACAGGAAACAGGAACATGCCAGGATCCCGCCCGTTCTTGAACAGAGCGAACCGGGTCGTGGAGGAACGGATGAACAAGGTAGTTCCGCTGCTGCGCGACATCGATGTTGACGACGGCACGCTGCGTCGACTCCGTCAAGCCGTGTTGGACCACGGCCGCGATTACGCCCGCGACCTGGTGCCGCCGGAACGCCGCGGCATCGTCGACATGATCGCCGCCCTGGCCGAGCAGGAGAACCGGTCCGCTCTCGGCATCACCTACAGTGGCTTCGCCCTCACTGCCCTCCCCCACAAGCGTTTGCCCGACGACCAGCCCTGGCAACGCCAGGGGCATCGCATCCGACTGCTGGTCGAGCCGGGACGCCTGCCCGACCCGAAGTCTCCCGACGGCTTCCGTCTCTACGGCGTGCCGTACGGCTCGCGCGCCCGGATGATCATGTTCTACCTGCAGAGCGAGGCGGTGCGGACGCGTAGCCGGGAAATTGAGATCGGCCGGTCGATGCACGACTGGCTGGACCGCATGGGCATCTCGATCGGTGGCCAGGGTTACAAGGACGTTCGCGAACAGGCCATGCGCATTAGCGCCTGCCGCATGACCTTTGCCAGCGAGGTCGACATCGGCGGTGCCCGGGCCAACGGCTTCTCGAAGGGCCAGATCGTCGATGAGGGACTGCAGTTCAGCTTCGCGACGACGAGCGGCGACCCCCGTCAGCCGTCGCTGTGGCAGGACGTGGTTGTGCTGAACGAAAAGTTCTACCGCGAACTTCTGGCGCACCCCGTCCCGCTGTGGGAGCCCGCGCTCAAACAGCTCTCCAGCAATTCGCCGGCCATCGACATCTACGTCTGGCTCGCCTACCGGCTACACAGCCTGTCCGAACCGACCCACATCACATGGCTGTCGCTCTTCGAGCAGTTCGGCGCCGGCTACGCCCGCCTGCGCGACTTCCGCAAGCGCTTCCAGGACAACCTCGTGCTGGCGCTCGCGGTGTACGAGGAGGCCCGCGTCGAGGTGAAGGACGACGGGTCCGGCGTAATCCTCTACCCCTCCGCCCCGCCCATTCCGGAACGCGAGCAGCAGCACCTACTGGGCTGACCCGGGAAAGCCTCCGTCCAGCGTATGGATTGCGGGTCACAGGAGCGCGAGACCCGCACCCCGGGTGTAGACACCCCGTTGACGCGGAGTGACGACATGCGTAGCCTTCGCCGCATTCGATTGCGGCTCGGAGGTACGGGATGGCGGAGGGCTCGGCGATGGACGGCGCACGGATGAAAGCGCTGCGCGAGGCGAAGGGGCTGAGTCAGGCCGACTTCGCCCGCTGGCTGAACGAACGGGTTGGCCGATCTTACGACCGCCAGCGCGTTTCAAAGTGGGAAGTCGGAGCCGAACGGATCCCCCAGATCGTAGTCGGCAGCCTGGAAATCGCTGAGATCGAGCGCACTCGCCCAGCCGATGATGCGCCGCGCCGCGGCCTGATCGTCGCCGCGGCGAACCAGAAGGGCGGGGTGGCGAAGACGGCAACGTCCGTCAACCTCGCCTACTTGCTGGCCATCACCGGCAACCGTGTACTGCTGGTCGACGCCGACCCGCAGGGCAACGCGACGGCCCACGTCGGCGTCGGGCACGCGCAGATCGTCGAACTGAACAACGCCGAACGCACGCTCTACCACGTGCTGGTCGGCCGCACGCCGATCGCCGAGGTGGTAACCGAGACCTACGTGCCCGACCTGCACCTCCTGCCCTCCTCCATTACGCTCTCCAACGCCGACGGCGAGCTGACGACGCGGGAGCCGACCGGCGCGCCCATGGTCTTGCGCGAGAAGCTTGCGGCGGTGCGCAGCACCTACGACGTCATCGTCATCGACTGCGCGCCCAACCTGGGACTGACGACTATCAACGCGCTGACCGCAGCGGACCAGCTCGTCGTGCCCTGCCAGGCGGAGCCGCACTCGATCCTCGGCTTGCACCACCTCAACGAGACCGTCGCCAAGGTGCGCTCGCGTACCAACCCGGGTCTGCGCATGCTCGGCGTCGTGCCCACCATGTTCAACGGGCGCCTGTCGCAGGACCAAGCGTCGCTCGACGAGCTGACTCAGATGTGGAGCGGCACGACAACGGTCTACGAGCCGGTCCCCCGCGCCACCATCTACGCCCAGGCGGCGGCAGCTAACCGCATCACCCTGGAGGCCGACTTCTCGGCGCCGGGGCGCGACACCTACCTGGCGCTGGCCAGGGACATCATGAAGATCGCCGGACTGGAGGATCGCCATGGCCAAGCGGCTTGAGCGCAAGACAGCCGACCTCTACCGCGGGCCGGCCGAGGCACCCGCCCCGGGGGCGGACCGCATGTTCGGCCTGACCGGTGCCCTGCCCCAGGTTATCGAGGCGGATCTCGATTGGATCGACACCCGCCCTGACCAGCCGCGCCGGACCTTCGACGACGAGGCGCTGCAGTCGCTGGCGCTGTCTATCCGCGAGCACGGACTGAAGCAGCCCGTGCTCGTCCGGCACGAGGCGTCGGGACGCTACACCCTGCTGGCCGGCGAGCGGCGGCTGCGGGCGCACCGCATCAACGGCGCCAGGACCATCGTCGCCATCGTCGCCAACGAGTCCGACTCGGAGGTCACCGCGCTGCTGGAGAACACCCAGCGCGCCGACTTGAACGCGGTGGAGTTGGCGATGGCGGTCGCCCGGCTGCTGGAGCGGCCCGGCTACACGCAGGCCAAGGTGGCGCCGCTGGTCGGGCTGACGTCGCACACGCAGGTGTCGCGCCTGCTGCGCATCCTGAAGTTGCCAAAGGACATCCTGGACGAGTACCTGGTGCACGCCGGCACGGTGAGCCGCGCCACGCTGGTGGAGATCGCCGAGGCCGACCCGGCCCTGCAACGTTCGCTTTGGGAGCGCGCCAAGGCGGGGCTCGGCAGCACGGCGGTACGCGCCGCGAAGAAGGCGCCGAAGGCGGAGTTCGACGGGCACGCGCTGCGTGTCATCGGCCAGACGATGCTGAAGATGAACCGGCAGGTGCAGACGCTCGAACAGCACCGCGCACTCCTGTCGAAGGAGCACCTGGACGGGCTGCGCGCCCTGCGCGATAGCATCGACACCATCCTGGCTGGACCGTGACGGCGGCGTCCGCACACCGCCGTGCGGATCCGCACAACACCGTGAACGTGCGGAGTTGCGCGGATTCGGCAACTCTTAGGCGATGTGCGGCTCCGCACAAGTGGCGCCCTGCCCTGCCCCACTGTTACCCGTCGACTGCCGCTTCCGCACGCACGGCGCTTTCGCTTTGCTGTCCAATCACGCTGTGGAAGCGGATCGCCAGATCCGGACTCTTCGGGCCGCGGATCTCGAACAGCGGCGTTGCTACCGCGACGGTGGACAGCTTTCCAGGGAAGGCGATCCCGACCTCCTTGAGTGCGGCGCCCAACGCGTGCAGCGGCACCCACCCCTCCCCGTCCGCAACGCACTTCCAGGAGGCGCTCGCCGCCTTGCGGGGCAAGGACGCCCCGAACCTGTCGCCGTCGGTGATCGGCCGGCTGAAGGAGGAGTGGGCGGCCGACTACGCGCGCTGGCAGCGGCGCGACCTGTCGGCGCGGCGGTACGTGTATGTCTGGGCGGACGGTGTCTACCTGCAGGCCCGCATGGAGCCGGCGGCCGACTGCATGCTGGTGATCATCGGCGCCACGCCGGAGGGCCGCAAGGAACTGGTCGGCTTCCAGGTCGGCGTGCGCGAAAGTGCGCAGAGCTGGTGCGAGTTGCTGGTCGACCTTCAGGCGCGGGGCCTGTTGATCGCCCCGGAGCTGGCCGTCGCCGACGGCGCGCTCGGCTTCTGGAAGGCGCTGGAGGAGGTGTTCCCCGCCACGCGCCACCAGCGCTGCTGGTACCACAAGGCGCTCAACGTGCTGAAAAAGGTGCCCAGGACGCTCCAGCCGGCGGTGAAGACCGACCTGAAGGAGATTTGGATGGCGGCCGACCGCGCCTCGGCTACGGCGGCGCTGACCACCTTCGCGAAAAAGTATGCAGCCAAGTACGCCAAGGCGGTCGAGTGCCTGAGCAAGGACCGCGACGCGCTGCTCGCCTTCTACGATCTCCCGGCCGAACATTGGGAGCACGTGCGGACAACGGATGTGATTGACAAGGACCGATGTGACCGGACCTGCCAACGGCCTTTTTCCGTCCATGTCCGCGGCGTCGCCCCTCGCAAACATCAGGTCGCATCCCGGCATTCGGGACATGAATGCCCCTCTGCGCAGCGCGGTGCAGCGGTCAAGCCCCGTAGCCGCGTAGCGGTGCGCCTTCGGCGCAGGGCTTGACGGCAAGCCGTGCCGCGCGATCCTCTGTCCGTCCCGAAGGCGGGCTGATCTTGCGCTCAGCTCGCAGGAATCATCGGTGACGATCCTTCATCGCCGGCCTCACGCGGGTGCGGCCTTTGCTGGCGGTGGCGCTGTCTTGGAGCGGCGCGGCTGCCAGCGGCTGACGAACTCCTCGTAGGCCTGTTGGGCCTGCTGAGCCATCGCGATCTCGTGATCCCGCAAATCCTTGATGTTGTAGGCATAGGCAACACCGCGTCGGTTTCCCTTCGTCATCGGCGCTCCCGCCTGCAATTCCATGGCCCGGGTCTTGTGGGCGACCAGCGCCGGCCGCGCCCACAGGTAATCCGTCTCCTTGGTGAGGAGATGCCAGCAGAGCACCGCCAGCTTGCGGGCCACCGCCACGGCTGCCACCTGATGACCGCGACGCGCGCGGACGCGCAGAAAAAACGCCCGCAGCGGCCCCGGCGCCTTGGCCGCCGCCCAGGCCGCCTCGACCAGCAGGGCCCGGGCATGGGAGCGCCCCCGCTTGCTGATGCGGCCGTACTGGGCGAGCCCAAGCCCGGATTGGCGGACCCGCGGATTGAGCCCGACGTAGCTCACCAGCTTTTGCGGGCTGTCAAAGCGCTGGATGTCGCCGATCGCCGCGACCAATCCGGCAGCGACGGTGAGATTGATGCCGGAGATCGTCAGCAGCCGCTTGACCGCGGGATCGTTGACAACGGCCTGGGCGATCTCCCGGTCGAGCACAGCCAAGTCCTCGCCCAGCCGATCGAGTTCCCGCAGATGGCGGTCGATGGCGGCTCGCTCGTCATCGGGCAGTTGCTGTCGTGTCAGCCAGACCCGTCCCCGGTGGCCGAACAGATCGGCATGCGGACACGGCGGTATCAGGTGAGCGTGCAGGATCGCATGGACCTCGTTCTTGATCCGCGTCCGGTGGCGGACGACTTGGTTGCGTCGAGCCACCAACCGGCGCCGCCGCTCGGTCTCGGCATCCGGCAACCAGACCTCCGGCAGGAAGTCCGCCGCGCGCAGGGAGGCCAGAACGCCAGCGTCGATCTTGTCGGTCTTGACGTGGGCGTGGGCGATCGCCTTGACCTCCAGCGGGTTGGCGACGATCACGCGCCCGACGAAGGGCGACAGGACGCGGACGACGGCCATGCTGTTGCCGGTCGCCTCGACCACGACCTCGTCCTCCTTGGTCAGCAAACGACCGAAGCCTTCCAGGCCCGAGCGGGTCATGTCGATCCGCCCCGCCGGTCGCAACCGTCCCTCCTCCCAGAACACGACCTCGGCGAACGTGCGGTGGATATCCATCCCAACAATGCGTCGCATGGCAGCTCTCCATCGTGAACGGCGGGAGCGGCGGGCAACACGACAACTACGGATCCGCGCTCGCAGCGCAACCGGGTGGGTCGCAGGGGCGGCCAGCTACTAACACGAGCTCGCAGCTCATCGTATGCATCGGCCTGCCCACCTTACGCGCTCCCGATGCCCCTCGTCCCGGATGGTCGCACCATACATCGGGACCAGGCCGGCCCCAATCGGACGACGGTGGCATCGCGGATCATCATACCGGTTACCAATCCGATCGAAAGCGTGTTCGCCACGGTCCGGCACCGCACGGTGCGGACCAAGGGAGCCCTGTCGCAGGAGACCGCTAAGCTGATGGTCTTCAAGCTGATCACCGCCGCCGCCAAGACCTGGCGCCGCCTGAACGGTGAAAATCTGTTGCCCAAGGTGATCCGCGGCGTCACCTTCCGCGACGCCGTCGAGGTCACCGACGCCGCGTCACAGGACGCCGCCTGACCAGGCCGTCACCCAATTTCCCGCATAGCTCCCTGCGCGTCCTGGCTGGTCTCATGGTTGGTCATGGGGCGGCGATCCTCCGGCGGCCGATCCCGTTCACCGGATCAGATCACCGAACGGGCGGCGCGGGAAGGCGGCGTCTTGAAGCAACCCGCCGCGCCGCGTCCGCAGCCAGCTACGGCTGGCCGGCCGAGCCGAACAGCCACTTCGGCGCGGGCAGGGGTCCGAACACCTCGGCGGGGAGGGGTAGGGGCCCGCCGGGCGTGGGCAGGACCCACCGAAGCCAGCGCCACGCGTCGCCGCCCGCTTCGACGAGGCGGTTGTTGAGGCGGTCGATGGTGGCCCATTTGCCAGCCGTGAACATGCGAACGATGAGGATCTCCCGGCCGTTGGCCAGATCCCACAAGCGAAGCGTCCGATCACCTCCAGCGGAGGCAATGCGGGTGCCGTCCGGCAAGAAGGCGCAGGACTGAACCCAGCCTTCGTGCCCGTACAAGACGGCGAGGGCCGCGCCGGAGGCGGCGTCCCACAGGCGCAACGTCCTATCATCCCCAGCGGACACGAGGTGTCATCCGTCCGGCGAAAAGGCACACGCGTTCACGAATCCACGATGTCCATCCAACACCTCCAACCGTACACTTTCCCGCTCGAACCGCAGTCCCACCTCCGGTTCGCACAGCGCGAAGAACGCTGCGGGCGGCTCGGTGCTCGGCGGGTGGACGTTCCTCATGCGGCAGCGCAGCCACTGGATGCGGTGCAGGCGGGTGTCGGTCAGGTCGGCGTCGTCCAGGACCATGGCGCGGAACAGGGTGCCGAGCAGGCTGGCGCCGGTGAAGCGGGCGGCGGCGGCGCGGCCGTCGAGGAACTCGGCGCGGTCCAGCGCGGCGCCGGTGAAGTCGGCGCCGTCCAGGGTGACGCGGCGGAACACCGCGTTCTCCAGACGGGCGTTGCGGAAGCTGGCGCGCGTCAGGTTCAGCGGCGGCTTCTCCGGATTCCCCGTGATCTGCCAGCCGCGCAGGTCGGCGCCGTCCAGGTGGAAGCCGGCGGGGGAGGGGGTGGCATAGCCGCCGGCATAGGCGACCAGCGCGTAGTCGAAGGCCAGCACGGCGGCGGCCCCGCCGCCCGCGCCGTCGCGGATGGCGCGCAGGGTGGCGAGCGCCGGCTCGGCTCCGTCGTCACCATCGTCCGCGCCGCTCAGCATCTGGCCCAGGAAGTCCAGCGTCTCGCGGCTGGGGCGGGGCAGGGCCCAGTCGGCCGGGCGGTTCTCCAGCAGGGCGCGGTGCAGGTGGCTGGCCAGGAAGAACTCCTGCAGCGAGGTGTGGGCGAAGCGGAAGGAATCGTCGCCCTCGCGCGCCAGGAAGGTGGCGGTGCGCAGGTCCTCCTTCAGCAGCTCGCGGTCCTTGCCCTCGTAATGGGCGGCGATGTCCGGGCGGTCGCGCAACAGGTCGATCAGCGCCCGCTCGACCGCGCCGACCTTCCAGGTCTTGCGGCCGGAGCGCCGCAGCGCGGCGGCGAAGTGCTCCATCAGCAGCTGCTTGTGGTCGGGGGTCAGCTGGTGCTTGCCGGTGTCGCGTTCCAGCCAGGACAGAACCATGTGGTGGTAGAGGTCCGCCCCGGTGACGCGCCGCCCCTCCGCCCGCCAGCGCTCGACCACGCCGATGTGCTCCACCAGCAGGCTCAGCGTGTAGGGCCGCTCGGCCATTTCCGTCAGGTTGTGAACGGAGCGCAGCAGCTCCAGCACGTGGTCCGGGTCCTGGTCGGGCAGGGCCTGGCGCAGGTAGGCGCGGATCTGCTCCTCGGTGAAGGGCAGCAGGATGAAGGTGCGGTAGAGGCCGGCGCCGATGCCGTCGCGGCCCTCGGCCGTCAGGTGCGTCTGCTGGTCGCGTAGCGTGCGGAAATAGTGCGTGCGGCAGGAAATCAGCCGCCGCCCGGCGCGCCGGCCCGGTTCCGCCAGCAGGGCAGGGGGCAGGATGCGGAACAGCTCGCCCGTGAAGCGCCGGCCGGCGGCGGGGGAGAGGTGGACCAGCACCTCGTCCAGCCCGTCGAAGATGACCAGCGCGCCCTCGTCGCGCACCAGCCGGATGACCTCCGCCGCCGTCAGGTCGGGGTTCGTCTGGCCGCCGCGCCACGTGCCCTTCAAAGCCCGGTCCAGGATGGGTTCCAGCGTCAGCTCGCCGGCGGCGACCTCCCCCAGGTTCCGCAGGTCCAGGTAGATGGGCAGCGGCGGCCGGTCCGGCCCGCCGCCGTCGCGTGCCTGCAGCAGGGCGTCGGTGAAGGCCATGCAGGTGGTCGTCTTGCCCATGCCCAGGTCACCCAGCAGGGCGCAGTAGGGCTGCGCCTTCGGGTTGGCGGCCCATTCCATGAGGAAGCTCACGGCGTCGCGCCGCTCGCCCGCCTCCGCCCCGGCGCCCGGGCCGGGGGCGGGAAAGGCCTTCTCCAGCTTGTCCAGCGTGCCGCTGTGCCCCTCCGTCGGCACCAGGCAGTCGGGCAGGCGGCCGTGCATGGCCTGGCGCAGCGAGCTGTCCAGGTCGCGCCCGCGCGGCTCGGCCGGCGGGGCAGGGGGATCGGTGGGGAACAGGCCGGCGACCGCCTTCAGAATCTGCTGGTAGAGGTCGTGGGCGAAGTCGTCGCGCTGGTCCCTGGGGCAACTCTGGTAGTCCCTTCCCTTGCGGTCGTGGAACACGTGGACCTCCGCCAGCCCCTTCAGGTCCATCGTGCCGTCGAACGCCAGCCGCTTCACGGCCACGGGGATGGCGCGCTTGCCGGGCGCCGGCTTGTCCGGCGTGCGGGCGACGAAGCGCGGCAGCTCCTCCGCCGTGATGAAGCGGCTGCTGAGGAACGCCGGGCTGACCAGCAGCAGCCCGATGGGGCAGCGGGCGATCGCCTCCAGGATCTCGTCGCGCCAGCTCTGGCCCGGCTGCAGCTCCCGGTCATCCCACGCCTCGAACACGCAGGTTGGAGCGAGGCGCTGCTTCAGCCGCTTCAGGAGGTCCGCGGTCAGCGTGTCGCCGTGGGCCTAACAGACAAAGTAGCGCTCCACCTGCGCCAGCGCGTTCTGCGACTCGCGCCGCACGTTGCGGATCTCCTGCCGGTCCAGGAGCTCCACCGCCTCCTCAGCGCCGTCCGCGCCCTCGATCCAGACGGTGCGCTTGTCGGGGGGCGAGCGGGTGGCGCGGTCGGTTTCCAGCGCCAGGGCAACGCCCGCCCCCTGCACCGCCTCCTAGATCCGGCCGCGCAGCTGGCGCAGCGCGGTTAGTGCCGTCTCGCGCTCCTGGTTCGGGTAGAGCGCTTCCAGCACTGCCGCCAGCGACAGCGTGCCGTCCGCCCGCAACAAGTCGAGCAGGCGGTCCAGCCGGCCCTGATCGGTGGCCCCCAACTCGTTGCGGACGGCGACCGCAGAGCGGCGGGCGGTAGGCGGACCGGAGGCATAGCGGCGTCTCGCTACGTATTCTACGTTATCACTGCGATTTGACGCGGCGCGCGGGCGGCCAACGGTCGATCAGCCGCGGCTCGGAGCAATGATACTGAACGCCGTGTTTGCTTCCGTCACATCGGTAGGCTTCTCGTGCGTCCGAGCGCGGTCTCCCGTTGTCGGGGCACGTTCATTCCTGGAATCGTGAGCGTTCATCGGTGGATTGGGCAATGTGGACCGCTGAAAGGTGGATTCCGTGGCCCGCACGCTCCCCTGCCATCGCCGCATAAAGCCGCTGGTACACTGGCTTTGATGGTGCTGTCGGGTCGATCCTGCGGAAGGCCGGCTGCCGGCCATTCCGGCCTTTTCGCAGCCTGTTCAGACGGCGTGTACAGGCGGCCAAACGATGGCTTGAGGCGCGGCCCAGGGCGTGCGTCCATGCTTATCCGGGTGGATGAAGTATACCGCGTTTCTGTACAGTGGGGCGGCCGGGCGCCCACGCGCCTGGTGTCGCTGCTGGCCGGTTCAGTAGAATCGGCCTGTTTCCTGCGCTTTGACGCCCCAAGCCGGCCGAGTTGCTGGGTGGATCGGTGGAACTGCTGGCCGGTTCCGTTCAACGCTCACCGACCTGTCTCGCCGGCGACCTCCTCTCCCATCAGCCTCATCTCCTCTTCGGAAGCCGCACGTGCGCGCACGGCCAGCACCCCCTCCGTGCGCGGGGTGTAAAGGAAATGGCGTGCACCGAAACGACCGTTTCCTTTCATTCTCCTGAACTTTACAAAGGGGGTTTGGACGACACCCGTACGGCTTGGGGAAACACCATGGCGCTCATCGGCTATGCCCGCGTCTCCACCGACGAGCAGACTACCGCCGCCCAGATGGACGCGCTGCGCGCCGCCGGCTGCACGGAGATCTTCGAGGAGAAGGCGTCCGGCGCCTCCCGCGCCCGGCCGGAGCTGGCGCGGGCCCTGGCCCGCATCGGCCGCGGCGACACGCTGGTCATCTGGAAGCTGGACCGGCTTGGCCGCTCCCTGTCGCACCTGCTGGAGGTGATCGAGGATCTGCGCGACCGCGGCTCCCACTTCCGCTGCCTGACCAGCCCGATCGACACCGCCAGCCCGCACGGCACGCTGGTGCTCCAGATGCTCGGCGCCGTGGCGGAGTACGAGCGCTCGCTCATCCGCGAACGGACGCGGGCCGGGCTCAAGGCGGCCAGGGCGCGGGGCAGGGTGGGGGGCAACCCCACGCTCAAGCGGGGCGACACGGCGGCGACGCAGCGGCTGGCGGCCCGGCAGCGTCAACTGTACCTGCTGGAGCTGACCCGCACGGCGGAAGAGTGGCTGCCCATCGTGCGGCGGCTGCGGCCGGCGCGCCCCTGGGCGGCGGTGACCCGTGCCGTGAACGCCAAGCTGCCGCCCGCCCGGCACTGGACGGCCGAGCGCCTGCGCCGCGCGGTGCGCACCTTCGTCGCCGAGGGGCTTGCGGAGCGGGCGCTGCTGGACAAGGTGCCGTCGGTGCGCGGCGACGATCGGCTCATGGTGCTGGTCGCCGGCATCGCCCGGGCGAACCCGAAGCTGTCGCTGCGCGCCATCGGCGCCCAGTTGGAGGCGATGCGCGAGACCACGCCGCGGGGTGGTCGCACCTGGGCGGCCGGGTCGGTCAAAAGCCTGCTGGATCGCGCCCGTGCACAGGGGCTGCTGGCCGTGAGCCCGACCCCGGCGCCGACGTCAGCTTCAGGGCCATCGGACCTTCCATCCAATCCGTGACGAGCGATTGCGCGTGATCGATGGCAAGCGCCGCGACCAGCATCACGTGCACCTTGTCGGCGTGGCCCAGGACCTCGTAGGGAAGTTCCCGGGTTCCGTTGCAAAGTTTGGCGGCAGGCGCGGAAAGCCGCGGCGGCGGCATCGTCAGGCGGCAACACCGAACAGGTTGGCGATGAAGATTGCCTGAGCGAGCATGTCGTTGGCGGGCATGGCGGCGACCTGCCCCTTGCGC
>DASPIO010000410.1:0-9051 GCA_035629155.1 Azospirillum sp. | reverse complement strand
GTCGGCCATGCCCGGCAGTTTCAGCTGCCCGTGCATCGGCTTGTCCGACACGCACAGCAACGTCCCGTACGGCACGCGGAAGCGGAAGCCGTTCGCGGCGATCGTTGCGCTTTCCATGTCCAGCGCGATGGCGCGGCTCTGGCTGAAGCGCATCAGCGGCTCTCGGTGGTCGCGCAGTTCCCAGTTCCGGTTGTCGATGGTGGCGACCGTGCCGGTGCGCATGATGCCTTTCAGGTCGAATCCCGACAGCCCGGTCACCCGCTCCACCGCCGTCTCCAGCGCGCGCTGAACCTCGGCCAATGCCGGCACCGGCACCCACAGCGGCAAATCGGCGTCCAGCACATGGTCCTCGCGGACATAGCCGTGGGCCAGCACGTAATCGCCCAGCCGCTGCGTATGCCGCAGACCGGCGCAGTGGCCCAGCATCAGCCACGCATGTGGGCGCAGCACCGCGATGTGGTCGGTGATCGTCTTGGCGTTCGACGGGCCGACGCCGATGTTGACCAGGGTGATGCCGTTGCCGTCCGGCCGCGTCAGGTGGTAGGCGGGCATCTGCGGCAGGCGCAGGCGCCGGGCGATCGACACTTCCGCCGGATCGGCGCCGGGGGTCAGGTTGCGGTTGGGCGTGATGGTGTCCCACGGTTCGACGAAGCGGTCGTACTGGCGGCGATAGGCCGCGACCTGCGGGTCGTCGGAGGGCTCCATCATCGTGTGGGCGAACTCGATGAACTCGTCCACGTAGAACTGGTAGTTGGTGAACAGCACGAAGTTCTGGAAATGCTCGGGCGCCGTCGCCGTGTAGTGCTTCAGGCGGTGCAGCGAGAAATCCACGCGGGGTGCGGTGAACAGCGCCAGCGGCTTGGGCTCGTGGATGCCCCACTCATAGGTGCCGTTGACGATGTTATCGTCCATGCGCGCCAGGTCGGGCAGGTCGAACAGGTCGGGCAGGCGGCCGACGCGTTCCGGCGTCAGGTCACCCTCCACGTACAGGCCGTGCGGGAAGGCGAAGTGGATGGGGATCGCCTCCTCGCTGACGCCGACCTCCAGCGGGATGCCGTGGTTCTTCAGCAGCAGCGAGAACTGCTCCAGGTAATAGCGCTCGAACAGGTCGGGCCGGGTGACGGTGGTGACGTAGGTGCCCGCCCCCTCGACGAAACCGTAGGCCAGCCGCGTGTCCACCGCGTCGCCGCTGTCGGTGACCAGCTTCACGTAAGGATAGCCGGCGTGCACGCGGGTCACCGGGTCCTCGCCGCGGGCGAAGGCGGCGAAGCGGTCGCGGAGGTACGCGGTGCCGCGGTCCCACACCTCGGTCACGCAGGCCAGCGCCGCGCGTGCGTCGTCGAAGGTGCCGAGGGGGCCGGGAGGGAGGGGGGCGGGGGTGCTGCGCGTGTCCATGTCCATGACATAGCCACGCCGGGCCGGGGTGGAAAGGGGGCGGATGGGCCGAGGCCCCTACGACTCCAGCCCCATCAGCGACTTGGCGAAGGTGTCGGCATCGAACGGGCGCAGGTCGTGCACGCCTTCGCCGATGCCGATGGCGTGCACCGGCAGCTTGAACTTCTCGGCCAGGGCCACCAGCACGCCGCCGCGGGCGGAGCCGTCCAGCTTGGTCAGGATCAGGCCCGACACGTTGACCATGTCGCGGAACACCTCCACCTGACTGTGCGCGTTCTGCCCCGTCGTGGCGTCCAGCGTCAGCAGCGTGGTGTGCGGGGCGGCCTCGTCGATCTTCTTGATGACGCGGACGACCTTGCGCAGCTCGTCCATCAGCCCGGCCTTGTTCTGCAGGCGCCCGGCCGTGTCGATCATCAGCACGTCGACGCCCTGGCGCCGCGCCTGCTCGTACGCATCGTAAGCGAGGCCGGCGGCGTCGGCGCCGGTGTCGCGGGCGACCACCGGGCAGCCCGTGCGCTCGCCCCAGATCTTGAGCTGGCTGACGGCGGCGGCGCGGAAGGTGTCGCCGGCGGCCAGCATGACCGTCTTGCCCTCCTCGCGGAACTGGCGGGCCAGCTTGCCGATGGTCGTCGTCTTGCCGGTGCCGTTGACGCCGACCACCAGGATGACGTGCGGCTTCAGCGTCATGTCGATGGTCAGCGGCTGCGCCACGGGGCCGACGATCTTCGCCACCTCGCCGGCCAGCGTGCGCTTGACCTCGTCGGGAGAGACCTCCTTGCCGAAGCGGGTGCGCGCCAGCTCCGCCGTCAGCTTCGCCGCGGTGACAGGGCCGAGGTCGGCGGTGATCAGCAGCTCCTCCAGTTCCTCCAGCGCCTCGTCGTCGAGCTTGCGTTTGGTGAAGATGCCGGTGATGCCGTCGGTCAGCTTGGAGGAGGACTTGGACAGCCCTTCCTTCAGGCGTGCCAGCCAGCCCTTCTTCGGCGTCTCCTCGACCTTTGCGGGTTCGGCGGCCGGGCGGTGTTCGGGCAGGAAGGCTTCCTCGGCCGGGGCTTCCGGTTCGGGCGCCACGGGCGGCGGGGGGGGCGTCTCGACGGCGGGCGGGGGCGGCAGTTCCTCGACGGGCTGCGCCTCGGTCACGACCTCGGGGATGGCGGGCGCGGGTTCCGGCGCAGGCGCAGGCTCGGTGGCTTTCTCCTCCTCGCGCTTCTCTTCAGGGCGGGCTTCTTCTTCCGGCTTCTTGCGGCCGAACCAGCGCAGAATCATGGCGTATCCGAATGCGGGAGGGGGGTGCCGGTCAGCAGCCCGTCGGCGACCCCGGTGATGAGCGCGCGCACCAGCGTGCCGGGCGCGAAGGTCTGGCCCAGGCGGACCTCGGCGAAGTGCTCGGTGCGGCCCCGGTCGTCCTTTTCCACCAGCACGGTGGCGGTGCGGCCGACCTGCGCGGCGAGGTGACGGGCGGCGGCGGCCTCGCCGGCCGCGCGCAGGCGGGATGCCCGATCCTTGCGGAACGGCGCGTTGTCCTGCGGCATGCGGGCGGCGGGGGTGCCCGGGCGCGGGCTGTAGGGAAAAACGTGCAGCCACGTCAGGCCGCAGTCCTCGACGAGGCGCAGCGTGTTGTCGAACATCGCCTCGTCCTCGGTGGGGAAGCCGGCGATGAGGTCGGCGCCGAACACCATGTCGGGACGAATCGAGCGCACGCGCTCGCAGAATTCAACGGCATCGGCGCGCGAATGCCGGCGCTTCATGCGCTTGAGGATCAAATCGTCGCCGGCCTGCAAGGACAGGTGCAGGTGCGGCATCAGCCGCGGCTCCTCCGCGATCAGGCGCCAGAGGTCGTCGTCGATCTCGATGCAGTCGAGCGAGGAGAGGCGCAGGCGCGGCAACTCCGGCACCAGCGCCAGCAGGCGGCGCACCATCTGGCCCAGCGTGGGCGTGCCGGGCAGGTCGGGGCCGTAGCTGGTGATGTCGACGCCGGACAGCACCACCTCGGTGTAGCCGGCCGTCACCAGGGCGCGGACCTGTTCCACCACCGCGCCGATGGGCACGGAGCGCGAGGGCCCTCGGCCATAGGGGATGATGCAGAAGGTGCAGCGGTGGTCGCAGCCCTGCTGAACCTGCACGAAGGCGCGCGCCCGGTCCTCGAACCCGCCGATCAGGTGCCCGGCGGTCTCCTTCACCGACATGATGTCGTTGACCAGAACCTTCTCGGCCGGCGCCAGGCCCCAGCTTTCCGGCTGCAGCTTCTCCTGGTTGCCCAGCACCTGGTCGACCTCGGGCATCGCCGCGTACTTGGACGGGTCGATCTGCGCGGCACAGCCGGTGACGACGATGCGGGCGTCCGGATTCTCGCGGCGCAGCTTGCGGATGGTCTGGCGTGCCTGCCGCTCGGCCTCCGACGTCACCGCGCAGGTGTTGACGATGACGACGTTCTCCAGCCCCGCGTTGCGCGCGTGGCCGCGCATCACCTCGGACTCATAGCTGTTCAGCCGGCAGCCGAAGGTGACGATCTCGGGATCCTTGGCAAGCGGAGGCAGGGCGCTCATACCGGGTTCATTTCAAACAGCAACCGGATCGGCCGAAGACAGATCGGATGACAGACGCCCGGTGAAGGCCACGGCCACCGGGCCGGTCATCAGGACGCGGCCGTCCTCCGTCCACTCGATGGTCAGGGTGCCGCCGTCCAGCACCACGTCGGCCTTGCGCTCCGTCAAGCCGCGCCGGGCCGCCGCCACCAGCGTGGCGCAGGCGCCGGTGCCGCAGGCGCGCGTGATGCCGACGCCGCGCTCCCACACCCGCATGCGGATGCGGGTCGGGCTCAGCACCGTGGCGAACTCCACGTTGGTGCGCTCGGGGAACAGCGGGTGGTGCTCCAGGCCGGGGCCGATGCGGTCCACCGGCACCGCCTCGGCGTCGTCCACGAAGAACACGCAGTGCGGGTTGCCCATGTTCACGGCCACCGGATCCGACACGCCGCCCTGGTCGATGGGCAGGTGCAGCGTGTCCTGCGCCCCGGCCAGCGGGATGGCGGTCCACTCCAGCCGCGCCGGGCCCATGTCGACGGTGACGAGGTCCTTGCCGGCGCGGCGCGCCTCCAGCGGTCCGCACACCGTCTCGAACACGGCCCGGTCGGCGCCCGTCTCCTCCATCAGCAGCCAGCCGACGCAGCGCGCGGCGTTGCCGCACGCCTCCACCTCGCCGCCGTCGGCGTTGCGAATGCGCATCAGCGCGGCCGAACCGGCCGTGCGCGGCGGCTCGACCACGATGAACTGGTCGCAGCCCACGCCGGTCTTGCGGTCGGCAATCGCCCGCACCTCCGCCTCGGCCGGGGCGTAGGGCTGTTGGCGGGCGTCGATCACGACGAAGTCGTTGCCGAGCCCGTGCATCTTCAGGAAGTCGCGCGTCATGACCGCCGTTATATGGCGAGTGGGGGGCGGGAGTCCATGGGGCGGGCTTTCGCTCGGTCTCCGGGCAGCCGTTTCCGAACGGGCGGGTGGCTACACCCTCATGGTGCGGTGTCTCCTCCGATGCACCGCATCCGGGCTGCCGCGGCCGTGCGACACTCGGCACAGCCAATCCAGGGAGGGCACCATGACCGTCTACATGGCCGAACGGAACCTCAAGGGCATCAGCATGGACGACCTCGCCGCCGCGCAGAGGCGCGCCATCGACACCGCGCGCCAGATGTCGGAGCAGGGCACCCAGGTCCGCTACATCCGCAGCATGTTCGTGCCCGGCGAGGGGCGCTGCGAATGCCTGTTCGCCGCCGACGATGCCGAGACGGTCCGCGCGCTGAACGACAAGGCCGGGCTGCCCTACACCCGCGTGGTGGAGGCGATGGACCTCACACCCCCTTGAACACCATCTTCTTGGACGCGGTGAAGTTGAACACCATGCCGGCCAGCGAACCGACCGCCACCGCCAGGATGGGGTGGGTGGTGAAGGGCTCGTCGAAGGCGATGCACCCGGCGTAGGCCAGGTAGTTGATCACGCCGCCCAGCGAGTTGGCGGCGATGAACTTGGCCCATTGCCGGTGCAGCGGTTCGTCGTGCGCGCCCTTGAAGGTGAAGCTGCGGTTCAGCGCCCAGGTGGCGGTCGCCGCCGCCAGGAAGGAGGGGATGCGCGCGATCAGGAAGCCCCACTCCTCGTGCGTTTCCAGCCCGGCGCCGAACAGCAGCGCGTACAGGACGGCGCTGTCGACCAGCATGCCGATCACGCCGACCAGACCGAACTTGCCGAACTGGTAGGCCAGCCGGCCAAGCCGCGGCCCCAGCAGGCGCGTCAGCAGCCCGCTGATCCAGTCGAGCAGGGGACCGTCGCTCATGCGCCCATCCGGTCGTGGGACGAAACCGCGCCCGGCGCGGGAATGGTCAGGTAGCGCAGCCGCTTCATCTCGCGCCGTCCGTGCGTCACCGTGTCGAGGATGAGCCCGCAGGTCAGGCTCAGGAAGGCCAGCAGCATCAGGCCGGTCGACAGCACCGCCGTCGGCAGGCGCGGCACCAGCCCGGTCTGCATGTAGGTGGCCAGCACCGGGATCGCCAACGCCAACGCGGCGGTAGTCAGGATGGCGAAGATGGCGGAAAAGAAGGGCAGCGGCCGCTCCTCCTTCACCAGCACGAGGATGGTCTTCAGGATGCGGAAGCCGTCACGGAAGGTGCGCAGCTTGCTCACCGACCCCTCCGGGCGGTCCTTGTAGGGCGTCTTCACCTCGGCGATGGGCATGCGCAGCTCCAGCGCGTGCACGGTGAACTCCGTCTCCGTCTCGAAACCGGCGGCCAGCGCCGGGAAGGTCTTGACGAAGCGGCGGGAGAAGACGCGGTAACCGGACAGCATGTCCTGGATGCGGTGGCCGAACACCTGCGCCACCATGCCGGTCAGCACCCGGTTGCCCAGACGGTGGCCGGGGCGGTAGGCGGCGACGATCTCCGTCACGCGCTGGCCGTTGACCATGTCGAGCTGCTCCTCCCACAGCCGCTTCACCATCAAGGGCGCCGAAGGGGCGTGGTAGGTGTCGTCGCCGTCGACCATGACGTAGACGTCGGCCTCGATGTCCGCGAACATGCGCCGCACGACGTTGCCCTTGCCCTGCAGGGGCTCGTGCCGGACGACGGCGCCGGCCGCCGTGGCGACCTCCACCGTGCGGTCGGAGGAGTTGTTGTCGTAGACGTAGACGGTGGCGCCCGGCAGGTGCGCCTTGAAGTCCTGCACGACCGTCCCGATCGCCGCCTCCTCGTTGTAGCAGGGGATCAGCACCGCCACGACGGGTGCGGCCGGGGCGCTGCCCGTGGTCGCGACGGTGGGGCGGTCGAGGGCGGAGACGGTCATGGCGCGGGCCTTGGCCTGGGGTGCGGGTGCGAATTCAGCATAAACACCACAAACCACCGCGTCATTCCACCTTTCCGCGGTGCACCGCGCAGAGGTTGAGCGGCTCGCCCAGGTTGTTCGGAATGACGCGGCAGGCCCCGGTATCCAGGGTCAGGCCCATCAGGGCCGCCGCCTTGGCCGCACCGGGCGTATCGGGGATGGTGCTGAGCATCAGGAAGCGGCCCTTGTGCGCGCGTACCCGCTCCTGGACGATGCCCAGGTAGCCGTTGCCCACCGAATCCGGCTGCAGGAAGTTGGACTGGATGCGCACGAACGGGATCTGCGGCGGGAACAGCGGGACGACGTGGGAGATCGCCCAGTAGCCGGCCATCAGCACCATGGTGTCGTCCGGGGCCTCGATGGGCGGCACCTCCGCCTCCACCCAGCGCTGGCTCCACGGCACGCGGCCCCAGTCGGCGGCGGTCACCGTGGCCTGCACGACCAGCAGGAGCACCGCCGTCAGCAGCGCCTTGCCCGCGCGCGGCGCCGGCAGCAGCCCGGCCGCCATGACGATGGCGAGCGGGGCCAGCATCTCCATCGGCACCAGATAGCGGTAGATGCCGAACATGTACGCCCACACCGCGTAGGCCACGGCCAGCGCCGTCAGCAGGTACCGGGTGGCGGCCGGGGCGGCGAAGGTCTCGCCGCGCGGGGCGAGCAGGCGCGCCAGTGCCGCCACCGGCACCAGCACGTACAGCACCAGGACGCGCAGGTCGAACCACGGCACCTCGCCCACCCGCAGCGGCTCGAAGGTGAAGAGGGCGGGGAACAGCACCCGCTCCCACAGGCTGTCGGGGAAGAAGGAGGTGTTGCGGTAATCGTCGGGAGCGGCGAAGGGCGAGCGGAAGATGTGGTTCATGTGCGGGAACAGCGGGTTCCCGTACTCCTGCCACAAGTGGACCATCCAGAAGCCGCCGGTGGCGGCGATGCCGGCCAGCACCCCCACTCCGAAGAAGAAGGCCAGCCACAGCCGCCGCCAGGGACCCGTTGGCAGCACCAGGAAGGCGAGGCACAGCCCGACGCCGTAGATCACCGACGGGTTCTTCAGCCCCATCGCCGCCCCGGCCAGCACGCCCGCCAGGGCGACGCGCGCGAAGGCCGGCGCCCGCGGCCCGTCCAGCAGCCGCGGCAGCCCCGCCAGCACCACCAGCGCGGCGCCCAGCACGCCCAGGCTGACCAGGTTGTCGTAGAAGGTGGTGCCCAGCAGCCCCAGCGTGCCGCCGCCCAGCCCCGCCATCACCGCCAGCGCCATGGCCAGCCACACCCGCTTGCGCTCGTCCGGCACGCGCAGCGTCACCAGCGCCAGTGCGAAGGCCAGCGAGACGTTGATCCCCTGCACCGTCCCCATCAGGAACCCGGCGGCGCGCGCCGGCAGATGCGTGGCGGCCAGATAGAACGGCACGTCGATCAGCGGGTTGTAGAAGCTGGGCATCTGGGCGACCAGCCGGTCGAAGCCGATGCGCCCGTTCAGGAAGGCGTAGGCGTTGTACCAATGGTAATTGCGCAGGTCCCAGTTGGCGTCCATGCCGAAGGCCAGCGTCAGCGCGCCGTAGGCGAGCGGCGCCAGGATCAGGAACAGAAGGGCGGCGGCGCGCGCGCGGCGGTCGTCTTCGGGAAGGATCATCGATGCACGCGTGTGGAAAGGGGCGGGGCCGTTCTTGGTAGGCGAAGGGGCGTATGCCCGGCAAGGGCGGAGCGCGAACCGCGCGGACGTCACACTCCCTCTGGCATCGGCGGCGTCAGTCTGCTATTCAGCGAAACTCTCGCCGGCTCGTGGCCGGCCACGCGCGCGACAGGCATTCAGCGATGGAAAAGTTCACCGTTCTCACCGGCGTTGCGGCGCCGCTGCCGATGATCAACGTCGATACCGACATGATCATTCCCAAGCAGTTCCTGAAGACGATCAAGCGCACCGGGCTGGGCAAGCACCTGTTCGAGGAGATGCGCTACACGCCCGACGGCCAGGAGGTTCCGGAGTTCGTCCTGAACAAGCCGGCCTACCGTGGCGCCAGGATCCTGGTTTCCGGCGAAAACTTCGGCTGCGGCTCGTCGCGCGAGCATGCGCCGTGGGCGCTGGCCGATTTCGGCATCCGCTGCATCATCGCGCCCAGCTTCGCCGACATCTTCTACAACAACTGCTTCAAGAACGGCATTCTGCCGATCAAGCTGCCGAAGGAGCAGGTCGACCTGCTGCTCGACGACGCGCAGCGCGGCGCCAACGCCACCGTCACGGTGGATCTCGAGAAGCAGGAAATCACCGGTCCGGACGGTGGACGGATCAAGTTCGACCTGGAT
>DASPIO010000409.1:0-11931 GCA_035629155.1 Azospirillum sp. | reverse complement strand
GCCGACCGTTGCCGGCGCGACCGTCGCCGCCGAGGTGGTGGCGCAGGACCGCGGCCCGAAGATCATCGTCTTCAAGAAGAAGCGGCGCCAGAACTACCGCCGCAAGAACGGCCACCGTCAGGACCTGACGGTGCTGCGCATTACCGGGATCAACGGCGCGGCCTGAGCCGGCGCCGACCGAAGACAGGAGTAGCGTTCCATGGCACATAAAAAGGCAGGCGGCTCGTCGCGCAACGGTCGCGATTCGGATGGCCGCCGTCTCGGCGTGAAGCTGTTCGGCGGCCAGGCCGCCGTCGCCGGCAACATCATCGTGCGCCAGCGCGGCACCAAGTACCACGCCGGCGCCAACGTCGGCATGGGCCGCGACCACACCCTGTTCGCCCTGACGGACGGCCGGGTCGAGTTCAAGCGTGGCGCCAACGGCCGCACCTTCGTGCTAGTCGCCGAGCAGGCTCCGGCGGCCGCGGCCGAGTAACACTCGCCCGTCCGTACCGAAAAGTTCGCGTGATCGGGGGACCGGGCAACCGGCCCCCCGATTTTCGTTGTTGGTGGTTCATGAAGTTCCTCGACCAGGCCAAGGTGTTCCTGAAGAGCGGTGACGGCGGCCCCGGCGCCGTCGCCTTCCGGCGCGAAAAATTCATCGAGTTCGGCGGACCGGACGGCGGCGACGGCGGACGCGGCGGCGACGTGATCATCGAGGCGGTGAACGGCCTCAACACGCTCATCGACTACCGCTACAAGCAGCACTTCAAGGCGCAGCGCGGCCACCACGGCATGGGCAGCAACCGCAACGGTGCCCGCGGCGAGGACATGGTCCTGCGCGTGCCCGTCGGCACCCAGGTGCTGGACGAGGATCAGGAGACGGTGCTGGCCGACCTGACCGAGGAGGGCCAGCGCGTCGTGCTGCTGAAGGGCGGCGACGGCGGCCACGGCAACGCGCACTTCAAGACCTCCACCAACCGCGCGCCGCGCAAGTTCCACCCCGGCTGGCCGGGCGAGGAGCGTTGGGTGTGGCTGCGCCTGAAGCTGATCGCCGACGCCGGCCTCGTGGGCCTGCCCAACGCCGGCAAATCGACCTTCCTGGCCGTCACCACCGCCGCCAAGCCGAAGATCGCCGACTATCCCTTCACCACGCTCACCCCCAACCTGGGCGTCGTGCGCGTGGGCGACGAGGAGTTCGTGATGGCCGACGTGCCCGGCCTGATCGAGGGCGCGCACGAGGGCCACGGCCTGGGCGACCGCTTCCTGGGCCACCTGGAGCGCACGCGGATCCTGCTGCACCTGATCGACGGCACCGCCGAGGACGTGGTGCACGCCTATGAGGTCATCCGCAACGAGCTGGCCTCCTACGGCGGCGGCGTCCTGGCCGACAAGCCGGAGATCATCGGCCTCAACAAGGCCGACGCCATCCTGGACGAGGAGATCGCCGAGAAGAAGGCGGCCCTCGAAGAGGCGTCGGGGGCGGAGGTGATGGTGCTGTCCGGCGCCACGCGCGACGGCGTGCAGGCCGTGCTCTACCGTCTGGTGCAGGCGATCCGCGAGGCGAAGGAGGAGGAGCCGGGCATCATCCACGCCCCGGCCACCAAGACCCTGCCGCCGACGCAGCCGGCCTACAAGACCAACCGCGACGCCGACTGGACGGAATTCCGCGACGCCCACGAGTGGGGCGCCGAAGAGGATGGCGAGGACGAGGACGGGGACGACGACTTCGATGGCGACGATGACGGCGACAGCGACGATGACGGCGACAAGCGCTGACGCGCCCACGGTCCCCACCCTGCTGGACGCGCGCCGTCTGGTCGTCAAGATCGGCTCGGCCCTGCTGGTCGACGGCAAGACCGGCAAGATCCGCCGCACCTGGCTGGACGCGCTGGCCGATGACGTCGCCGCCTGCCGCGCGCGGGGCACCGAGGTGGTCATCGTCACCTCCGGCGCCGTCGCGGCGGGGCGCGAGCACCTGGGCCTGATCGGCCGCACGCTGCGCCTGGAGGAAAAGCAGGCCGCCGCCGCCACCGGCCAGATCCGCCTCGCCCACGCCTACCAGGAGACGCTGGCCCGCCACGACATCACCGTGGCGCAGGTGCTGCTGACCCTGGAGGACACGGAGGAGCGGCGCCGCCACCTGAACGGCCGCGCCACCATCGACACGCTGCTGAAGCTGGGCGCGGTGCCGGTCATCAACGAGAACGACACGGTCGCGACATCCGAGATCCGCTTCGGCGACAACGACCGGCTGGGCGCCCGCGTGGCGCAGATGATCAGCGCCGACACGCTGGTCCTGCTGTCCGACATCGACGGGCTGTACACCGCCGACCCGCGCAAGGACCCGGACGCCACCCACATCCCCGTGGTGCGCGAACTGACCCGCGCCATCGAGGACATGGCCGGCGAGCCGCCGCCCGGCTACAGCTCCGGCGGGATGGTCACCAAGATCGCCGCGGCGCGAGTCGCCATGTCCGGCGGCTGCCGCATGGTGATCGCCAAGGGGGCGCGCATGAACCCGCTGGCGGCGCTGGAGAAGACCACGGCCGAGGGCGGCGCCCCGTGCACATGGTTCCTGCCCTCGGCCGAGCCCTCCAACGCGCGCAAGGCGTGGATCGCCGGGCACCTGAACCCGGCCGGCGCCTTCCTGGTGGACGAGGGTGCGGCCCGCGCGCTCGGCCAGGGCGCCAGCCTGCTGCCGGCCGGCGTGGCGGCGGTGGAGGGAGCGTTCGACCGTGGCGACCTCGTGCTCGTGAAGGACCCGACCGGGCGCGAGATCGCCCGCGGCCTGTCCGCCTATTCGGCCGAGGACGCGCGGTTGATCGTGCGGCGCAAAAGCAACGAGATCGAAACCATCCTCGGCTATCGTGGTCGCGACGAGATGATCCATCGCGACGACCTGGTGGTGCGATGACCCTGCACACGCTGCCCGTCCACCGCCCCCCGATCCGGGCGGTGCTGTGGGACATCGACGGCACGCTGATGGACAGCGAGCCCTGGCACCAGCGCGCCACCATCGCCGAGTGCCGCGCCCACGGCTACGACCTGACCGACGCCGAGTACGCGGCCACGCTGGGCATCGCGTTTCCCGAGTTCTACGCGCGCCTGCACGCCGTGCGGCCGATGCCCGTGAGCTTCCAGGCCTGGGCCGACGCCATCACCGACCGCTACATCGAATGGCTGGATCAGGTGAGCCCGCGCGACGGCGCCTTCGCGCTGGTCGAGGCGTTCGCCGCCAAGGGCCTGAAACAGGCCTGCGTGTCGAACAGCGGCCGCCGCGTGGTGGAGGCCAACCTGCGCGCCATGGCCCTGCCCCACTTCGAATTCGCCGTCAGCCGGGAAGACGTGGCGAACGGCAAGCCCGCCCCCGATCCCTACCTGCTGGCCGCCGAGCGCCTGGGCGTCTCCCCGCTCGCCTGCGCGGTGATCGAGGACAGCCCGACGGGAGCCCGCGCCGCCAAGGCCACCGGCATGCTGACCGTGGCGTGGCCGCAGCACACGCACTTGGTCTTCGAAGCGGCCGACCATGTCGTCGCCCACCCCGGCGAGATCGACTGGAACACGCTGTGCGCCATCGCCGAGGATGAGAGCGAGCGCCTGGCGGCGGATTGAGAACGTGACAGCCGGCGCGGCCCAACGTCGAAGACGTTACGCCGCTTTCCAGAAGAAGTACGCGGTCATCGCCAGCCCCACGAGGATGACGAACTTGCGCAGGACCGGCGGCGGGATGCGGCGGGCCAGCGCCGCGCCGGCGTAGCCGCCGGCAATGCAGGCGCCGGTCATGATGATGGCCTCGGTCCAGTACACCGCCCCGCCGGCCACGAAGGCGACCACCGCCACCGCGTTCAGGCAACCGGACAGCAGCACCTTGACGCCGTTCATGGCGTGCAGGTTGGTCAGGCCGAACACGCCCAGCGTCGCCAGCATCAGAATGCCGATGCCGCCACCGAAATAGCCCCCGTAGATGGCGATGACGAACTGCACGCCGAGCAGCGTCGGCAGCCCCATGCGGAAGCGCTTGCGCACCCAGGCGGAGATCGGCGGGCCGAAGGCGAACAGGACCGTGGCGAACAGCAACAGCCACGGCACCAGCGCCGCGAACACCGGCTGCGGCGTCCACAGCAGCAGCAGCGCCCCGATCAGCCCGCCCACGAGGCTGATCCCCACCACGGCCGGCAGGTTGAAGTTGGTCAGCGCGCGCAGCTCCTTCCGGTAGCCGTAGGCGCTGGCCAGCGCGCCGGGCGCCACGGCGACCGTGCTGGTGGCGTTGGCGTTCACCGGCGGTACGCCGGCCATCACCAGGGCCGGGAAGGTCAGGAAGCTGCCGCCGCCGGCCACGGCGTTCAAGGCGCCGGCCAGGAAGGCGGAGACAACCAGCAGAAGCACGGTCAGCATCGGGGATTCGCAGTGCAGCACAGGAGGGACGCGGGCGGACTATGCCGCGCGCGCCCCGTTGGTGGTACTGCTTTTTCCGATGGCCCGGCTTGCGGACCGGCGCATCACTCCTGCGGCGGCAGGGTGCGCAGGTGGGCGACGATGGCGTCCAGGTCGTCGGCGGCGATGTTGCGGTACCAGTGGAAGGCCATGGGCGGCGCCAGCCGCGTGCCATCGGCCCGCACACCATCTGTGATGGCGCGCTTGATCTGCGCGTCCGTCCACTGGCCCAGGCCCGCCTTGCCGCTGGACGTGATGTTGCGCGACACCGACACGCCCCAAGGTCCGGGGAACGCCTGACCGCCCGCCCCCGGCTTCGCCATCTCCAGCCGGCCGTCGGGCAGGCGCGGCGTGTGGCAGTCCTGGCAGTGGCCGAGCGGCCCGGTAAGGTAAGCGCCGTACGCCAGCTTGTCCGTGCGCGGCACATCGGGCACGGAGCCGACCGGCAGCCCCCAGGAGGCCGGCAGCGGCATCCGGTATTCCGACTTCGGCACGGCGTTCTTCACCGGCGGCACGGTCCGCATGTAGGCGACCAGCGCCTTGACGTCGCTGTCGGACATATCCCGGTAGAATTGCACGGGCATCGGCGGACCGATCAGCGACCCGTCGGGCCGCCTGCCCTCGCGGATCGCCGCGATGATCTGCTCGTCCGTCCAGCGGCCGATGCCGGTCTCCGGGTCCGGCGTGATGTTCGCGGCGTAGGCGGTGAAGGCGGCGTCCTGGAACGGCGTGCCGCCGGCCAGCTCCTTGCCGGGCACCGGGCCGGCCGGCGTCTGCGGCGTGTGGCAGTTGCCGCAGGCGACGACGCTGTTCATCAGGTACCGTCCGCGCTCCAGCGGGGTTTCCGCGGTGGCGGCGGGCACGGCCAACAGCAGCGACGCCGCCACCGCGGCGCCGGTCATCCACGTCTTCATGATCCCTCTCTCCCCGAACCTGACGGGCTTTTCGCCTCTGCGACACGACGCTAGCGAGGCATTTTCGCGTCCGCCACAGGGAAGTTGAGCAAATCAGTAGGTCTTTTGGCCGAGACCTGGCCGTTCTCGCGGTCGGGGTGGTTTTCCCGTATGCCACTTGACCGCTGGACTTGCGAGCCGTTCGCGCCTACCTTAGGAAGTGGTGGACCATCTGTGCTCCCGGGGATTGCCATGTACCGCGACAACTCGCTGATGCCGAAAGAGGCCGTGCGGCTCGCCGTGCTGGGCACGCTGATCCAGGGCGGGTCGATGCGCTACGCCGATCTGGCATCGTCGGTGCGCCACTTCCTCGACCGCATCATGGGTCCGTCGCTGGACCTGATGGGCACGTCGCTGGAGATGCTGCGCTACGAAGGGCTGATCGAGGCGCTCGACGGCACGGGCATGGAGGACAACGCGCGGCTCGGCCCCACCGACGCCGGCCGGGCGGAGTTCGCGACGCTGATCCGCGCCAACGTGCGCCTGCCCTCCACCGACGGCTTCAACAAGCTGGTCATCGCCCTGAAGCTGCGCTTCCTGCACCTGCTGGATCTCGAGTCGCAGCGCGACCAGATCGACCACCTCGTCATGCTGCACGAGACCGAGCTGGCGCGGCTGACCGACCTGAAGCGTCACCACGCCGGCGACACCGGCCACTTCGCCGCCTGGCTTGACCACGACGTGGCGCAGGCCGAGGCGCGGCTGGCGTGGTTCAACGACCTGCTGGCCAAGGTCTGATTCCAATCCTCTGAGCGGCGTCCGCCACCCTGCGGCGAACCGGCGCGGCCCCCGTCGCGTCCGCGGGCGTGCGCGCGTCTGTTTCATTCACACTTTCCGGTGTATTCTCCACCGCACAACAATCGAACCCCCACCAGTTCGGAAACGCACCTATGGCCAAAGCGCTCACCGATGACCTCGAAGACCGTCTGCGCATCGAATTCGTCGACGACGCCCGCGACCGCCTGCAGGTGATGTACGACGGCCTGGACGGCTTCGCCAAGGGCGCGCGCACCGACGCCGAGGTCATCGGCCTGCTCCGGCTGGAGGGGCACAACTTCAAGGGCATGGGCACGTCCTTCGGGTTCCCGGCGGTCAGCCTGATCGCGCACCGCCTGGAAGACTACCTGAGCGGCGTCACCCGGCTGTCCGAGCGCGAGATCGCCGACCTGCAGGTCTTCCTCGACCGCATCGCCGAGCTGGTCGACCGCGCGGAGCAGCCGGCCCTGGCCGAAACCAACCAGATCATCCGCGCGCTGCCCGTGCGCTACAAGTTCGACGTCACCGACGTCGACATCCGCAACGTCGAGATCATGCTGGTGACGCCGTCCAAGGTCGTGGCGAAGAAGGTCGGCGGCGAGCTGGCCGCCTGCGGCTTCCGCACGGTGACGGTGAACGACCCCATCGAATCCATCAGCCACGCCGTGCGCGTGCCGCCCGACATGCTGATCGCGTCGTTGGTGATGGACGGCCTGTCCGGCCTGGACCTGATCCGCGGCCTGCGCGCCATGAGCATCACCCGGCATGTGCCGATGGCGCTCCTCACGTCCATGGGCCTGGACAACCCGGCGCTGAAGGAGATCCCGCAGGGCGTGGCGGTGATCCGCGTCGGCGAGCACTTCGGCGAGGACTTCGCCGCGACCGTGACGAAGTTCAATCTGGGGTGACGGGCCGTTCGTCGCAGGTTGGCGCCCGGCGCCGACCTGCGCCGCTAAAACAGATGCTGCCCGCCGGTGATGAAAACCTCCGTGCCGGTGACGTAGGCGAAGTCCGCGCTGCACAACTGGTAGATCACCGAGGCAACCTCCTCCGGCGAGCCCATGCGGTTCATCGGGATGCGCGGCAGCAGCACGTCGTACTCGGGGCCGGTCATCGCCGTCTCGATCTCGCCGGGGGCGACGGCGTTGACGCGCACGCCGATCTCGGCGAACTCCACCGCCATCTCGCGCGTCAGGCCGGACAGCGCCGCCTTCGACGTCGAATAGGCCGAGCCGGCGAAGGCGTGCACGGCGTGCCCGGCGATGCTGGTCACGTTGACGATCGCCCCCTTGCCACGCGAGAGATGGGCGGCGAAGCCCCGCGCCAGCACGAGGGGTGCGAAGAAGTTCAGCTCGAACACCCGGTACCAGCCGGCGATGTCGCCGTTCAGGCAGCCCAGCCGCTCCTTGATGGGGGTCTTGGGCGACACGCCGGCGTTGTTGACCAGCGCGTGCAGCGGATCGCCGCCCAGCACGCGGCTGGCCTCCTCGACGAAGCGGGCGCGGCTGGCCGGGTCCGACAGGTCGGCGGTGATGTGATGCGTCCAGTTGGCGTCGCGCCGGCAGTGCGCCGGCACATCCTCGCGCGAGCAGGAGATGACGCGCCAGCCCTCCGCGCTGAAGCGCGAGACGGTGGTGTGGCCGATGCCCCGGCTGGCGCCGGTAAGGATGACGGTCTTGCGGTGCGGCATTCCGCCATGCTAGCGCGGACGCCGCCCGGAAGGAAGCCGGCACGGGTTGGGGAAACGTCAACGCGGCGGTTGATCCGGCGGCAACGCTGACCAACCTACTGGGAACCCGTTTCGCCCGACCGCCTATCACCCTTCCGGAGATCCCCTTGGCGCCGCACCGACTGTTCCTCGCCGCCCTGCTGCTGACCGGCTGCATGGCCGCCGAAGCCACCCCCGGAGCCGCCCGCAACGTCGCCAGCACCGCCGCCAGCACTGCCGCCAGCACTGCCGAAGCGCCGGCCACCGGCGCCGCCTGCGTCACGCCGGGGTCCTGGGCCGACGGGCGCGGCCGGCCGCTGGCCGGAAGCGACGTGCTGAAGCGCGCGGCGGCGGCGCCCGCCGTGCTGCTGGGCGAGCGGCACGACGACGCGGAGCAGCACCGCTGGCAGTACCAGACGCTGGCCGCCATCCACGCGCTGAATCCCAACCTCGCCATCGGGCTGGAGATGTTCCCGCGCGCCAAGCAGCCGGTGCTCGACCGCTGGGCCGCCGGCGAGCTGACGGAGGCCGCCTTCCTGCGCGACTCCGACTGGGCCACGGTGTGGGGCTACGACGCGCAGTTCTACCTGCCGGTGCTGCATTTCGCGCGGATGAACCGGCTGCCGCTGGTGGCGCTGAACGTCGACCGATCGCTGGTCGCCCGCACCGGCAAGGAGGGCTGGGCCGCCATTCCCGACGCTGAGCGCGAAGGCGTGGGCACGCCCGCCGCCCCGTCCGGCGCCTACCTCGACCACCTCGCCGGGGTGCTGGCGGCGCACGGCCGCGACGGCAAGGACACCAGCCCCGACCGTGACGCGCCGGAGTTCCACCGCTTCGTCGAGGCGCAGTCGGTGTGGGACCGCGCGATGGCCGAGCGCATCGCCGCCACCCACCGCGCCACCGGCCGCACCGTCGTGGCGCTGATGGGCGCCGGCCATATCCAGGAGCGGTTCGGCGTGCCCAGCCAGCTCGCCGACCTCGGCATCGGGGATGCGCTGGTGCTGCTGCCGTGGGACGGAGCGCGCGACTGCGCCACGCTGAACGGCCGCGTCGCCGATGCCGTCTTCGGCCTGGAGGGGCACGAGACGGCGCCGCCGCCCAAGCCGCGCCTGGGCGTTCTGCTGGAACCCACCGGCGGCGGCGTGCGCATCGGCAAGGTGCAGGAGGGCAGCGTCGCCGCCAAGGCGGGCTTCGCCACGGGCGACGTGGTGGTCGCCGCGGCCGGCACACCCGTGCACACGCCGGCCGACCTGACCGCCATCGTGCAGCGGCAAGCACCCGGCACGTGGCTGCCCGTAACGGTGAAGCGCGGTCAGAAGCAGCGCGAACTGGTCGCCAAGTTCCCGGCGCAGTAGCGGCGCGGCGGCGCGGCACGGTCATCGATATTTGCGGCGAATTGCCCTTTACGAGCGTATGCGTGCCTCCATACTGTGGAATGCAGGACATTCCCTGCCCGGAGGCCCCCATGAGGCTTGCGCCGCGTCTTCTGCCGGCCGCCGTTCTTGCCGTCGCGTTCCTGCTGCCGGGCGTGGCGCCCTCCGTCGCCGTGGCCCAGGAACGGCCGGCGGCCGGCGCGGCGGGCGCCAAGCCGGTTTCGCCGCTGCTCGACTTCGCGGCGGATATCGACGACTGTCCGGTCCCCGGCGCCGAGGAGCTGGCCGCCATCAGCCTCGCGGACCGGCGAACCCTGCCCAACCCCTTTCAGGCCGACCAGGACCGCTGGATCAACACCTACCTGACGTGGCACTACGTCGGCCTGTTCTTCACCATCGCTTCCGTCGTGCTGGGCGCCATCGCCGCGTCCAGCCTCGTCGCCGACGGGGCGAAGTTCAAGGTGAAGTCGTTCACGGCGCTGCTGGCCACCATCGTCAGCGCCACGCTGGGCGTGCTGAAGCCGGACGAGGTCGCCAACCGGCACCTGAGCGGCTGGATCTACATGGATTCGGCGATCACCCTGTTCAAAACCGACAAGCGCGTGACCGAATGCCACATCGGCCGCGCCTTCGCCCGTGCCGAGTCCCTGGTGAACAAGAACATCATCGGCGCCGCGCTGGGCGCGGACCGGTAGGTTGGGCCAAGCGCCAGCGCGGCCCGGCGACGGAATGTTTCACAGCATCGTGCCCCAGCGCGCCGCCACGTCCGGCGCCGGGTTGACGGCGGGGGCGAAGTCGTTGCGGCCCAGGCGCTCCCGGTGCTCGCGCAGCGCCCAATGCACGGTGGGGAAGGCGAGGTCGTCCCACGGGATGTCGTCCCAGCGGAAGAGGCCGACCTCCAGGCTCTCCGGCCCCGGCTCCACGTCCGCCGACAGCAGACGGGCGCGGAAGATCATCTGCACCTGGCTGATGCGCGGGATGTCGTAGACGGCGAGCAGCGCGTCGATCTCGATGCGCGCGCGCGCCTCCTCCCACGCCTCGCGGGCGGCGCCCTGCATCACCGTCTCGTGCTCCTCCATGAAGCCGGCGGGCAGCGTCCAGTACCCCTTGCGGGGCGGGATGGCGCGGCGGCACAGCAGGATGCGGTCCTCCCACGTGGTCACCGAGCCGACGACGATCAGCGGATTCTGGTAGGCGACGTAGCCGCAGTCCGGGCAGGTCAGCCGTTCGCGGTCGTCGCCGGGGGGAACGGCGCGGACACGGGGGCCGCCCTGCGGCCCGGCGGAGGAGGAGTCGTCGGACATGCCTTCCCATATGGCGCATCCCGGCGAAACGGGCAAGCCGGCCCTTCGGCAGCGTCCCTTGTTCATTACCTGTTCTCATCCATCGGCCGATCGTCTAGGCTTGCCGGCCGGGGTGTGTGGGCCGGGGTGTGGTGAAGGGTATCGGCATGCAGTTCGCCTTCGACGTCGTCTCGCTGCTGATCGGTCTGCTGGCGGGCATGGCCGCGGCGTGGACGCTGCTGCGCGCGTCCGCCGCGCGCGATGCCGCCGAGCATGCGGAGCTGGCCACCCGCCTGGACCTGGGCGAGCGCATGGAGGAGGAGCTGCGCGACGGCATCGCCCAGCGCGACCGGCAGATCGCGCGGCTGCAGGTCGAACTGTCGGCGGTGCGCGAGCGGCAGGCGGAGCTGACCACCACCCTCGCAAAGGAGCGCGCGGCGAGCCGCGAAAAGCTGGACCTTCTGGAAAAGGCGCAGGCGCAGCTTTCCGACGCCTTCAAGGCGCTGTCGGCCGAGGCGCTGCGCCACAACAACCAGAGCTTCCTCGATCTGGCGAAGGAGACGCTGTCCTCCTTCCAGGAGCAGGCCAAGGGCGACCTGGAGCGCCGGCAGGCGGCCATCGGCGAGGTGGTCGCCCCCGTGCGCGCCTCGCTGGAGAAAATGGACGCGCAGATCCAGGCGATGGAGCAGGCCCGCGCCGGCGCCTACGAGGGGCTGAAGCAGCAGGTGCTGTCGCTCCTCGACACGCAGAACCAGTTGCGCGCCGAAACCGGCAACCTCGTGCGGGCGCTGCGCACGCCCAACGTCCGCGGCCGCTGGGGCGAGATCCAGTTGCGCCGGGTGGTGGAGATGGCCGGCATGCTCGACCACTGCGACTTCTTCGAGCAGGCGAGCGTGGAGGCCGAGACCGGCCGGCTGCGCCCCGACCTGATCGTCCGCCTGCCCGGCGGCAAGACCATCGTGGTCGACGCCAAGACGCCGCTGGAAGCCTACCTGGACGGCATCCAGGGCACCGACGACGGGGCGCGGCGCGACCACCTGACCCGCCACGCCCGCCACGTGCGCGAGCACATGAAGCAGTTGGGCGCCAAGACGTATTGGGACCAGTTCGACGACACGCCGGAGTTCGTGGTGCTGTTCCTGCCCGGCGAGAACTTCTTCTCGGCGGCGCTGGAACACGACCCGGCGCTGATCGAGGCGGGCATCGACCACCGCGTGATCCTGTCCACGCCGACGACGCTGATCGCGCTGCTGCGCGCCGTCGCCTACGGCTGGCGGCAGGAACGGCTGGCCGACAACGCCCGCGAGATCAGCGTGCTGGGGGCCGAGCTGTACAAGCGCCTGGGCGACCTCGCCGGCCACATGGAGGCGCTGGGCGGCCAGTTGGGCAAGGCGGTGGGCTGCTACAACAAGGCGGTGGGCAGCCTGGAAAGCCGCGTCCTG
>DASPIO010000408.1:0-17934 GCA_035629155.1 Azospirillum sp. | reverse complement strand
CGAGGCGGCCAAGGTCGTCCAATCGGTGTTCGAGGGCATCTCCTCGGCGCTGGGCAAGGGCGAGGAAGTCCGTCTGGCCGGCTTCGGCATCTTCGAGGTGGCCGAGCGCGCCGCCCGTGAAGGCCGCAACCCGCGCACCGGTGAGGTCGTGAAGATCGCCGCCTCCAAGGCGCCGAAGTTCAAGCCCGCCAAGCAGCTTCGCGATGCCGTGAACGGCTGAGCCATCGCCGTCGACAGCGGAGAGCCGTCATGCCCATCGAGCAGTCCGAGTTGCAGGTCCTGACCACCAAGGTCGTTGCGGCCTATGTCGGCAACAACATGGTGTCGGTCAACGACCTGCCCACGCTCATCAACAACGTCCAGACGGCCTTCCGTGGCCTCGGCGAAGAGAAATCCGCACCGGTCAAGTCGGAGCAGGCCCCGGCCGTGCCGATCAAGAAATCGGTGACGCCGGACTACATCGTCTGCCTGGAAGACGGGAAGAAGCTGAAGATGCTGAAGCGGCATCTGAAGACCGTCTACGACATGTCGCCCGACGAATACCGGGCGAAGTGGAGCCTGCCTCCCGAATACCCGATGGTTGCCCCGAACTACGCCAAGGCGCGTTCTGAGATGGCCACCAAGCTGGGTCTCGGCCGCAAGCGCGCCACCCAGAGCTGATCCGCCAGCCGACCCGCTCGGCGGCTCCAAAGGGCGGCTCCAAAGCGCAGGCAGGCGCGTCCCCCGTGGGCGCGCCTGCTTTGCGTTTCAGCGCCTCCGCCGTCGCCGGGAGCTTAAATATGAGAATGCGCTCATGTGCCATTTGCATGGCACATGCGACAAACTGCCTGTGGTGCCGTTGTGCGGTGCGGCATAACCTTTGGTCATACGCTTCTTGAGCGTTTCCTCCCTAGCCTCGGGCCGTCGGCGATCGCCGACGGCCTTTCTTTCAGGCGGGAAGCGTGCCGCCGCCCGGGCCAAGGGGGCGCTGCATCAGCACCGAGTCCACCCAGCGCCCGAACTTGAAGCCGACCGAACGCAGGATCCCGGTTTCCACGAAGCCCAGACTGGCGTGCAGGCCGATGGAAGCCGCGTTGCCGCTGTCACCGATGACGGCGATCATCTGCCGGCAACCGGCCGCCGTGCTGCGCTCGACGAGCGCCGACAGCAGACCCCGGCCGACGCCCATCCCGCGGCAATCCTCGGACACGTAGATCGAGTCCTCGACGGTGAAGCGGTACGCCCGCCGCAGTCGGTACGGCCCGGCGTAGGCGAAGCCCAACACCCGCCCGCCCTGTTCCGCCACCAGATGCGGCAAGCCGCGGCCGAGCACGTCGGCTCGGCGACGGCCGAGTTCCTCCACATCCGGCGGCTCCTCCTCGAACGAGGCGAGCCCGTGCAGGACGTGGTGCGCGTAGATCGCCTGGATGTGGGTCAGATCCTCTATCCGAGAGTCGCGAATGAGCATGCCTGCCTTCTGTGGCGCCGGTGGATACGACCGAAAGGCTAGCACGCCCATCTCCCCTTCAAAAGCCAGCCGGACTTCCCATGTCGTCCGTTGTGCACACGCCCGCGCGGAGCGTCGAGACAGACGGTGCGCCGAGATCCCCGGCGGTTGTTGGAAAAGGCCTTAGGGCAGAATGTTCTCCAGAAAGTAAAATAGGTCACATCGCCTCTACCGAAGGTAAGCCCACCGTATCCGCTCAGCAGAGCCAAAGGTTCACCTCCACCGGGTCGCCCCAGCGTTGAGAGAATAGTCCGGACATACGCCGAAAAACATTAGGATCTGCCGGTTTAAGGGGTTGATTCCCCGGCCTTGCAGGACCACATTGAACTTGTCTGTTGGGCACATCTCAGACAATTTCGGCAACTCCCCATACAACAATCAAGCAGCCGAAACGGTGGAAACCGTGGGTGCAGCCGTGCGCCCGCAGTCCTCACCCTGGAATGCGCCACCGGACCTTGGGGGTTAGTGAGAGGAGGCATTGGAGTGCTCAAGAAATTACTCACGGGCGAAAACGCCAGCCTGACCCGCTACGTCGAAGAGTCGAAGCGCTACCCCATCCTGGCGCCGGACGATGAGCGCGAACTCGCGGTCGCGTGGCGGCAGCGGGGCAATCCGCGCGCCCTGGAACAACTGGTGGGCAGCCACCTGCGCTTGGTCATCAAGATCGCCCGCGGCTTCGCCGGCTACGGCCTGCCGCTCCCCGATCTGGTGGCGGAGGGCAACGTCGGCCTGATGCAGGCGGCGCAGAAATTCGATCCGGAGCGGGGTTTCCGCTTTGCGACCTACGCCACGTGGTGGATCCGCGCAGCGATCCAGGAATACATCCTGCATTCCTGGTCGCTCGTGAAGATGGGCACCACCGCCGCGCAGAAAAAGCTGTTCTTCAACCTGCGCCGGCTGAAAAGCCAGATGGAGGAATTGGAGCAGGGCGACCTGTCGCCCGAGACGGTGACGGCCATCGCCACCGAACTGGACGTGCCGGAAACCGAAGTGGTGGAGATGAACCGCCGTCTGGCGTCCTCCGACAGTTCCCTGGACGCGACGCTGAGCGCGGACGGCGAGACCAACTGGCTGGAATTGCTGGCGGACGATCGCCCCACGCAGGAGAGCCTGATCGCCGACGCGAACGAACTGGCGCTGCGGCGCAAGCTCGTCGGGCAGGCGCTGGAGCGGCTGGACGACCGCGAGCGGCGCATCCTGTTCGAGCGCCGGCTCAAGGACAACCCGTCCACCCTGGAAGCGCTGAGCCAGCAGTTCTCCGTGTCGCGCGAGCGGGTCCGGCAGATCGAGGTGCGCGCCTTCGAGAAGCTGCAGAAAGCGGTGCTGAGCGCGGCGCAGGCACTGCGCCGCCCCGCGACGGCCGCAGCCGCCTGACGGGCGGCATCGACTCCCGCAAGCCTCCATACGCCCCGTGGCCGGCGACCGCCCGAAAGGGTGCCGCCGGCCTTATTTTTTGGCCACGTCGCGCGGTGGATAATGCGCCGACGCATGCAACAGCATATCCTTGTATTCGAAAAAAACGATCTGCCGCTGCGACAATTTGTTGCGTTTTCGAGTAACGCCGCGCTGTGCACTATCGCGGGCCGGTGTATTTTTCTTTGAAAACGTCTAAAATTCTAAATAAACTGCCGCCGACGCCCTGCCGGAGCACGCACCATCCATGTCGAACGCCGCCCAGTCGCAATCGATCGCCGAGCGTATCCGCTTCCTGCGCATCGACGAGCCCACCAAGGCCGCCCTGCGCGACTTCCAGCCGCACCTCGCCGTGCGCATCGACTCCATTCTGGAGGATTTCTACGGCTACCTGCGCACGGTGCCGGAAACCGCCGGGCTGGTCTCCAGCCCGTCCGCCGTGTCGCGGGCGCGGGACGCGCAGAAGCAGCATTGGCTGCGCAACGTCTTCACCGGCACCTTCGACGAAACCTACATGGCGCAGGTGCTGCGCATCGGCCAGAGCCACCAGCGCATCGGCCTGGAGCCGCGCTGGTACTCGGGCGCCTACTGCTTCACGCTGAACCGGCTGATCGACGTCGCCGCGCAGGTCTACCGCAAGAAGCCGGAGCGGCTGGCCCAGGTGCTCCAGGCCATCAACAAGGCCGTGTTCCTCGACATGGATCTGGCGACCTCGGTCTACGTCGACCTCAACACCGCCGCCATCATCTCGCGTGAGCTGGGCAGCACCGCCGATTCGTTCGAACGCGAGGTCAAGGGCGTGGTGCAGGCCGTCGCCTCGGCCGCCACCCAGCTCCAGGGCACGGCGCAGACGATGACCCGCACCGCCGAGGAGACGAGCAGCCGCTCGACCCAGGTGGCCGCCGCCGCCGAGGAGGCCTCGGTCAACATCCAGACCGTCGCCGCGGCGGCCGAGGAACTGACCGCGTCGATCGGCGAGATCAGCCATCAGGTCACCCAGTCCGCCCGCATCGCCAACGACGCCATGGCGGAGGCCGAGCGCACCAACGCCACCGTGCAGGGCCTCGCCGACGCGGCCAGCAAGATCGGCCAAGTGGTCAAACTCATCCACGACATCGCCAGCCAGACCAATCTGCTGGCGCTCAACGCCACCATCGAGGCGGCACGCGCGGGCGAGGCCGGCAAGGGCTTCGCCGTCGTGGCGTCGGAAGTGAAGTCGCTGGCCAACCAGACGGCCAAGGCCACCGAGGAGATCAACGCGCAGATCGGCGCCGTACAGGGCGCCACGCAGGAGGCCGTCGGCGCCATCCGCAGCATCACCGAGACGATTTCCCGCATCAACAATATTTCCAACACCATCGCCACGGCGATGGATGCGCAGGGCGCCGCCACCAACGAGATCGCCCGCAACGTCCAGCAAGCATCCATCGGCACGCGCGAGGTGAGTGAAACGATCGTGCGCGTCAACGCGTCGGCGTCAGACACCGGCCAGGAGGCCCGCAACGTCCAGCAGGCGACCGGCGAGCTGACCCGTCAGGCCGACACCCTGCGCAACGAGGTCGAACGCTTCCTGGCCCGGGTGCGCGCCGGCTAACCCGGCGCGCTCTGGTCCGGGCGCGCGCCGGTCGCCCCGGCGCGCTCACGTCCCCGTAAGGGACGACGTCAGACGGCAGGAATCAGTGCACCGTATGGAGGACGTGGTCGGAAACGGCCACGTTTTCTTTTTTTGCCGCCGCACGCAGTTCGTCCAGGCTGTTCCACCAGCTTCGGCCGCCCAGAGACGCCAGCGTGCCGCCATTCATCACCACATACAGGCCGGTCCGCCCCAGATTGACGATGCGCAGCATGGCATTCCCCTCTCATCCGCAAAACGGCGCATGAAACTTTAGATAAAATCTAGCGGTCTCTTGCCCGCTCCCCAATTGCTTGTTTAGTGTCTTACCAAATGACTGACATCGGAGTCAATTCATGTCTTCGGTATAGGCGTCCTCCCTTTGATCTATTTTCTTCAGAAGGCGTCGACTCGCTTCCATAAAGCTGACGGCGGTGCTGTTCCTGATGAGCCACGAACTGCGCACGCCGCTCAACACGGTGCTGGGCTTCGCCGAGATGATCCGCGACCGCGCCTGGGATACCGGAGCGCAGGCGGAGGAGCGCTACGTCGAATACGCCGGCGACATCCATGCGGCCGGCGCGCAGCTTCGGCCAAGTGGACAACGTCCTCTCGCGCCGGCACCGGACTCGGCCTGCCGCTCGTCAGGGGCTGATGGAACTGCACGGCGGCACGCTCGCCATCGCCAGCATTCCCGGCACGGGGACGATGGTGACGCTCACCTTCCGGCGCGGTCCGCACGCCGCGTGACGTTGGGCAGCGCCGCCGCCACCGTTGCCACGACCGAAGCCCAGTCGCCCGCCGCCGGCTGGCGGAACAGGCGCATCGACGGATACCAGGGGCTGTCGTCGCGACCCAGCAGCCAACGCCAGTCGGCCTCGAAAGGCAGAAGTGTCCACACCGGCACGGCCAATGCCCCGGCAAGATGCGCCACCATGGTGTCCACGGACACCACGAGGTCGAGCGCCCGCATCATCGCCGCGGCGTCCCGCACGTCGTCGGTGCGCGGACCGCAGTCGCAAAAGGGCAGGTTCCCGCCCGCCCCGGCCAGGGCCGGGCCGCGCTGCAGGCACACCCAGTCCACACCCGGCGCCGCCAGCACCATGCCCAGCAGGTCCGGCGGCAGCGACCGGTGCCCGCCATCCCACGTCCCCGCAGCCCATGCGATCCCGACGCGCAGCCGCCCGTTCCCTTCCAGCCGCGCCACCTGCGTTGCGACACGCTCCGGCTCCGCGGTCAGGTAAGGCACCTTCGCGGGCAGCGTGGCGAGGGTGGTGCGGAACGCGTGCGGCAGTTCCATCAATTCCACGTCCACGTCGAAGGGCGGCAACGCCACCTCGTCACCGAGCGGGAACACACCCTCCACGCCCGGCAACGGCGCCAGCAAGGCGCACACCGCGTCCGGCGCCTGCACCACCAACCCGCGCGCGATACCGGCGACCAGCGGCAGGTAACGGGCGAAGTGGATGATGTCGCCCAGCCCATGGTAACAGCGGACCAGCACGCGCCGTCCGGCCAGGGGTGCGCCGGTCCACACCGCGCGCCGGTGAAAGGGAAGGTTCCGGCGGTTGAAACCGGCCGGGTCCGCGCGGGCCAGCACGGTGTCGCTCACCGCCCAGGCGCCCGCGAAGTCGCCCAGCAGCATGCACGCCTGCCAGCGGGCGCCGCCGGTGTCCAGCGGATCGGCGCCCAGGGCCTCGGCGCGGTCGAGACGCTCAAGGCACTCCCGCACACGGCGCCGGCGCAGCCGCTCCACTGCTTGGCCCAGCAAGGCCGCGACGTCCGCCCCCGCTTTCCCCGCCCCCGTTTTCCACCGGGCGTCCACCCCTCGCCTCCGCGTCCGTTGCCCCTGGGGATGAACGCCCCGCCCCACCCGACGGGTTCCAGGACGGAACGCGCACCGCCGGAACCCGTTGTGCGGTGAAGGCAACGCGGGAGGACGGCATGGACGGATGGAACGAGGACGGCGTGATCGCCCGCGTGACGATCGACATGCCGGCGACCATCCGCCGCTGTCGCGCCGACGACTTGCCGGCCCTGGAGTGGTACGGGCTCTACACGCCGCACCGGGAAATCATCCAGGCCACCTTCCAGGCGCAGGAGAGCGGTGACGCGGTGATGCTCGTCGCCGATGTGCGCGGCTTTCCGGCCGGGCAGGCGTGGCTGGACTTCGCGCGCAAGCGCGCCATGGGGCTCGCCACGCTGTGGGCGCTGCGCGTCTTCCCGCCGTTCCAGCGCGCAGGGCTCGGCCACGCGCTGATGTGGGCGGCCGAGCGCACCGTGCTGGACCAGGGCGTTCGCGCCATGGAACTGGGTGTCGACCGCGACAACACAGGCGTGATGCGCTTCTACGAACGGCTCGGTTACACGCGGGCGGGCCACGAACGCGGCCAGTACAGCTATCGCACGCCGGACGGCGACCTGATCGAGGTGCCCATCGACCAGCTTCTGCTGCGCAAGTCTCTGGCCACCGCTTCGCCGCGCCGCGCCGCCCGCTGAACGGTCATACGGCCGGCGCCTGAAGGCGCCGCCGGTATCACTCCGCCGCCATCGCCGGCCGGTACGCGGCGCCCCGCCGGAACGGCAGGAACACGCCCGCGCCGGACAGCGATCGACCGAAATCGCGCGCGGAGGCCGAGACCATGCACAGCGCGACCAGCGGCAGCCAGTTGTCGAGCAGCATCATGCCGTCGGCGTCCTCGCCGTGCTGAAAGGCGCCCAGCGCCTCCAGGAAGGCCATCTCGTCGGCGGACACGCGCACCGTCGCCGGTGCCTCGACGCACAGCGTGCGGGAGCCGTCGGCGGCCAGCACGCCCAGCATGGCGAACAGCGGCAGCAGCGCCTCGCCGGGAATGCCCGCGCGCCCGAGGGCCGTGCGGATCGCCGGCATGGTGCGCGCCGTGCCCGAGCGGAACCAAAGCCGCACGGCGGAGAGCACCGCCCCCTCCCCCTCCGTCAGGTCGTCCACGGTCCACACGATCGCTCCGGGCATGTCCTCGCCTCCCCTGCCTGTCCGATGCGACCCTAGCGCGCTTTCGGAAAAATTGCGAGTCATTCTCATTCGCACAATGCTGCGACCGTCCGCCGCAGCGCGCGCCCCCATGCCCGAGCTGTGAACTGTGACATTTCCCGGATCCGCGGCACCCGGCAAGCTTGCGTTAACCTCGATACAAAATCCTGGGCCTCGCCCAAACGCAGTACTCCGGGCGTGGAGCGTGGAAGGATGATGCGCAAACTTGCCAACGGATTTCTGGGTCTGCTGATCGCCGGTGCAATGGCCTGCGCGGCCGCACCGGCCGCCGCGCAGATCCGCCTGAACCCCGCCTACGGCGATGCGTCGCTGCGGGGACCGGCGAAGGCGCTGGGCGCCGTGGTGTGGAGCCACGGCCGCTCGGTGGAGGTCGAGGACTCCAGCGCGCCGACGCCCTTGTACATGCAGGTCCTGCGCGAGGCCGGGTGGGACGTCTACCGGCTGGACCGCATGCGGGTCAGCGACACCCTGCCGAACAGTTCGCGGGCGCTGGCCGCGCAGGTCGACCAACTGAAGGACCGCGGCTACAAGCGTGTGGTAACCACGGGGCAGTCGTTCGGCGCCTTCATCTCGCTGCTCGCCGCCGGCCTGACCGACAAGCTGGACGCGGTGATCGGCACCGCCCCGGCCGCCTTCGGCAACTTTTCCGAGGCGTACGACAGCTACCGCGAGAACGCCACCCAGCTCTGGCCGATCCTGCGCAACGTGCGCTCGGCCCGGGTGATGCTGTTCTTCTTCCACGGCGACGACTTCGATCCGGGCGGGCGCGGCGAGAACGCGCGCGCCATCCTGGCCAGCCGTGGGCTGGAGCACACCATCATCGACCAGCCGGCCAACCTGACCGGGCACGGCGCCTCCACCACCGGCCTGTTCGTCCGCCGCTTCGGCGCCTGCATCCTGCGCTTCGCGGAGGCGCCGCCGCGCCCCACCGACCCGCCGTGCGACGACTCCTGGGGCCGCAGCCCGAGCCCCAGCCTGATGCGCGCAGCACTCACCGGCAGCCAGCGATCGGCCACCGATACCGCCACCGGCGCCCGCCCCTTCTTCGGCGCCTGGTACGGCACCTACGTCAACGGCCGCGAGCTGGTGCTGAACGTCGACCGGGTGGAGGGCGACGCGGTGTACGCCGACTACGTGCTCGGCCCCGGCGTCGAGCCCGGCGACGACATGGAGCGCGTGCGCCGCAAGGGCCGCATCGAGGGCGACACCCTGGTCTTCGACGAGAAGGGCCGCAACGTGCTGCGCTACCGCCTGCGCCTCGATGGAAAGCTGGCCGCCGCCTGGATCGACAAGGCCGGCAAGGGCCGCCTGGACACCGTCCTGCGCAAGGTGGAGTGAGGGCGGGGCGTCACGCCCCGTCGCTGCGCCCTTCCCAGCGCGCGGCGGCCGCGTCGTCGCTGTCCTTGGCGTCCACCCAGTGTTCCCCCTCGGGCGTCTCCTCCAGCTTCCAGAAGGGCGCCCTGGTCTTCAGCCAGTCGATCAGGAAGTGGCAGCTCTCGAACGCCGCCTGGCGGTGGGCGGACGCGGTGGCGACCAGCACGATGCGGTCGCCCGGCTCCAGCCGGCCGTAGCGATGGATGACCAGCACGTCGTCCAGCGGCCAGCGCCGCCGCGCCTCCGCCTCGATGGCTTCCAACTGGCGTTCGGTCATGCCGGGATAGTGCTCCAGCGTCATCGCCCGAACGCTCTCGCCGCCGGCCAAGTCGCGGACGTAGCCGATGAAGGTCGTGACGCCGCCGATGGCGGTCTTGCCGCGCGTCAGCGCATCCAGCTCGGCGCCGGGGTCGAAGTCCTCGCGCTGCACCTTCACGGTCATGGCGCGCCGTCCTTTCTCAGCCGCCCGTCACGGGCGGGAACAGGGCCACCTCGTCGTTCGCCGACAGCGGGTGGTCGTAGGGCACGTACTCCTGGTTCACCGCCACCTTGACCACGGCGGTGTTGGCCAGCGCCTCGGCGTGCTTCGGGCTGCGGGCCTTCAGCCATTCGACGAGGCCGCCGACGTCGCGCACCTCGGCGGGCGGCGCGACGTCTTCCTGGGCGACGCCGATCTTGCTGCGCAGCCACGCGAAATAGAGAACCTTCATCACCGCACCTCGCTGAAGGGCAGGAAATCCACCACCGCCCCGGGTTCCAGACGCGTCAGATCCTCGGGCAATTCGACCAGCCCATCGGATTCAACCATCGACGACAGGATGCCGGCACCATCGCGCGGGTGCTTGAGGGCGGTCAAGGTACCATCCTCGCCGCGGGCCAGTTGGGCGCGCACGTATTCCCGCCGCCCCGCCTTCTTCTTGTAGGCGAAGCCGGCGCGCACCGGGAACAGCGGCGGCGCCTTCTCCTCCGCCCCCATCAGGCGCAGCAGCAGCGGCCGGGCGACGCGCAGGAAGGTGACCATCACCGCCACCGGGTTGCCGGGCAGGCCGATGAAGGCGGTCCCCCTCACCTGCCCCAGCGCCACCGGCCGCCCCGGCTTGATGGCGAGGCGCCAGAAGTGCAGCGAGCCCTGCGCCTCCACCGCCGCCTTGACGTGGTCCTCCTCGCCCGTGGACACGCCGCCCGAGGTGACCAGCACGTCGTGCGCGGCGGCGGCCTCGGCCAGCGCGTCGCGGATGGCGTCGCGGCGGTCGGGCAGGATACCGAGGTCGGTGACGGCGCAGCCGAGCTGCGCCAGCGCCGCCATCAGGGAGAAGCGGTTGGCGTCGTAGATGCACCCCTGCGGCAGCGGGGCGCCCGGCTCCCGGACCTCGTCGCCGGTGGAGAAGACGGCGGCGCGCAACGGGCGGCGCACCGCCAGCTCGCGCCGGCCGACGGAGGCGGCGAGCCCGATGTCCTCCGGCCGCAGGCGGCGGCCCGCCGCCAGGATCACCGCACCCGCCGTGACGTCCTCCCCCGCCTCGCGGCGGTTGGCGCCGCGCTTGATGCCGGCCGGAATGGTGACGGCGCCACCCCGGCCCGGTTCGCCCTCGGCCCGGCAGTCCTCCTGCATGAGGACGGTGTCGAAGCCGGCGGGCATGGGAGCGCCGGTGAAGATGCGCACCGCCTCTCCCCGCGCGCCCGGCCGGCCGAGCGTCTGGCCGGCGGCGACGCGGGCGGTGACCGGCAGCACGGTGTCGGCGCCCGGCGTCAGGTCGTCGAAGAAGACGGCGTAGCCGTCGACGGCCGAATTGGCGTGCGGCGGCACGTCGAAGGGCGCCACCACGTCCTCCGCCAGCACGCGGCCGAGGGCCTGCGCCAACGGCACGGTGGCGGCCTCGGTCACCGCGTGCAGCCGGCCCCGCAGCGCGGCGAGCGCGGCGTCCACGGGCATCAAGTCGCCGCCGAAGGCGAAGCAGTCGTCACTGAGCTGGGCCATGAGGGGATCGCAACCTGTTCCTGCGCCACGATTTTGCCGGTTCGGCGGGGGCCGGCGCAAGCCCTGCGAAGGTACCGGACGGCGGACGGACGTTACCGGACGATACGCCGCGATACACCGGGTAGCCCCGCGTCACATCGACCGGCTTGACCAGAATCAAGTGTGCGCCGCCGCCTGCGTCAGCAGGTCGCAATGCAAAAATCAGATCGCTGCCTATCTGTTAACCCACCAACGGCATCCTCTTCCAACAATAGTTTTACCATCCTGTTTAGATCTTATATAAAAATGCGCGAGGCCACCCATGAACATCATGTTGTCGGATCCACATGCATTGTTCCGCGATGGCGTTCGCCCGTTTCTTTTATCACTTGGGCAAGATGTATCGATTGCCGAGGCAGGAACATTCCAGGAGGCAGTGGCGATCATTGCGCGAAGCGACGCCATCGATATCGCGCTCATTGCCGACACGATTCCGGACATCGACCTGCCCGCGGCGATGGCGATGCTGCGCGAGCACCATCCCGGCGCCCTGGCCGCCCTGCTGGCCAGCGGCGAGAGCCAGCGGGCCGCGGTCGAGGCCGTCGGCCTGGGCTTTTCCGGATACATCCCCAAGCGGCTGCCGATGAGCGCGTTCCTGGCCGCGCTCAACCTGATGCGCTCCGGCGAAATCTTCATTCCGGCGGCACTCCTGGCGCAACGCCAGGGATGCCCCGAACGCACCGCCGGCCCGGCCGCGCGGCCCGAAGTCGACCTGACGCCGCGCGAGGCCGAGGTCATGAGGCTCCTGCGCCAGGGCCTGCCGAACAAGGTCATCGCCAAGACGCTGAACATCAGCGACGTCACGGTCAAATGCCACCTCGGCCACATCTTCGACAAGCTGGGCGTGACGAACCGGGTGCAGGCCGCGCGGTACGCGTTGGGGGACGATTGAGGCGCCGCCCGCCGCGTGGCTCGGCCTTGCGGCGGGCGGTGGCGTCTCCTATAGTCCGGTTCCGTGACGTCATGCCTCGCCGAGGCCGTGAACTGGATGAATTACTCAGCGCGCGCCCTGGCACCCACAGTCGATCCACGCCCATCCTCTTGTGCAGCCCTTAAGGAGCTGCGCGAGGGCGCGCGCCGTCTCGCCGCGAGTCGCGGCACCGACTTGGAGCGGCTGCGGTTTTCCCAAGGATTCATGACCTTCGTGGTCGAGCATTACTGGGACATGCTGGCCCCGGATCTTGCACGCCCGGTGCGCCCCGCGCGCGCCGGCCGCGCGCAGGTGGGCAAGACCGAGCAGCGCGTCGCCGCCGACATCGCCGCCAGGGCGGCGGAGATGCCGCCGCTGGACGCCGGCTACGCCATCGGCACCATCTACACCGCCATGCTGCCGGAGAACCATCGCGGCGACTTCGGCGTCTTCTACACCCCGCCCGCCCTGACCGAACGGCTGCTGGACCAGGCGGAGGCGGCCGGGGTGGACTGGCGGACGGCGCGCGTGCTGGACCCGGCGTGCGGCGGCGGCGCCTTCCTGGCGCCGGTGGCGGCGCGGATGGCGGCGGCACGGACCGGCGCCCCGGCGGAAGAGATTCTGGCGCACGTCGAGGCGCACCTGTCGGGCATCGACATCGACCCGCTGGGCGCCTGGATGTCGCAGGTGTTCGTCGAGATGGTGCTGCTCGACGCCGCGCGCGCGGCCGGGCGCCGGCTGGCGCGGCTGGTGGAGGTGCGCGACAGCCTCGCCATCGACGATTCGGAGATCGCGGAGCGCGGCGGCTACGACCTCGTCGTCGGCAACCCGCCGTATGGGCGCATCACGCTGGACAAGGAGGTGCGGGTGCGCTGGGCGCGCAGCCTGTACGGGCACGCCAACGTCTACGGCCTGTTCACCGACCTCGCCGTGCGTCTGGTGCGGCCGGGGGGCGTCATCGCCTATGTGACGCCGGCCGGCTTCCTGGGCGGCGAGTACTTCAAGAATTTGCGCAAGCTGCTGGGGGAGCGGGCGCCGCCGGTCTCCCTCGACTTCGTCGACGCGCGCAAGGGCGTCTTCGCCGACGTGCTGCAGGAGGCGCTGCTGGCCGTCTACCGCGCGGCGGCGCCGCGCATCGCCGTGTCCTTTCTGGCGGCGCGCGAGACGGGGGACGTGGCGGTGACGGCGGGCGGCGGCTTCTCCGTGCCGGCGGACCCGTCGGGGCCGTGGCTGCTGCCGCGCCACGCACGGCAGGTGGAACTGGCGCACCGGTTGCGCGCCATGACTGGCCGGCTGGCCGACATCGGCTATGAGGTGTCGACCGGCCCGCTGGTGTGGAACCGCCACAAGCCGAAGCTGCACGACAGGAAGGTGCGCGGTGCGGTGCCGCTGATCTGGGCGGAGTGCGTGGCCGCCGACGGCTCCGGCCGGTTCGCCTTCAAGGCGGTGACGCGCAACCACAAGGCGTGGTTCGTGCCCGGCCCGGCGGACGAGCCGAACATCGTGCGCACCGCCTGCGTGCTGGTGCAGCGGACCACCGCGCTGGAGCAGGCCCGCCGCCTGATCGCCGCCGAACTGCCGCAGGGCTTCATCGACGAGCACGGCGGGGCGGTGTCGGTGGAGAACCATCTGAACATGGTGAAGCCCATGCGCGGGCGGACCCCGCTGATCTCCGCCCAGGCGCTGGCCGCGCTCCTGAACAGCGAGGCGATGGACCAGGCGTTCCGCTGCATCAACGGCACGCCCGCCGTGTCGGCCTACGAGATCGAGGCAACGCCGCTGCCGGCGGCGGAGGAGTTGAGGACGCTCGATCGGCTGATCGCGCGCCGGGCGGGAAAGGCGGCGATCGAGAAGCGGATCTGGGAGATGTACGGGGGATGAGCACGCCCACAGAACTTGCCCCCACCCGGCCATCGTTTGGCTCGGCCACCCTCCCCCGCTGCGCAGGGGAGGGTTATGGGGCCTGCGGCGGAGTTCCCTCCCCTGCTCTCAGCGGGTCCAAAGGACCCGCCTGTCGCGGCAGCCGGATCGAAGATCCGGCGAGAGCGCAGCGGGGGAGGGTTAGGGTGGGGGCAAGTGTTCGCAGATGGTAGACCTCCCCACCCAACCCGACCTCTTCGGCTTCGCCCCCGCCCCGTCGCCGGAGCCATCGCCGCCCGCCGTGATCGTCCCCGCAACGGGCGACCTGCCGCCGCTGGCCGACGTGGCGACCATCAAGCGCCGCTTGGCCGATGTGTTCCCGGAGGGGCTGGCCGACCGCAACTACGTCGTGCGCGAGATGGCGGCGCGAACGGTCTTCGCCCTGCTCTACGTCGGCGCCGTGGAGGGCGACGACGTGTGGCTGGCCCCCACCCAGGTCTGCCGGATGAGCGACGCGCAGGCGGCGTTGACCGGCACGCAGGCGCGGCTGGCCTTCCGCACCGCCTCCACCCGGCCCAAGTTCGCGCCGCCGGGCGAGCCCTGGTACAAGGACAACACGCGCGAGCCCATCCGCGACGAGACGCTGCGCCAGGGCCTGATCACCTACAACGCCGTGGTGCTGCGCGAGGGCATCGCCACCACCAGCAGCCTGGGCCGTTACGCGCTGAAGCGCAGCTTCGCCGACCTGATCACGGCCCCTGAGGAGGGCTTCGCCGCGGCGGCGCGGGCGTGGGCGGCGACGCACCTGAGCGCCGACCAACTGGCCCGCACCGCCATCCTGCGCGACCGCGTGGCCGGGCGCGAGGCGGTGGAGGTGCGGCTGCCCAAGGGTGGATCGCGCGTCATGAGCCCCGGCACCAGTTCGGTGCTGACCAAGGCCGTGGTGGAGGAGTTCGCGCCCCGCCACCTGATCGAGCCCGCCGTGCTGTGGATCAGCGAGAGCGCCACCAAGATCGTGGCGCAGGACGACGCGCTGATGCGCCGAATCGGCCTGCCCATCGACCAGCAGAGGCTGCTGCCCGACGTGGTGCTGGCCGACCTCGGCGAACAGCGCATGCGGCTGGTCTTCATCGAGGTCGTCGCGACCGACGGCCCCTTCACCGAGGAACGCAAGGCCGAGCTGCTGGCGACCACGCGGGCGGCGGGTTTCCCCGACGATCAGGTGGCGTTCGTCAGCGTGTTCGAGCACCGGGGTGCGGCGCCGGCCAAGGCGCGGTTCTCCGGCATCGCCGTGAACTCATACCTGTGGTTCATGGCGGAGCCGGATCTGGTGGTGTGGCTGAAGGCGGGAAAGGGGTTGTAGGGGGCAAGAGTCACCCGACTTGACGCAGCCCGCAATGCTCCACCACGAACGCCGCCATCGCTTCCGCGTCATCGATGTGGAAGACCGGCACTCGGGCGCCGGGGACGTCGCCGTCGCTGGCGATGGCCACGATGGTCGGGTCCTCGGCGGCGATCAGCGGCTTGCCGACGCTGGGGCGCCAGACCTCCAGCTTCGGATGGCGGTCGCGCTTGAAGCCCTCGATCAGCAGCAGGTCGACCGGCTGCAGCTTGGGCAGCAGATCCTCCAGCGTCGGTTCCGGCTCGTCGCGCAGCTCGTGCATCAGGGCCCAGCGTTTGGGCGAGCTGACCAGCACCTCGGTGGCGCCGGCCATGCGGTGGTTGTGGCTGTCCTTGCCGGGGTGGTCGATGTCGAAGCCCTTGTGCGCGTGCTTGATCGTCGACACGCGCAGGCCCCGGCCGATCAGCGCCGGCAGCAGCTTCACAGCCAGCGTCGTCTTTCCGCTGCCGCTCCAGCCCGTCAAACCGAAGATCTTCATGCTGAACGGGCCTGCTTGGCGGCGGGGCGCGGGCGGGCGGGTTCCGCCGTCATGTGCTTGAGGCCGGCGCGCATGTAGTCCCAACCGGTGACGAAGGTGAGGATGGCGGCGGCCCACAGGCCGGTGATGCCGATCAGCGTCACCGGAAGCTCGCGCGGGCCGTAATCGCCGACGATCAGGAAACCCAGCGCGACCATCTGGATGGTCGTCTTCCACTTGGCCAGCCGCGTCACCGGCACGCCGACGTTGAGGCCGGCCAGATACTCGCGCAGGCCCGACACCAGCACCTCGCGCAGCAGGATCACCACGGCGGCCAGAATCGACAGGCCGGTCAGCCGGCCGAATCCGACCAGCATGATCAGCGTGGCGGCGACCAGCAGCTTGTCGGCGATGGGGTCGAGGAACTTGCCGATCACCGACTCCTGCTCCCACGCGCGGGCCAGGTAGCCGTCGAAGTAGTCGGTGATGCAGGCCGCCGCGAACAGCGAGCAGGCGCTGTAGGCGGCCCAGGCCTCGGGCACGTAGAAAAGCCCGACCACCAGCGGGATCACCGCGATGCGCGACAGGGTCAGCAGGTTCGGAAGGCTGGTCATCATGGCGTGTGAGGCTCGCAACGGCGGGCCCATTCTAACCATCCGGATGGAAATGATCGTAGATCTTTTTCGCCACCGTACGATTGATCCCCTCAACCGCCTCCAGATCGGCCAGCCCGGCCCGCGCCACCGCCTTGCCGCTGCCGAAATGGTGCAGCAACGCCTTCTTGCGCGCCGGACCGATGCCGGGGATCTCGTCGATGGGCGACTTGGTGATCGCCTTGGCGCGCCGCGCCCGGTGCGTGCCGATGGCGAAGCGGTGCGCCTCGTCGCGCAGACGTTGCAGGAAATAGAGCACCGGGTCGCGCGACTCCATCTGGAACGGCGCCCGGTCGGGCATGAAGAAGTGCTCCCGCCCCGCGTTGCGGTCCGGCCCCTTGGCGATGGCGACCAGCGGCACGTCGGTGATGCCCAGTTCATCGAACACCTGCCGCGCGATGGAAAGCTGCCCCTGGCCGCCGTCGATCAGGACGAGGTCCGGCCAGGTGCCGCCCGTGCGCTCCGGGTCCTCCTTCAGGGCGCGGCCGAAGCGGCGGGTCAGCACCTCGCGCATCATGGCGTAGTCGTCGCCGGCCGCGTCCTCCGAGCGGATGTTGAACTTGCGGTAGGCGTTTTTCATGAACCCCTCCGGCCCGGCGACGATCATGCCGCCGATGGCGAAGGCGCCCTGCACGTGGCTGTTGTCGTAGACCTCGATGCGGTCGGGCGGGGCGTCCAGCCCGAAGACCTCGGCCACGCCTTCCAAGAGGCGCTGCTGCGAGGAGTGTTCGGCCAGCCGGCGGCCGTGCGCCTCGCGCGCGTTGGTCAGCGCGTGCTCGACGATCCGGCGCTTGTCGCCGCGCTTGGGCACGGCCAGTTCGACCTTGTGTTCGGCACGCAAGCTGAGCGCCTCGGTCAGCAGCTCGTGCTCCGTCACCTCGTGGCTGAGCAGGACGAGGCTCGGGGCGGTCTTGTTCTCGTAGAACTGGGCGACGAAGGCGGAGAGCACGTCCTCTGTCTCCTGCGCCTTGTCATGGCTGGGGAAGTAGGCGCGGTTGCCGTAGTTGCGCCCGCCACGGAAGAAGAAGACCTGGATGCAGGTGCTGCCGCCGTCGGCGTGGGCGGCGATGACGTCGGCGTCCTCGACCACGCCCTCGATGTTGATGTCCTGGTGCGCCTGGATGGCGGTGAGCGCCCGGATGCGGTCGCGGATCTGCGCCGCGGTCTCGAAGTTCAGCGCCTCGGCGGCGTCCGTCATCGCCCTGGCCAGTTCGCCCTGGATGTCGCGGCTCTTGCCGGACAGGAAGGCGCGCGCCTGGTCGACCTGCGCCTGGTACTCCTGCGGGCTGACGCGGCCGACGCAGGGCGCGGTGCAGCGCTTGATCTGGTATTGCAGGCAGGGCCGCGTGCGGGCGTTGAACACCGTGTCGGCGCAGTTGCGCAGCATGAAGGCGCGCTGCAGCGCCGTGATGGTGCGCGTCACCGCCGCGCCGGAGGCGAAGGGGCCGAAATACCAGGCGTCCTGCGCGCGGCTGCCGCGATGCTTCAGGAGCTGCGGGTAGTCGTGGCCCTTGGTGATCATGATGTAGGGGAAGGACTTGTCGTCGCGCAACAGCACGTTGTAGCGCGGCATCAGCCTCTTGATGAGGTTCGATTCCAGGAGCAGCGCCTCCACCTCGGTGTGGGTGGTGACGAACTCCATGGTCTCGGTCTCGGCGACCATGCGCTGCAGGCGGATCGGCAGGCGGTTGACCTGCGTGTAGTTGAAGACGCGGCGCT
>DASPIO010000407.1:0-24848 GCA_035629155.1 Azospirillum sp. | reverse complement strand
CACCGCATGGGCACGGCCGAGGTGGAGAGCGCGCTGGTGGCGCACCCGAAGGTGGCCGAGGCCGCCGTGGTGGGCTACCCGCACGACCTCAAGGGCCAGGGCATCTACGCCTACGTCACGCTCAACGCCGGCGAAAACCCGACGGAAGAGCTGCGCAAGGAGCTGGTGGCCTGGGTCCGCAAGGAGATCGGCCCGATCGCCTCGCCCGACCTCATCCAGTGGGCGCCGGGCCTGCCGAAGACCCGTTCGGGCAAGATCATGCGCCGCATCCTGCGCAAGATCGCCGCGAACGAGCACGACGCGCTGGGCGACACCTCGACGCTCGCCGATCCGGGCGTCGTGACCGAGCTGGTCGAGAACCGCATGAACCGCGGCTGATCCATCCGATCGGTTGCGTGGGTTACGGACCAGGGGCCTTCGGGCCCCTGGTTCCGTTTTGGAGCGTCGGGGATCGGCGGGGATCGGCAGGGATCGGAAGGAAGCGGCCCGGTCCGCTCAGATCACGCAGTTCTCCACCAGCGGCCGGCCCTCGCGCAGGCGCTCGTAGGAGAAGGGGGAGAGGTCCAGGCTGCGCCACGCGCCGTACGCGATCCACTCCGCCAAGCCGCGCCCCACGCCAGCCGCGTGCTGCAGGCCGTGGCCGCTGAAGCCGTTGGCGAACAGCAGGTTGACGATCTCCGGGTGCGGGCCGATCACGGCGTTCTGGTCGACGTCGTTGTATTCGTAATGCCCGGCCCAGGCGTTGGTCACCTTGATCGCCTCGAAGGCGGGCACGCGTGCGGCCAGCGCCGGCCACAGGATGTCGTCGAACAGGTCGTGCTCGACGGTGAGGTCGAGGGTGTCGGGGTCGCGGTCCTCGGGCGGCGGGGCGCCGCAGATGAACTGCCGGCCCTCCGGCCGGAACCACACGCCCGACGGGTCGATGACCAGCGGACAGCCCGGCAGATCCTCCCGGCAGTCGAAGACGAAGACGCAGCGCTTGCGCGCCGATACCGGCAACGCCACGCCGGCCATGGCGGCGACGCTGCGCGCCCGCGGCCCGGCGGCGTTGACCACCGTGCCACACTCCAGCCGCCGCCCGTCCGCCAGCGCCACCGCCGCCACCCGGACACCCTCCAGCGTCATGCCGGCTGCCTCTCCGGCGATGAAGGTGGCGCCGAGCGCCTTGGCCTTGCGGCGGAACGCCTGCATCAGGCTGTAGCCATCGAACCACCCCTCGCCCGACAGGCCGAGCGAGCCCAGCGCGATTCCCGCCGGGCTCAGCCACGGGAAACGCGCCGCCAGCGCGTCGGGCGCCAGCAGCGCCACGTCCACGCCGCAGGCGCGCTGCACCGCGTGGTTGGCCTCCAGCACGCCCACCCCGGCCGGCGTGGCGAGGTACAGGTAGCCGGGTTCGCGCAGGCCCAGGTCCACGGGATCGCCGTCCACCGATAGATGCCGCGTGGCGTCGCGGATGAAATCCAGCCCGAAGCGTGACAGCGCGATGTTGGCCGGCGTGGAGAACTGCTGCCGGATCGAACTGGCCGACAGCGCCGAGGATGCGGCGCGGTACGACGGGTCGCGCTCGACCACCGCGACCGTGCCGGCGAATCCCGGCTCGCTCATCAGGAAGAAGGCGGTGGCGCAGCCCATCACCCCGCCGCCGACCACCACCACGTCGAACCGTTCGCTCATCCTCGTCTCTCCCGATTTTTCGCTATCGGGCCAGAGCGCGGCGGCGGCGTCAACCCGGCCTATCGGTTCACGATCAGCCCGACGCCGGCCACCGCCAGCGCCGCGCCGATCCAGGCGCCGGGGCCGGGTGCCTGCCGGGTCAGCGCCCACAGCATGGGCAGGATCAGAACCGGGCTGGTCGCCGACAGCGTGGCGACCACACCGGCGTTGCCGAACTTCAGCCCGACCAGCAGCAGCGTCATCCCCAGCCCGAGGCCGAGCGCCCCGTTGGCGACCACCATGCCCAGCACGCGCGCGTCCAGCGCCGCGCCGAACAGCGGCCCGCCGCCCGGCCGCAGCCCCCAGGCGACCAGCAGCAGCCCCGACACGCCGACGCGCACGGCGGCCCCGGCGACGGGGTCGGCGCCGGTCTCCAGCGCCGGCTTGGCGATGATCGACCCGGCAGCCTGGCAGAGGGCGGCGAACAGGCACACCGCGACGGCGCCGGCGAGCCGGCCGCGCACCGTCTCCCAGTCGTGCGTCTCGCCGTTGCCGCCGCGCAACGCCACGGCCAGCATGACGCCCAGCGTCACCAGCAGGATGCCCGCCCAGGTCCACGGCCCCAGCGACTCGCCCAGCAGGGTCCAGCCGAGCAGCGCCGTGATCGGCGCGTTGGTGGCGTAGACGACGACGTTGCGCCGCGGTCCCAGCCGCCCCAGCGCCCAGAACAGCGCCGTGTCGCCCAGCACGATGCCGATGGCGCCCGACAGCCCCAGCCACAGCGCCTGTTCCGCGCTCAGCCGCTCCCACCCGCCGAGCGCCGTGGCGAGGGTGGCCAGGAGCGCGAAGACGATGATCATGCGCAGCCGGTTGAAGGCGAGCGAGCCGATGGCCCGCACCGGCCCGACGGCGATCAGCCCGCCCGCCGCCCAGCACAGCGCGGCCCCCAGGGCGGAGAGGTTGGCGAGGAGCATGGTGTCCATGCCCGGCACCCTACGATGGGGAATGGGGGGCGGGCTATGGCGGGGAGCGCATGGCTGTGCTGAGTGTTGCCCCCCCACCCGGCTTGCTACACCCGCACCAGCCCGTACGGCCGCCCGGTCTCCTTGGCGATGGTCTGGGCGACGTTGAACACCGGGGTGCCGCGCGGCGTGGTGCCGGAATAGCGGCCGTGGTGGGCGTGGCCGTGCAGCACCGCCTTCACGTGGTGGTGGTGGCGGTCGATGGTCTCGGCCAGGCGCGAGGAGCCCAGGAAGGGGAAGATCTGCGACGGCTCGCCCTCCACCGTGTCGGCGATGGGCGCGTAGTGCAGCACCACCACCGTGCGCTCGGTGTCGAGCTGGCGCAGCGAGGTTTCCAGCTTCATCGCCTCGTTCACCGCCTCGTGCACGAACTGCTTGATGGCCGGCTCGCCGAAGGCGTCCAGCATCAGGTTCTCGAAGCCGCCGGCGAAGCCCTTCACCCCGGCGAAGCCGATGCCCTTGATGACGTGCGGCGTGCCGTCGTCCAGCAGGCAGACGCCGGCCTGCTCGAAGATGTGGCGCAGTTCCTCCACCGCCCCGCACTCGTGGTCGTGGTTGCCCAGCACGCCGACGACGGGGATGGTCAGGTGGCGCAGGTCCTCGGCCAGCACCTCGGCCTCGCGGACCTTGCCGTGGTTGGTCAGGTCGCCGCACAGCGCCAGCACGTCGGCTTTCTGCGCGATCTCCTGGAACAGCTCGCGGAAGGGGTGCACCGCCGTCTCGCCGACGTGCAGGTCGCCCAAGCCGGCAACTGTAATCTGGCCGGCCACCGTGATGGTTCCGTCCTCAGTCCCGTTCATACTTCAGCTCCCCCTCGCCGGCGACGTCGGCGAAGCCCCATTCGGCCACGTCGATGTGGTAGTCCTCGCGCGAGAACAGGCGGCCCCTGCAGATCTTCATCTGCGGCACCGGCAGCTTGGCCCGCTCGTGCAGGCGGCTCAGCAGCTCGCCGACCAGCCACTCGGGGATCAGGTCGCGCTCGGTCGGATAGATGAAGCGGAAGTTCAGCGCGTGGATCAGCAGCACCTCCCAGTACTGCTCCATGTGCGACAGCAGGCGCTTCCAGTCGATGGCGGCGTGCTGGCGCAGGATCAGGTGGGCGACGTCCGCACCGTCGTACTTGTGGCGGATCTGCACGAACGCCTTGGAATAGATCAGCTCCGTCGGCGGGATGAGCTGCACCTCGGTGCCATGGATGAGGGCGGTGTGCTTCTCCTCGAACCAGCGGTCGGTCACCGGATTGATGCAGACGGCCGAGTTGAAGATGACGTCGAAGAAGCGGTCGCCGTCGTACACCTTGCCGATCCAGCGCTCGTCCTCGATCTCCGTATGGAAGCCGCGCTCCTGGAACCAGGTAAGGATACGCGGGAAATCGCCGGCCTTGCAGAACACGTCGATGTCCTTCGTCGGCCGGCTGATGCCCGTGTAGGAGCACACGGCGTAGGTGCCGCCCAGCAGGAAAGGCACCCTGGATTCGTTGAGCATTTTCAAGCTCTTGGCATAGAACGCCTCGGCTTCGGCGGAGGCCGGCGGGGTGCCGGAACGCGGTGCGGTGTTGGTCATCGGTCCTCTTGCGTGCGGCGTTTCAGCGGCTGCGGCCCTCGCGGCCGTCCTTACCGCCGTGGCGTCGCTTCTGGCGGTCGCGGAAGAACTTCCCGTAGGCCATGAACGGTTCATCGGGGTGGTTGGTCCGCCGGTGGGCGACGTCGGCGTCGCATTCCGGCCCCCCATCGGCCGCGCCGCGCGCCGCGTCCCGTCGCGGCACCTCAACAGGGCAAGCCCGCGAAAGGGCACGCGGGCCCCCCGGCGACAGGCTCCCTCAGCCGCCGCTTTTCGCGGCGAAGGTGTAATAGGCGGCCATCAGCGCATCGATCATCGGCGTGACGCGCACCGGCTTGTGGTGCAGCACGGCGTCGATCAGGGCGGCGGCGTGGCGCGGCTCGTCCGAGGTGTCGCCGGTCAGCACGATGACGGGCAGGGCGGGGAACGCCTGGCGGACGCGCACCAGCGCGTCGGCGCCGGACGGCGGCCGGCGGAAGCGGAAGTCGGTCACCACCGCGCACACGGTGTCGCGCTCGGCCGGCACGAGGCCGTCCAGGGCGTCGATGCCCGTGCATTCGATCGGCCGCAAGCCGAGCCCGGTCAGAAACGCCGAAAACCCCGCCCGCACGAGATCGTCGTCATCAATCACCAGGACGGATATCTCAGGAAATCCTGCCGTCGGCGTGCTCAAGATGGGCCGTCCACGGGGTGTTCGGAAAGTCGCTGCGGCGGGAAGCATTACGAAGATCTGAAGAACTGACAACCGGAAATCCGGTCATACCACTTTGCGCTGCATCTGTTGTTTCCGCGCAGACACGAGGCTCCTGTATTATTTCAATGTACACATGCGTGTTTCCGCATTGAAATCATGAAAGGGCGGGGCGGAACCGCGCCGCCGCGCGTCCGTTTCCCTTGCAAGGAACCATTCGGAGGGGGAGGGCCATGAAAACGGTGTTGCGCGGCGCGGGCCTCGCGCTGCTTCTCGCCGGCGGCGCCGCGCCGCCGGCGATGGCGCAGGGTATGGGGCAGGGGGCGACCGGCGGCGCCTGCGGCGACCTGGTCGACCGCTTCGCCGCCGCGCAGAACCTCTCGGCCGCGCCGCCGCCCACCGTGACGCCGCCGGGCGCCACCGGCCTGCCGCCGGGCACGGCGGGCAGCACCGGCGAGTCCGATGGCGGCGTCACCTCGCGGGACCTCGCGCGCTCGGGCGGGGTGATCACGCCGCCGGCCGTGGGGGACCCCGCGGTCATCGACCCGCCCCTGCCGCGCAACGAGACGATGCCGACCGCCCCCGCCATCCGCCCGGACGCCGGTTCGACGGCGGACGCGCCACCGCCGACCGGCGGCGCCATGGGGCTGGCCGCCGTGCGGGCGCAGATGGAGGCGCTGGTCACCGCCGCCCGCGCCGCCGCCCGGAGCGGCGACGAATCGCAGTGCATGGACAGCCTGAACAAGGCCCGCCGCCTGTCGGAGACCGGGGCGGGCGCCGGCACCCGTCCGGAAGGGGGCGGCTGATGGGCGGGCCCTGGCCGCCGACCCCGCCGCCGCAGGAGCCGCCGCCGATGCCGCCCCCCGGCCCCGGCGTGCCCGACGACCCCGCGCGTCCGCCGATCGACGAACCCCCGGCCCCCATCCCCGTCCCCCCGACCGAACCGCCACCGGTGCCGGAGCGGGTGTGACGTCGTCGGGAGGGGGCGCCCCGCGCCACGGCGGGAGGGGCGCTCCGCGCTACGGCGGGAGGGGCGCTCCGCGCCACGTCGGGAGGGGCGCTCCGCGCCACGGCTTTTTTCCACCCCCGCCGTCTTGCGACGGCGCCCGCGTGCGGCGATCTGTGCTACAAGAGCCCGCCCAGACAGCCGACGGATCGAGCACGCCTGCCATGATGCGCCAACCGCCCCGCCACGTGTACCGCCAGCCGACCGTGCTGGCCACCGGCATCCAGGTCACCCTGAAGTGGTTCGACCCCGCCCGCGGCTTCGGCTTCGTCCGCTCCGCCGATGGCGCGTCCGACGCGCTGCTGCCCGGCGCGCTGCTGCAGGCCGCCGGCCACGACACGCTTCCCGACGGCACCACGCTCGTCGTCGACCTCGTCGGCAGCCGCAAGGGCGCGCAGGTCAGCGCGCTGCACTCCGTCGACACCTCGACCGCCCGGCCCGCCGGCAAGCCCGCGCCGCGCGGCCCCCGGCCGGGCGGCTTCGGCGGCGAGCGCGGCGGCGAGCGCGGCGGCTTCAACCGCGACCGCCGCGAAGAAGCCGGTTTCGATCGGGGCGACCGTTCCGAACGCGGTGGTGATCGGGGGCCGCGCCGCGCTCCGGCGCCGCGCGACGCGGCGTCCGGGCCGACGACGGAGGTGGACGGCACGGTGAAGTGGTTCGACACCGGCAAGGGCTTCGGCTTCATCGCGCCGGACGGCGGCGGGCGCGACGTCTTCGTGCACGTCCGCGCGCTGGAGCGCTCCGGCCTCGCCGCCCTCAACGAGAAGGAGCGCGTGCGCGTCACCGTCCGCCAGGGCGACAAGGGCCCCGAGGCGGTCAGCGTCAAGCCGGAGTAGGCGGTCCGCCCGCCTCTCCCCCGGCCACTATCCCTCCGTCACCCACGTACGGTCGGCAGGCGCACGGTCGGCCGGCTCGCCCTGGTCGGCGGCGCGCATGCGGTCGGCGGCTTCACGCAGGTGCCGCTCGCTGGCGCTCGGCGGGTTCTGCACGCCGGAGTCCGGGCCGGGCGGCGGGTTCACGCCGGGGGCGGCGCCGCCCACCGTCGATTCCGCCGCCAGTTCGCGGCAGGCCTGCTCCCAATGTTCGCCGTGCCGGCCATCGGGGCGCCCCTCGCGCTCCCAGATGGCGTAGGCGCGCTCGCGGATGCGGGTTTCCTCGTCCATGGCGGTTCCTCCCCCGCTCAGCCCTGCGCCCCGTCGCGGTCGGGCCGCGAGGGTTCGGAGATGCGCTCCAGCGTGTCCTCCACCGACTGCGTGTTCTTGGCGTCGGTGGCGAGGTCGCCCAGCGAGACGATGCCGACCAGATTGTCGTCGCGGTCCAGCACCGGCACGCGGCGGATCTGCTGGCCGGACATCAGGCGCGTCACCTCCATGACCGGGTCGTCCTCGTAGCAGGTGCGCGGGTCGTCGGTCATCACCTCGGACACCCGGCACTGGTCGGGCGCCATGCCGGCCGAGGTGGCGCGCACGGTGATGTCGCGGTCGGTGACGACGCCGACCAGCCGCCCGCCGTCGCACACCGGCAGAGCCCCGACGTTCAGTTCGTCCATCATCTGCGCGGCCCGGCGGATGGTGTCGTCCGGCGCCACGGTCTGCACGTCGCGGGTCATGATGTCGCTGATCTTCATGCGCCGTCCCCTGGGAGTGAGGTTTCATCCCCCGGAAAACAGCGCATGCCGCCGCTTCGTCCCGTATCAAGCCGCCGGTTCAGGGGTGTTGGCGCGGGCGATGCGGGCGCGGTAGGCGGCGATGGCCTCACCCGGCGCGTCGGGCGACACCGTCCGGCCCAGCGCTCCGGCCAGATCGTCCAGCCCGGCCGTGGCGGCGTCCAGTTCGCGCCGGGCCTCGGCGGGACGCCCGGCGACGAGCAGCCGTTCCACCTCGGCGAGCGTCCGGCGCAGGCGCAGCGCCCCCATGCTGCCGGCGCTGCCGGCGGCGGCGTGCGCGGTGGCGCGCGCCGCACCGGTGTCGCCGGCCGCCAGCGCGCCGCGCGCCGTGCCCAGCATCCCGGCAAGCGATTCCAGGAAGTCGCCGAGCAGCCCGCGCACCTCCGCGCCGAAGCCGCCGAAGGCGAAGGTGACGATCTCCGGGTCGAACACCGGCGGCTCGTCGCCCGCCTGGGCCGTGGGCGCCGGCGCGTATGGCGCACAGGGGGACGGCGCACAGGGCGGCGCGGCGGCGTGTCCGCGCGGGGCCCAGCGGGCGAGCGCGGCCAGCAGGTCCTCGGGGCGGAAGGGCTTGGCAACCACGTCGTTCATCCCGGCGGCGCGGCAGGCCTGATTGTCGGCCACGCTGGCGGCGGCCGTCAGCGCCACCACCGGCAGCTCCGCCGCCCGGCCGGGCAGGGCGCGGATGGCGCGGGTGGCGGCCAAGCCGTCCATCTCCGGCATGTGCATGTCCATCAGCACGAGGTCGAACGCCTCGCGCGCCACCGCATCCAGCGCCGCGCGCCCGTCGCCGACGACGGTCACGCGGTGCCCCTGCCGCTCCAGCAGCGCGGTGGCGACGCGCTGGTTCACCAGCGTGTCCTCGGCCAGCAGGATGCGCATCGGCGGCACGGGCGCCGCGGCCGGCGCGCCCAGGCCGGCGGTGTGTCGGCCGGCGTCCGCGGGGGCGACCGGGAACGCCAGCTCGAACCAGAAGCGGCTGCCGGCGCCCGGCGTGCTCTCCGCGCCGATGGCGCCGCCCTGCAGCTCGACCAGTTGTTTGCAAATGGCGAGCCCCAGCCCGGTGCCGCCGAACCGGCGGGAGATCGAGCTGTCAGCCTGGCTGAACGACTGGAACAGCTTGCCCATGGCGTCCGGCAGGATGCCGATGCCGGTGTCGGTGACCGAGAAGGCGAGCCGCACCACCTCGTCCCCGCCGTCACTGCCGTTGCCGCCGTCGCCGCCGTCCCGCCCTCCATCCTCCCAGCCGATCACCGCCACCGCCACGGACACGCCGCCGGCCCCGGTGAACTTCACGGCGTTGCCGATCAGGTTCAGCAGCACCTGACGCAGCCGCACCGGGTCGCCGACCACCGCCGCCGGGGCCGTCTCGTCCACCATCAGGTTCAACGCCAGCCGCTTCTCCTGCGCGTCGGTCGCCATCAGCGCCGTCACCCCGCCCAGCGTCTGGCGCAGGTCGAAGGCGACGCGGTCGAACTCCAGCCGCCCGGCTTCCAGCTTGGAGAAGTCCAGCACGTCGTTGAGGATCGCCAGCAGCGCCTCGCCCGACTGGCGGATGGTGTCGGCGTAGTCGCGCTGCGTGCCGTCCAGCGGCGTGTCCAGCAGCAGGTGCGCCATGCCGATGATGCCGTTCATCGGCGTGCGGATCTCGTGGCTCATCACCGCCAGGAATTCCGACTTGGCGTTGCTCGACGCCTCCGCCGCCTCCTTGGCCTCGCGCAACTCCTCGCGGTTCAGGCGCAAGGCCTCGCTCTGGTCGTGCAACTGGCGGGTGGCGTCGCGGAACACGGTCAGCGCGTGCGCCATGTCGGTGATCTCGTCGCCGCCCGACACCGGGATGGGCGTCTCCAGCCGTCCCCCCGCGATCTCCCGCATGGCGCCGGCCAGGATCTTCAGCCGGGCGACGATGCCGCGCCCCAGCGCCAGCCACAGGAACAGCGTCGGCCCCAGCACCGTGGCGGCGGCGATGATCAGCACCAGCCGGCGCCCCTCGCGCAGTTCGTCCTCCGCACGGGCGCTGCTGCGCTGCGCCTCGGCCTCGGCGGCGTCGACGAGGCGGCCGACGATGATCGACACGCGCGCGATCAGATTGTGGTTCTGCCGGGTCAGCGCGGTGATCTCCGGCGCCAGCCGAAGCTGCCCCTCGCGGATGTCGAACAGGTTGCCCTCGCCGGACCCCAGCCCGGCCACCGCGTGCGCCACGGCGCGCAGCGGCTCGTGCTCCGGTCCCGGCGGCAGGGCGGCGCTCAGGCCTTCCAGCCGGGCGGCGTGCTGCACGAAATCGCGCCGGGCGGCGGCGACGGCGTCCACCTGCGTGGCCGTCTCGCCGCGCGCCAGCCGGTCGAACAGCAGCTCGACCAGCCGCAGCGCCTCCATCAGCGGCGCGGTGGCCGGCAGCGGCGGCACGCCCGTGGCGTCGTCCGGCATCAGCCCGCCGAGCGAGGCGCGATGGTCGATGCGCAGCCGCTGCAGCGCGTCCTGCGCCTCCTGCATGCGCTGCTGGAGGGTCAGGCGCCGTTCGGCCAGATTGTCCTGCAGCGTGACGTTGGTGGTCAGCGTGTCGATCAGCGAGCGCAGTTCGGCGAATTCCTCCGTCCGCCCGTCCGGCGCGCGGCCGAGCTGGTCGAGCAGGCGCTTCAGCCGCAGCCCCTGCTGCTGGAGGGCAAAGGCGGTGGTCTCGCGCTGAAGGTGGTGTTCGACGAGGTCCAGGCCGGGCAGCGTCGCGGTCAGCCGGCTCGATGCCTCGGCCAGCTTCAGCGCGCTGGAGACGCGCGGGAAGCTCTGCCCCATGACGACGCCCAGCAGCCCCTCGACCGTGTTGTAGGTCAGCCAGCTCACCGCCCCGCCCAGCAGCGTCATGGCGGCGACGCCCAGCACCGCCGCGAAAAGCTTGGCGCGGATGCCGAAGCGCAGGCGTGGGACGGGCGTGGCGGGATCGGTCACGACGGGGACCCTGAAATCGAAAGCGCTGGATGGTGCACCAGACAACCCGCACCTTGCGAGCGGTTTCTGGGCGAGCGGCTTCGCGCTTCGGCAAACCAGCGTTGCATGGCGCCGCGCCGCTACCGGCATAACGTTTGTCCCGCGCCGCCGCTTCGCCTATCTTCGGGCGCGGCTCCGCGGGGAAGGGATGTGGCGCATGACGGGCATCGGACGGGTTCTGGCCGGCGGCCTTCTGCTGGCGTCAGCGTCGGCGGCGCCGGCGGCGGGCGTGGCTTTGGCGCAGATCGCGACGGACGGCACGGTCGGCCCGGCGCGCACGCTCACCGGCCCGCACGCCGTCATCGGCGCGGAACTCGGCACGGTCAAGGGCGGCAACCTCTTCCACTCCTTCGCGGCCTTCGGCGTGCCGACCGGCGGCAGCGCCACCTTCACCGGCCCGGCCGGGCTCACCAACGTGCTGGCCCGCGTCACCGGCGGCAGCCCGTCGGCCATCGACGGCCGGATCGCCTCCACCGTGCCCGGCGCCGCCGTCTTCCTGTTCAACCCGGCCGGCATCGCCTTCGGCCCCAACGCCTCGCTCGACGTGCCCGGCGCCTTCCACGCCGCGGCGGCCGAGTCGCTGTCCTTCTCCGATGGCGGCCGGTTCGACGCGCGCACGCCCTCGGCCTCCGTGCTGACCTCGGCCCCGCCGGCCGCCTTCGGCTTCGCCGGCAACCCGGCGGCGCTCACCAGCACCGGCGCCACGCTGGCGGTGACGGCGGGCAACGCGCTGTCCCTGGGCGGCGGGTCCGTCACCGTGGACGGCGGCACGCTGGCCGCCCCCGGCGGCACGCTCAGCCTCACGGCCACCGGCGCGGTGACGGTGAAGAACAAGGCCACCGTCTCCACCAACGGTGCCGGCGGCGGCGCCGTGCGCATCGTCGGCGGCGCGCTGGTGGTGGAGGGCGACGGGGTGGTCAGCGCCGACAACACCGGCACCACCGACGCGGCGGCCGGCGTTACCGTCACCGCCGGGCGGGTGGACGTGCGCAGCGGCGGCAAGATCACGGCGCACGCGGGCGGGGCCGGCAAGGGCGGCACCGTCGCCCTCACCGCCGACCGGATCGTGCTGTTCGGCGACGGGCGGACGATCAACACGGTGGTCGCCGCCCGATCGCTGCGCGGCGCCACCGGCGACGCCGGGCGCGTGGTGATCAAGGCGAAGACGCTGGAGGTGCGCTACGGCGCGCAGATCAGCACGTCGAGCCTGGAGCGCGGCAACGCCGGCGAGATCCAGGTGGAGGCCGACCGCACGCTGCTCAGCCATGACAACGGCGAGATCGGCTCGGGCACCGGGCTGTTCAGCCTCGCCTCCGCCACCACCGGGGGGGCGGCGGGCTCCATCACCGTTGCCGGGGCGGCGCTGGAGATCCAGGGCGGCGCGCAGATCAGCGCGCGCACCGGCAGCAGCGGGCGCGGCGGCACCGTCACCGTCACCGTCGACCGCCTCAGCCTCGTCGGGCTGTGGCACACGGACGGCTCCATGATCAGCAGCATCAGCTCCGGCGACGGCGACGCCGGCAGCATCACCATCACCGCCGGGGATGTCGAGCTGCGCGACGGCGGCCGCATCCTCAGCTCCACGCGCGGCAAGGGCAACGGCGGCACCATCAGCATCACCGCCGACCGCATGGTGCTGGATCGCGGCGGCGACGCGCTGGCGGCGGGGGACATCGGCATCACCGGCGTCGGCAGCAACGCCACCGTCACCTCCACCGGGCACGGCGGCACCATCCGCATCGCGGTCGGACAGATGGAGATCAAGCGGGGGGCCATGGTCACCACCAGCACGGCCAGCAGCGGCAACGCCGGCACCGTGTCCATCGACGCCGGCACGCTGGCCATCGACGGCGGCGGGGCGGGCACCTTCACCGGCATCAGCTCGGGCAGCGACTCGCGCGCCGCGACCGGCGGGGCGGGCGGCGCCATCACCGTGCGGGCCGGCACGGTGGCGCTGTCCAACCGGGGCGCCATGGCCGGCACCAGCGTGGGCGGCGGCGACGCCGGCAGCATCAGCGTCGACGCCACCGACCGCTTCACCAGCCACGGCGGCACCGTCGCCACCTCCACCACCCGGTCGGACGGGGGCAACATCCGCATCACCGCCGGCACGCTGTTCCACCTGTCCGACGGGCAGGTGACCACCAGCGTGGCCGGCGGCGCCGGCAACGGCGGCAACATCAGCGCCGGCTCCGCCTTCGTCGTGTTGCGCGACGGCACCGTCTCGGCCAACGCCTGGGGCGGCAACGGCGGCAACATCCGCATCACCGCCGGCAACCTCGTGGCGACCCCCGACAGCCGGATCGAGGCCTCCTCGGAACGGGGCGTGTCCGGCACCGTGTCGGTGCAGGCGCCGGGCAGCCAGGTGGGCGGCAACCTGACGCCCCTGAAGGCGGAGTTCGTCGACGCCGCCGCCCTGCTGCGCGCGAGCTGCGCGACGCGCGAGGCGGGGGCGGACTCCAGCACCCTGACCGGCACCGGCCGCGGCGGCGTCGCCGCCATGCCCGACGCGCTCCTGCTGGCCGGCTCCGGCGCTGGCGTCGGCGCCGGCGCCGGCGCGCGCTCCCTGACCGTGGCGTGCAAGCCATGAGGGCGGGCGTCGCCGGGGCGCTGCTCGCCCTCCTTCTCATCCTTACCTCTCCCGTTCACGCCGAGTCCGCCGACGTGGATGCGCTGAACGGCGCGCTGTCGCGCTCCGACAGACCGCCGGCCGAACAGGCGGAACTGCTGGTGAAGCGCGCCGACGCCCTGTTGCGCCTGGGCTTCCTGCCGCGCGCGGTGGAGGATTACCGCCGCGCCCTCGACCTGGCGGCCGGCACCGCGGCGCTGGCGCGCCGCGCGCACGCCGGGCTGGGCGCGGCGCTGCTGCGCCAGGGCGAACGTGACGGCGCGCGCCACCACCTCGACGCCTGCGTCTCGCTGGCGCAGGGCGCCGGGGACCGGGCGGCGGCCTCGGCGGCGCGGGTCGGGCTGGGTGTCCTGCACGGGCTGTCGGCGCAGCCGGCCGAGGCGCGCCGCAGCTTCGAGGCGGCGCTGCGCGACGCCGACGCCGCCGGCCAGCCGGCGGTCGCCGTGCGCGCCGCGCTGAACGCCGCGCGGGTGTCGCTGGACGCGTCCGACGCGCCGGCCGCGCGCGGTTGGCTGGCGCAGGCCGCCGCCCGCCTGAATGGACCGGGGCATGGCCTGGGCGAGGACGCCGAGGCGCCGCTGCTGCTGGTCTCCTTCGCCCGCCTCACCGCGCGGGCCGAGGGCCGCGACGGCGACCAGGCGGCGTTCGAGGCCCTGAGCCGCGCCGCCGCGCTGGCGCAGCGGCTGGGCGACCGCCGGGCCGAGTCCTTCGCCTGGGGCTACCTGGGCCAACTCTACGAGCACGCCGGCCGCACCGCCGACGCCCGCACGGTGACCGACCGCGCCGTGGCCGCCGCCGTCGCCGCCCGCGCGCCGGAGAGCCTGTATTTGTGGGAGTGGCAGTCGGCCCGCCTCGCCGCCGCGCGCCGGGAGACGGACGCCGCACTCGCCGCCTACGCCCGCGCCGTCGCCGTGCTGGACGAGGTGCGCGGCGAGCTGGCCGGCGACGCGCTGCAGGGCGCCAACGTGTTTCGCGAGGCGATCGAGCCCGTCTACCTCGGCTACGCCGACCTGCTGCTGCGCCGGGGCGGGGACGACCAGGACACGCTGCGCCGCGCCCGCGCCGTGATGGAGCAGGTGAAGGCGGCCGAGCTGGAGGACTACTTCAAGGACGACTGCGTGGCGTCGCTCGACTCGCGCTCCCGTTCCATCGACCGGGTGGCCGAGCGCACCGCCGCCGTCTACCCCATCCTGCTGCCGGAACGGACGGAGCTGCTGGTCGGCATCGGCGACCAGATCCGCCGCGTCACCGTGCCGGTCGGCCGCGCCGCGCTGACGCGCTCGGTCAACGAGTTCCGCGCCTTCCTGGAAAAGCGCGCCACGCACCAGTACCTGGACCGCGCCAGACAGCTCTACGACTGGCTGGTCCGCCCGCTGGAGCCGCTGCTGGCGGCGGCGCGGGTGGACACGCTGGTGATCGTGCCGGACGGGCCGTTGCGCACCATTCCGCTGGCGGCGCTGCACGACGGGCGCGACTTCCTGGTGCGGCGCTACGCCGTGTCGCTGTCGCCGGGCCTGACGCTGATCGACCCGCGCCCGCTGCCGCGCGAGCGCGCCTCGGCCCTGCTGGCGGGGTTGAGCGTCGGCGTGCAGGGCTTCCCGGCGTTGCCGCAGGTGCGCGAGGAGTTGGCGAAAATCGCCGAGATCTATCCCGCGCACACGATGATGGACGGCGATTTCGTGGGCGACGGGCTGGCGGCCGCGCTGCGCCGCACGTCCTACAACGTCGTCCACATCGCCTCGCACGGCGAGTTCCTGGGCGAGCACCGCAAGAGCTTCCTGCTCACCTACGACGGCCGCCTGACGCTGGACCGGCTGGAGGCGCTGGTGCGCCTGGGCCGCTTCCGCACCGATCCGGTGGAGATCCTGGTGCTGTCGGCCTGCCGCACCGCGGCCGGCGACGACCGCGCGGCGCTCGGCCTCGCCGGCGTGGCGATCAAGGCGGGGGCGCGCAGCGCGCTGGCCAGCCTGTGGTACGTCAGCGACGAGGCGTCGGCCGACCTCATGCAGGCGTTCTACCGCACCCTGCGGCACGGCGACGCGTCCAAGGCCCAGGCGGTGCGCCGCGCCCAACTGGCGCTGCTCGACAACCCGCGCTTCCGCCACCCGTTCTACTGGGGCGCCTTCGTGCTGATCGGCAACTGGCTGTGATGCCGGCGCGGCCGTTGGGGCCGGGTTGCATACGCGGATAGGCGATAAACTCACCCCTTTTCACAACCCATGGGAAGGGTTATATTTGGCGCAAGGAACACCCCTGCATGATGGGGACCGTGGCGATGAGACTGAAAACCGCTTCCTGGGCCGTGGCCGTACCGTTGGCGATGCTGCTGGCGGCGCCGCAGGTCGCTCCGCAGCCCGCCGGTCTGGCCGGGCTGGTTCCGGTCGCCGCCGCCGCGGAGGCGCGCGCCACGCAGCGCCCCATCGTCTACAACCCCAGCAAGCGCGGCACCGCCGCCACCCGTGTGGCCAGCCACACGCGCGCCGCCGTCGATTCGCCGCTGGTCCTGGCGCTCGCCCCCTACGACACGGGCGAGACGACGCTGGCCCAGCCGACGCTCTACTGGTACGCCTCGCGCCCGGTGAACGCCAAGGTCGAATTGACCATCGTCGAGGAGAAGACGCAGAAGACCGTGCTGGAGGTGGCCGCCGACGGCCCCGTGGAACCCGGCATCTGGGCCTTCCCCATCGGCGTGCACCGCATCGCGCTGGTGCCGGACGTGGAATACCGCTGGTCGGTCTCCGTGGTGCGTGATGCGAAGCAGCGCTCGCTCGACCTCTTCGCCAGCGGCACCATCCTGCGCGTCAGCCTGCCCGGCCAGCTCGCCGCGCAGTTGAACAAGGTCGGCCCGTCGGAGCTGCCGTTCTTCCTGGCCAGCGCCGGCCTGTGGTACGACGCGCTGGCCGTGCTGTCGGTGCAGATCGCCAACAACCCCGCCGACCGCAACCTGCGCGACATGCGCGCCAGCCTCCTCGAACAGGTCGGCCTCACCGAAGCCGCCGCCTTCGACCGGGTCATCTGAACGCCCGCGCCACGCGCCCGCTTGACGCCGGGCGTGGCGCGGGCGCGCGGGCGCGCCTTCCGTCAGCGTTTCCGGGCGTCGATCTCGGCTTGGCGCTCAGCCACGTGGCTGGCGACGTCGCTCTTCGCCATGGCCGTCACCGCCTCGTCGAAGGACGAGGAGGCGAAGCCCAGGCCGGCGAGGCGCGCCGCCGCCCCCATCTCCCGGTCGGTCCGCAGGAACCGGTCGCCACCGAAGGCGAACGGCGTCGGGTTGTCGTGGATCATCTGCCTTTCCTCGCGTGCCAGAGCGTCGCTGATAGCCCCGAATTTGCCACTCTCCTCGCTCATCCTCTGCAGCGCCGCGATCCTTTCATCGGGGGACATGTTGCTCTTGTCGAGCGCCTCATACCGTTTGGCGGCCTTTTCCATTTCGGCGGTGGCGTGGGCGCTCATCTCCTGATGGCGCAGGGCCTGCTCGCCCGGCGGGTGGGCCTGCATGTACTTGGCGTTCTCCTCCCAGAACACCGTCGCCCGCTTGGCCTTCAGCGTGCCCGAAAGGGCCGCCGCCATGTCGTCGGCCGACAGGGCGCCCGACGACACCAGCCCGCCGAGGCGTGAGCGGTCGTCGTCCGACAGGCGGGAGAACAGCGACAGCGTGTCGCCCTTGAGCGCCGAGGCGAGCGCGCTCAGCGCCACGGTGTCCTCCGGAGCGCTGCCGGCCGCGCTTGCCGCGCCGGCCTTCGGCGCCGCCTTGGCCGGTGCCATCGGGCTTGCCGTCCTGGCCACGAACACGGATGTGCTGACGTCCGACACGACCATGGTCATCCCTCTCTTGCGTCGAGTTGCCGCTGGCAGAGATTGCTTCGTCCTGTAAGTAAATCATTAGGAATGAAATGGGTTTCTCAGATAATCATTCTTGCGTTAAGACATTAATTCCATGTTAATGCGCGGCAATCGTAAAACAGTTCGATTTATAAGTTTTTGAGTACGGGGATATGGCGTGATTATGGCGCCAAGGCGTGGCTCGTCTTTGGGTGTAGAATATGTCATTGCGTTCATAAGAAATATGCATTGGAAATACAGTGTAAAAGAACGGGTTTCTACGTGTGGATAGCGAATTTGATCCATATAACCCATCGATCCACAACGAAAATCAGGAAAATATACAGTAATAGCTGCATAATGTGATCGTCTGTGGCAACCTCGGCGATTGCCTTGACGGCAGCGACGGCGATGACCTGCTGGGCGGCACGGGCGAGATCGAGCTGATGCAGGTCGGCTCCTCGACCTGGAGCCTGTGGGGCTACCTCGGCCTGCCCTGAGCCGCACGGCCGGGCCGGGCCGGTGTCCGGCCCGCCTACCGCGCCAGCGTGACGCGGATGTGCACGCCGCGGTCCTGCAGGCTGCGCGGGCCGGGCAGGTCCACGTCGCGCAGGGCGTGGCCGTAATACACGGCGACGCCAGCGCCCGGCGCCGGCGCCCACAGCACGCCCACGCCCGTGCTCCACACCGATCCCGGCCCCGGCGTGTCGCCGCGGCGGTTCCAGGCGCGGCCGGCGTCGACGAAGGCGGCGACCTGCACCGCCCCGGTGTCGCCGCCGCCGTCCGCCAGCGCCGCGTGCGCCACCGGCAGCCGCAGCTCGGCCGAGGCGACGACGGCGTTGTCGCGCACCATCAGGTTCTCGCGGTAGCCGCGCACGCTGGCCAGCCCGCCGACGGCGAACCGCTCGATGGTGGGCAGCGCGTCGCTGGCCAGTTGCACGTCGCCGCGCAGGACCAACTGCACGCCCCCGTCGCCGAAGCGGCGGGCGAACTGCACCTGTCCCAGCCACGCGGCGAAGCGGCCGTCGGCCGCCCCCTCCATGCGCGTGGCGCCGAAGACCGGCAGGCCCAGGCTGAGCGTGGAGCGCGCCGCCAGCACCGTGTCGGTGCTGCGCGTCGTCCACGATTGCGCGGCGCGCAGCACGCTCACCGTCGTCACGCCGTTGTCGGCCTCGGCCGAGAAGTTGAACGGCTCGCCCAGCAGCCAGTTCTCGCTGCGCCGGTGGGCGAAGGTGAGGTCCAGCGTCGCCGCCTCGGTCGCCGTGCGGTGCACCGGCTGGCTGATGCCGGCCTCCAGCGTCCGCGTCTTCGACACGATGTCCAGCGCCGAGAACGGCGCCTCCACCACTTCCGCCTTGATGCTGTCCACCGCCAGCCGCACGCGGGTGTCGCGCGCCGTGACCGGCATCTCCACCGCCGCGCCCAGCTCGGTCGTGCCGCGCGTGCGGGCAAGACGGAACCAGCTCTGGTCGCCCCAGCCGCTCAGGTTGCGCAGGCCCAGGTCGCCGCGGGCACCCGTGCCGCCGGTGGTCGGCGAACGGTCGTTGGACACGGTGATGCCGCCGCCCAGCAGCGGCGCCTCGCGCACGCCCAGCGCCAGCACCCCTTCGCCCGGCCGCAGCCCCGGCGCCAGCCGGGCGTCCAGCCGGTCGATCAGCGGGTCCTGCAGCAGCGCCTCGACGCCCTCGCGCAGCGCGTCGATGTCGAGCGGCGGCCCGGCGCGGCGCTCCAGCCGGCGCACCACATAGGCAGGATTCATGCGCTCCAGCCCGCTCACCTCGATGGCGGTGAGCCGGCCCTCCACCACCTGCATGGTGACGACGCCGTCGCGGATCGTCTGGTCGGGCAGCACGACGCCGGAGCTGATGAAGCCCCGCCGCACGTACACGGCGGTCAGCGCGCGGCGCAACTCCTCCAGTTCGGCCGCCCCCATGTCGCGGCCCAGGTACGGGGCGGCGGCGGCGCGCAGTTCCTCGGCCGACAGCGCCGTGTTGCCGGTGACGCGCAGCTCGGTCACCCGCACGCGCGGGCCGCCGGCGATGGCGGGCGGCCGTTCCGACGGCGGCGGCGGCGGCAGCTCGAAGGGGTGCGGCTGGGTGAACCCCGGCAGCGCCGGCCGCGCGTCGCCCGGCCGCTCGGCCGGCAGCGTCTCGGCGGGCGTCTTCCGGGCCGGTTGCGCGGCCGGACTGCCGGAAAGCAGGGCCAGACCGGCGGCGCCGAACAGCGCCAGTGGCCGGAAGGAACGCGGGTGGTGGCGGGGGAGGAACACGATACGCAAGTGTATGGTGGGAGGGCGCCCGCAACCATAGTGGCAAAGCGCGCCGCCCGCCAAGACCAAAGGGGAAGTCGATTTCAGGCCCGCACCGTCACGTTGCCGACATATAAAGATATGTGTCCGTCGGCTGTGCTACGCCTCCCGCGGGCGCAGGGTCAGGCGCACCTCGCCGCCGTCGGTGTGCTTGTCGACGCATTCCCAGTCGCGTTCTTCCAGCTCGGGATAGAGCAGCATGGGGTCGCGGTCGTGGTGGACGACGATGGGTCCGGCCTCGCCCTGCTCGATCAGGCGGATGACGGCGGTCATCGGGCCCGGCGGGGCCAGGCCGCGCACCTCGATGTGCAGCGCGCCCCCCTCGCGCCACGTCTCGCCCGGCATGCGGACGGCGGCGGCGGGGGCATGGGCCTCGGCGCCACCGCCCTCGCGCTTCAGACAGATGCGCCAGTGGCCGGGCGCCAGTTCGCGTCCCACCGACATGAAGCCCTTGCCGGCCAGCACGCGGCGCAGCGGCGCCGGGTCGAACGGCGCGTCGAGGATGAAGAAGGCGCCCGGCGGCACCTGGGTGGCGGAGGTCATGACCGCGGCGAACGGGTCCTGTCCCTGCGCCAGCAGCGGCCGGACGTCCAGGCGGGCGCCGCAGTTCTCCTCGGCCTGTGCGAACCAGTCGTGCGCCGGGGCGGCGCTCGCGGCCGGGGGCGGGGCGGGGGAGGGTGCTGGCGCCGGGCCGGCACCGCCCTCGGCCAGGGCGATCAGCCGCTCCACCGGCGTGCCGGCGATGGTGGCGGCGTCGTCCAGGCGGATCAACGCCGGCAGGCGGTGCGCGCTCAGCAGCCGGCTCAGCGCGTTGTCCGCGCCCAGCGCCCCGGCGATGCGGCCGGCGGCGGCGGGGTCGGCGCGCAGTGCGTCGGACAGCAGGGATTCGGCGGATAGGCGTGTGGTGGACGGCATGGCGGACCCCATCAGCGTGCCCAAGACATCAGCGTGCCCAATACAGGGGATCGACCCCGAAGACGAAGCGGTGGGCTTCCAGCACCAGGGCCCACGCGGCCACCCCGGCCAGCAGCCGGCCCCAGCCGATCTCCGACCAGACGAAGCGCTGCCGCCCGGCCAGGATGGCGGCGAAGGGCACGACGCTGGTCTCCTCGCGGAACGTCCGGGCGGCGGCGCCGCGGGCGTGGCGCAGCACCCAGTCGTTCTTCACCATGGCGAACAGCGCGATCGCCGCCATCGTGGCAAACAGCACGAAGCGCCGCGCGTCCCCCGTCGCCTGCAGGTGCAGGACCGCCCACAGCAGCAGCCCGAGCGAGCCGGGGAAGCGGGTGACGCGGTAGATGCCCTTTGGTTCGCGCGGCGACATCGGCTCGCCGGCCTTGGTGGACAGCCGCGCGGCAATTAGCACGAAGGCCACCGGCATCAGCGCCACCGCCAACGGGTGCCCCCATGCGGCGGGGGTGAACAGGAAGCCGGCGGCGTCCGCATCGCGGTAGGCCACCACGAACAGCGCCAGCGCCGCCAGCGACAGGACGGAGTGCAGCGCCATGAACCCCGGCCGCCCCAGCCGCGCCACCAGCGCCGGCCGCACGCCCGGCCAGGAGGGCACGGCATGGCTGACGAACAGCAGGACGGCGGCGGCGAGGTACAGGGAGGTCGGCATGGCGGGCGTTCTTCCGGTGCGGAGGCAATCACACCCCGGAACGTGGGGTCCCGTCTTGACGACCGTCAAGCGGCGCCGTGGGAGGGTCTTTCAGAGCCTGGTTGATGAGCGCTTCGAAAGCGATCTCTTCGTCCTGGAGAGTGCGTCCTGGCCGGGACTGGGTCCGGCCAGGACGTATCCACAGGGAGAACGGACGAAACCAACCCGCCTCATACCGCGATCGGCACCATCACGTAGAACGCCGTTCCCTTGCCGGCGCGCGAGCATACGGCGAGCGGGTGGCCGAGCAGGGCCGCCGTGCGCTGGGCGATGGCGATGCCGAAGCCGCGGCGGCGGTCGGAACGGCCGGTCGCCAGCTCCTCTGCGATCGATTGCAGGTCGGGCTCGGCCAAGCCGGTGCCGGTGTCCCACACCTCGATGCGCAGCCATGCCCCGCGCCGGCGCGCGCCCAGCAGGATGCCGCCCTTCCGCGTGAAGCGCACGGCGTTGGCCAGCAGCGGGTGCAGCAGCTTTTCCAGAAGGTCCGGATCGCTGCGGACGTTCACGCCGGCCGGCCGCACCGCCAGACGCAGCCCCTTGGCGTCGGCCTTCGGGTCGAACTCCTGCTGCAGGCGGCCCAGCACGTCGTCCACCGGGAAGGCGCGCGGCGCCGCCGTCACCAGCCCGGCTTCCAGCGACAGCACGTCCAGCAGCGCGCGGACCATCGCCTCGCACGACTGCGACGCCTCGCCCATCTTCTCGCACAGCTCGCGCGAGGAGGTGTCGGGCATGCGGCCCATCAGCAGGTGGTGAAACAGCTGCATGGCCTGGAACGGCTGGCGCAGGTCATGGCTGGCCGTTGCGATCAGGCGGGTCATGTTGGCGCGCCGCTGCTCCGCGCCGACGTCAGTATTATGACTTTCGTTGGATGCGTCTTGGCTATGCTTGTCCACGGCAACCCGGCTCCGGTGGAAAACTGAGGCGGGACTATTCTGTGACATTCCCTGCCGAGTCAAATGTGACATTTATCACGAGTGTCGAGACAACGTCGCGTGCACCGCGCAGCGATGCCCCGGCACCCTTGCGGGACCCGCTGGCATGCGCCCCGCGCACCGGTCTATAAAGGAACCATGACGAATCGTCGCACGCCCCCCCGCGCCCTCGCCATCGCCGGCCTGCCGGTTCCGCTGGAACTGCGGGAGAGTGCGCGCGCGCGCCGGATGACGCTGCGGGTGGACGCCGGGCGCGGCCTGATCCAGGTGGTCGTCCCCGTCGGCCTGCCGGACCGCGAGATCCAGCGCTTCGTCACCCGTCACGACGGCTGGGTGCGCGAGCGACTCGCCGCGCTGCCGCCGCAATTGCCGTTCGCCGACGGCGCGGTGGTGCCGGTGCTGGGCGTCGATCACGTGGTGCGCCACGTGCCGGACCTGCGCGGCGGCACCCGGTGCCAGGACGGCGCCCTCCTGGTGGGCGGCCAGCCGGAGCATGTGGCGCGCCGCGTGCGCGACTTCCTGGCCGCCGAGGCCAAGCGTGAGCTGGCCACCCGCGCCCGCGCCAAGGCCGCGCGCCTCGGCGCCCGCGTCGCGGCGGTGACGGTGCGCGACACGCGCTCGCGCTGGGGCAGTTGCTCGTCCACCGGCCGGCTGTCCTTCTCCTGGCGGCTGATCCTGACACCGGAGGCGGTGCTCGACTACGTGGTCGCGCACGAGGTGGCGCACCTGAAGGAGATGAACCACTCCGCCCGCTTCTGGGCGCTGTGCGCCGGCCTGACCGCCGACGTCAAGGGCCCGCGCGCCTGGCTGCGCGCCAACGGCGCGCGGCTGCTGCGCTACGGGTGAGGGGCCGCGACGCTTCTGTCGTACGGCGATGCGCGGCTATAGTGCCGGCCCATCTCCGGTTGCCGCGTCCCCATGCCCCGTTCCGATTCCCTGGTCATCCGCGTTCTGCTGACGGCGCTCGTCGCCTTCGGGCCGCTGTCGACGGACCTCTACCTGCCGGCGCTGCCGTCGCTGGTCGCCATCTTCGGCACCGACATCGCCACCGTGCAGCTCACGCTGTCCGTGTTCCTGGTCGGCTTCGCCGTGTCGCAGCTCGTCTACGGGCCGGTGTCCGACCGCTTCGGGCGGCGGCCGGCGCTGATCGGCGGCATTCTCGTCTATCTGGTGGCCAGCGTCGCCTGCGTCTTCGCCGACGGCATCGGCCAGCTCATCGTCGCGCGCTTCTTCCAGGCGGTGGGGGCGTGCTGCGGGCCGGTGGTGGCGCGCGCGGTGGTGCGCGACGTGTTCGGGCGCGACCGGGCGGCCACCGTGCTGGCCTACATGTCCATGGCGATGACGCTGGCCCCGGCGGTCGGCCCGGTGCTGGGCGGCGCGCTGACGCAGGCGTTCGGCTGGCGCGCCAACTTCGTGGCGCTGGTCGCCGTCGCCGGGGCGGTGCTGACGGCGACGCTGCTGCTGCTGGGCGAGACCAACACGCACCGCGACGCCGAGGCGCTGCGGCCGTCGCGCCTCCTCACCAACTACCTGCGCCTGTTCCGCGACCGGGGCTTCGGTGGGCATGCGCTCACCTCGGCGTGCACCTACAGCGGCATCTTCGCCTTCATTTCCGGCTCCTCCTTCGTGCTGATCGAGCGCGTCGGCCTGTCGCCGGCCGCCTACGGCTTCAGCTTCGCCGTGGTCGTGGCGGGCTACACGGCGGGCAGCTTCCTGGCCGGGCGGCTGACGCCGCGGGTGGGCGGCCACCGCATGGTGCGCCTGGGCACGGCCATATCGGTCGCGGGCGGGCTGGTGGGGGCGGGGCTGGCGTGGGGTGGCGTCGTCACCGTGCCGGCCATCGTGCTGCCGCTGTTCGTCTTCAACGTGGGCGCCGGGCTGACGCTGCCCAACGCGATGGCGGGCGCCGTCGGGCCGTACCCCACCATGGCGGGGCTGGCCTCGGCGCTGCTGGGCTTCGCGCAGATGGGTGTGGCGGCGGCGGTGGGCATCCTGGTCGGCCACCTGCACGACGGCACGTCGCGGCCGATGATGGGCGCCGTCGCGCTGGTGGCGCTGGGCGCGGCGGCGGCGTACCGGCTGCTCGTCATACCGGCGGCGCTTGATCGCTTTCATTGAGCGCCGCCGGTCAAACCCGACAGCCCCTTGCGCAGCAAGGGGCGAGAGGGTGATGCGGACGGCGCCTTCAGGCGCCGACCGTATCAGTCCTCCTCCGACGCTCCCTCCGGGAACAGGCGCCGCTCCACCCAGGTGAAGCCGACCGACACCAGGACGCTCAGCCCCAGCCCCACCCCCGCCACCCAGTAGAGCCCGGCGCCGCAGGCGATGCCCAGGGCGCCGGCCATCCAGATCACCGCCGCGGTGGTGACGCCGCGCACATTGACGCCCCTCTGGAACATCACCCCGGCGCTGATGAAGCCGATGGCCTGCGCCAGCCCCTGGATGACGCGGGTCGGGTCGACGTCGCCGCCGTGACCGGCCCTCGCCACGTCGGCGTACATCTGAAGGGCCACCAGAGTCGTGGCCGCGGCGCTCAGCGACACCAGCGTCTGCGTGCGCAGGCCCGCCGCCTTGCCGCGCGCCTCCCGGTCGAAACCCAGCACGGTCCCGCACAGCACCGCCAGCAGCATCCGCACCGCGATCTCCCCGGCCCCGAGCTCCGTGCCTAAGTCCATGAAATTACTCCTTTTTGTCACGACACATGTGCGTTCGCGGGGCGCCGCTCAATTTTTTTGCCGGGGTGCGAATTTTTCCCTTTTCAGCGCCGGCCGTTCGCTCTATGTAACGCGAACTCGCAAGCGCACGTGCCGCTGGCCCGCCCTCGCTGTCTCTGGCGACTGTGGTTATGCAACGACGTAACGCGTGATTTCCGACCGTCCCTTAAGCAAGGCGGCGATTTGGAGGTTACGATGGTTCA
>DASPIO010000406.1:0-3432 GCA_035629155.1 Azospirillum sp. | reverse complement strand
TTCATCGGCGTGCGGATCTCGTGGCTCATGGTCGCCAGGAATTCCATCTTCAGGCGCTGGCCGGCCTCCGCCCGCTCCTTCGCCTCGCGCAGGTCCTGCTCGGCCCGCTTGCGCTCGGACAGGTCGCGGACGATGGCGGCGAACAGCGTGCCGCCTTCCGCCGGCACTGCGGCCACCGAGACGTCGAGCGGGAAGATCTCGCCGTCGCGGCGCACGGCCTGCACCTCCCGGCTCAGGCCGACGAGCGACTGCGGCCGGGTGTCCGGCGGGATCAGCGTGGCGACGGCGCAGCCGACCAACCCGCCGGGGGCGTAGCCGAAGATCCGGTGCGCGGCCGGATTGGCGCTTTTGACGATGCCGTCGGCGCGGGTGGTGAGGATGCCCTCGACCGCGGTCTCAAGGATGGCGTTGAGGCGGGCGTTGCCTTCGTGCAGCGCGGCGGCTTGCCGGCGCACCAGGGCGATGGAGCGCATCAGCGTCACCGTGAAGAGCACGATCACCAGGATGAAGCCGGCGACGATCAGGCCGCCGGCTTTCAGGTTGTCGCCCCACCCGGCCAATTCTTCCGCCTCGTCCCGGCTGATGGCGAGAACCAGCGGCCAGACGGGGGTGGCGCGGTAGGCCGTGATGTGCGTGCGCCCGCCCGGGCCGGCGCCGCGGAACACGCCGTGCTCGGCGTGCGGCAACCGGTCGAGGAACAGTTCGCTCTCGGCATCCGCACGGCCGATCCGGTCGGGGTCGAAGGGCACGGCGGTCAGCAGCACGCCATCGTAGCGGTACAGCGCGACCGCGCCGGCTCCCCCCTCCTGCACGGTGCCGTAGATACCCTGCAGGTATTCCGGGTTGACGGAGGCGACGACGACCCCCAGGAAACCGCCGCCCGCGTCGCGGATTGCCCGGCTCATGGGCAGCAGCCAGCGGCCCGAATGGTCGTCGGGCGCGGGCGGCAGGACGAGGTTGCGGCCGCGCACCGGCAGGCCGATGAACAGCCCCTTCGCCTTGCCCAGCTCCTGCATGCGGAAGAAGTCGCGGTCGACGAAGGGCACGCCGGTCAGGTGCGCGTCCTCGGTGGTGGCCATGGCGCGGCCGCTGCCGTCCAGCAGCGTCAGCGAGCGCAGGTGGGGCGAGCGGCGCAGCCGTTCGCCCAGGAGGGCCTGCGCCTCGACCCGCGCGCCGGGGCTCTCCGGCAGGCCGGAGGCGAAGGCATCGGCGATGGAGGCGAGGGTCACGTCCACCGACTGCACGGTTCGGGTTGTGCTGGCCTCCAGCGCGCTCGCCAGATTGGCCAAGGTGTGTTCGGCCTTTTGCAGCGACAGGGTGCGTCCGACCTGGAACTGGTAACCGAAATCGAACAGCAGCGCCGCGACCGCGATGACAGCGAACGCCAGCATGCCACCCGGATTCAGGAAGACACCGTGCCGTTTCATCGCCTTGCCCAAATCCTCCGCAGGCCAGCGTGCGGATCTGCTCCGAACCGGCTATGAAAAATGGTAGAGTGTCGCGGATGATCGTGCAAGCGACGGGGTTGTGACCGGTGGTGAGGCGGATCGTGGGAATGATGTCCGGCTCGAGGCGGATCTGCCGCCGGTGGGCCGCCCTGGCGATGGGGGTGCTGCTGTGGACGCAGGCGCCCGCGCCGGCAGCGGCCCAGGAGCGCACGGCCCCAGGGCGGATGGCCCCAGGGCGGATGGCCCAGGTGCAGGAGACCGGCGCGCTGCGCGTGTGCATGTGGCCGGACTACTACTCCATCTCCTACCGCAACGAGCGCACCGGCGAACTTCAGGGCATCGACATCGAACTGGCGCGGGCCTTCGCCGCCGACCTCGGCGTGCGGGTGGCTTTCGTCGAGACCAGCTTCGCCCGGTTCATCGACGATCTGCTGGCCGACCGTTGCGACATCGGCATGTTCGCCATTGGCGCGACGGTGGCGCGCGCCCAGCGCGTGGCGTTCAGCCAGCCCTACCTGCGCAGCGACATCTACGCCGTCACCACGCGCACCAACGCGCGCGTCAGCGGCTGGGCGGACATCGACCGTGACGGCATGGTGGTGGCGGTGCAGACCGGCACGCTGATGGACGCCTTCGCGCGCGAACACATCCGCCGCGCCCGCATCGTCGCCGTCGCCCGCCCGCAGGAGCGCGAGGACGAGGTGCAATCCGGCCGCGCCGACGCCTTCCTCACCGACTATCCCTACGGCGTGCGCATGCTGGCCTTCGCGCCGTGGGCGCGGCTGATCGTGCCCGACCCGCCGGTGCACGTGACGCCCTACGCCTACGCCGTGGCGCCGGGTGACCCGGCATGGCTGGCGCGGGTCGACGCGTTCGTCGCGGCGATCAAGAAGGACGGGCGGCTGGAGGCGGCGGCGGCGCGCAACAACCTGAGTGCGATCGTCGCCCGCGACTGAGGACGGAACGGGAGTCCCAGCCGCCCGGTTGATGGCGATGTGGAAGGTGATCCATGGGCTGGTTCGGATCCGCGGAGCGCTACGCCGACCGCCGCGACGCCGGGCGGCGGCTGGTGCCGGAGTTGATGGTCCACAAGGACCGCGCCCCGGTGGTGCTGGGGCTGGCGCGCGGCGGGCTGGCGGTCGGCGTGGAGATCGCGCGGGCGCTGGACTGCCCGCTGGAGCCGGTGTTCGTCCGCAAGATCGGCGTGCCGCACCACGAGGAGCTGGCGGCCGGCGCCGTGGTGGATGTGCCGGTGCCGGAGATCGTCACCAACGCGCAAGTCTGCCGCATGGCCGGCGTGCCGGACGGCTACATCACGGCGGAAGCGGCCCGGCAACTGGCGGAGATCGCGCGGCGGCGCCGCGCCTATCTGGGAGACCGCCCGCCGGTCGAGGTCGCCGGCCGTACGGCCATCGTCGTGGACGACGGGGTCGCCACGGGAGCCAGCATGCGCGCGGCGCTCATCGCCGTGCGGCGGGCCGGCCCGGCGGCGCTGGTGATGGCGGTTCCGGTCGGCGCCGACGACACGCTCCGGGACCTGGAGGGGGAGGTGGACGCGCTGGTCTGCCCGTTGCGCCCGCAGGATTTCGGCGCCATCGGCGCCTTTTACCGTGACTTCCACCAGGTCAGCGACCCTGAGGTGGTGGCCCTGCTGACGGAGGCGAATGGCGGAACGGCCTAGATCTCCACCTGCGTGCCCAGTTCGACGACGCGGCCGGGCGGGATGCAGAAGAACTCGGTTGCCGACAGCGCCGTCTTGGACAGCGCGATGAACAGCGGTTCGCGCCACGTCGGCAGGCCGGAGCGGCGCGACGGGATCAGCGTCTCGCGGCCGAGGAAAAAGGACGTCTCCATCATGTCGATGTGCAGGCCGTACTTGCGGCAGCGCTCCAGCGCCTGCGGGATGTGCGGCTGCTCCATGTAGCCGTAGTGCAGGACCACCCGGAAGAAGCCCTTGCCCAGCTTGTCGACGCTGATCGCCCGC
>DASPIO010000405.1:0-36295 GCA_035629155.1 Azospirillum sp. | reverse complement strand
GTCGATGGGATCGGACTCCGTCCGCATCTTCTCGACCTCCTCCTTGGTGCGGTACTTGGCCGGGTCGGACATGGAGTGGCCGCGGTAGCGGTAGGTCTTCATCTCCAGGATGACCGGGCCGTTGCCCTCGCGCACCCAGGGCACCCACTGGTCGGCGGCTTCCTTGACGTCCAGGACGTTCATGCCGTTGACCTGATGGCCGGGGATGCCGTACGCGGCGCCACGCTGGTGCAGCTCGCCGGCCGAGGAGCGCTCCTGCGCCGTGCCCATGGCGTACTTGTTGTTCTCGATGATGTAGACGACCGGCAGCTTCCAGAGGGCGGCCATGTTGAAGCTCTCGTACACCTGACCCTGGTTGACCGCGCCGTCGCCCAGATAGCAGGCGCACACGCCGCCGTCCTTCAGATACTTGTGCGCGAAGGCAAGGCCGGTTCCAAGCGGCACCTGGCCGCCGACGATGCCGTGGCCGCCGTAGAAACCCTTCTCGCGGCTGAACATGTGCATCGAGCCGCCCTTGCCCTTGGAGTAGCCGCCGCGGCGCCCCGTCAGCTCGGCCATGACGCCCTTGGCATCCATGCCGCAGGCCAGCATGTGGCCGTGGTCGCGGTAGCTGGTGATGACGCTGTCGCCGTCCCGCAGGGCAGCCTGGACGCCGGTCACCACGGCCTCCTGGCCGATGTAGAGGTGGCAGAAGCCGCCGATCAGGCCCATGCCGTAGAGCTGGCCCGCCTTCTCCTCGAAGCGACGGATCAGCAGCATCTCGCGGTAGTAGTGGAGCAGCTCCTCGGCGGAGGGCTGCGGAGCGGTCTTGGAAGCGGGCGCGGCGTCGTTCTGCGCCTTGGTCCGGCGTCGTGGGGCTGCCATGTGTCCTCCCCTGGCATTAGAGTGCACGCCGGGTTTGCGTCCCGGCGCTGCATTTCGCTACGAAAGTACTAGCGCAAGGACCCTATCCGACAAGTAGTACCTTGACAAGTAGCTGTTTTATAATACGAAATTGCAGTTAACCTGATTTACGTTAATCTGCTGATTGCACGAAGCTTCTGCCGCGCGCGCATTCGGGCCGGTCGCGAAACTTTCAGCGCACGTCGAAAACCGGCAACAACGCGTCCGCACGCGGGCCGACGGCCGCACGTTCGTTGCGCTGTCGTTGCGGATGAAACAGAAAAAATTGCGAGGCGGAGTGGGAGGGCGGGCGCACCGTCTTCGCCTGATGCCGTCGTCGCCCCGGATGGGGGCATGCCCGGACTTGCCCCGGGCACCCGCGCACGCCGATTGCTCCCAGGAACGTGGATGGCCGGAAGTGGGCCCGGCCATGACGAAGGGAGTCGTAGAGGAGAATGTATGGACTTAACGGGCCGTCGTGGCCGGCGTGTCGTCGCCGTCGTAAACCGGCGGCAGGGTGAGGATGACGTCGTTCTGGTGCGTCAGGCTCAGCATCGTACGGGCCCGCTCGTCCAGCATGTCGCGGTCGAGGCGGTCGGTGTGCAGAAGCTGGGCGCGGCGCTCCATGCGCTCGCGCTCGCCGCGCACCTGCTCCAGCACGCTCTGCGCCTGGGCGATCTCGCCCTGGAGGTGCTTCAGCGCGATCAGGCCTCGGTCGCCCTGCACGGCATAGTAGACGAAATAGGCCACCACGCACGAGCCGATCGCCGGCCCGATGACCTGCCGCAGCGCGCTCTTCGCGGCGCGCTTCAAGGAGTCGGAGATGTTCGCAACCATCGTCATGCGGCGGATGGAATCACGCCGGACGATACCCGTCAAACGAAAACCGGGCTACTTCGAAAGAAGAGGCTGGAGCGGGTTCTTGGAGCAACACAGTAATAGGTATGCCTCTGTCTTTGGCGTTGGACCCGCGCGCCAAACGGATGAGCGCATCACGGAATTGCCGGCGGCATGGCGGAATAGATCCTGCGCCCCCGTGTTGTGCAACCGGGCGCCGCGCGGTCCGTGCGGCGGCCGACCGAAGCAACACGGAGACTAACCATGCGCAGCAAGCTCCTGCTCGCAGCCCTGCCGGCGCTCCTGTTCGGCCTCGCCGCCTGCGACGAACAGACAGCCTCCACCGACACCGCGCCCTCGACCGCCGAGCGGCCGGCGTCGACGGCGAATCCGCCGGCCGGCGTCCCCGGCCAGAACGCGCCGGGCACCGGCGCGACGACTCCGGCGCCCGGCGGCACCGGCAGCTCGCCGAGCCAGTAAGGGTGGCCAGGCGCACGACGGGGGAGGCGGCGCCTCCCCCACCCTGCGCCCCGCACGTCGCCCTTTATACCTCGATCGTGTCCCGCGGCACCTCGCGCGGGCGGCCGTCGTCGCCGATGGCGACGAAGGTGAACTCGCCTTCCGTCACCTTCACCGGCTCGCCGGTGCGGTGCCGGCGCACCCAGGTTTCCACGCGCACGCGGATCGACGTGCGCCCGACCTTCACCACGTTCGCGAAGCAGCTCACCTCGTCGCCGACGAACACCGGCTTGTGGAAGGTCATCGCCTCGATGCCGACGGTGGCCACGCGCCCGCACGCGCGCCGCAACGCCACCACGCCGCCCGCCAGATCCATCTGCGCCAGCAGCCAGCCGCCGAAGATGTCGCCGTTCGGGTTGGTGTCCGCCGGCATGGCGATCGTGCGCAGCGCCGGATCGCTGTTCGTATCCCACGGGGTCCTGTCGGTCATGGCTCCTCCCAGGCGCGAAAAAACTCGGCACAAAATCTTGGGGACAGCGTATATAGGGCCTACAGCATCGGCTTGCGTACCCCTGACGAAATTCCTATTATGGGGCCATGAGCGATCTTTTCGAGAACACGGCCCGCAAGGCCGACACCTATTCCGCCAGCGACATCGAGGTCCTGGAGGGGCTGGAGCCGGTGCGCCGTCGCCCCGGCATGTACATCGGCGGCACCGACGACCGGGCGCTGCACCACCTCGTCGCCGAGGTGCTGGACAACGCCATGGACGAGGCGGTGGCGGGACACGCCAGCCGCATCGACCTGGAACTGGCGGTGGACGGCACGGTGACGGTGCGTGACAACGGCCGCGGAATCCCCATCGACGATCATCCCAAATACCCCGGCAAGTCGGCGCTGGAAGTCATCCTGACGACGCTGCACTCCGGCGGCAAGTTCTCCAACAAGGTCTACGAGACCTCGGGCGGCCTGCACGGCGTCGGTCTGTCGGTGGTGAACGCGCTGTCCGACCGCCTGACGGTGGAGGTGGCGCGCGACCGCCAGCTCTTCATCCAGAACTACAGCCGCGGCACGCCGCTGGGCCCGCTGAACAAACAGGGCGCCATCAACCGCCGCGGCACCACCGTGCGCTTTCACCCCGACTCCGAGATCTTCGGCGAAGCGGCGCATTTCGACCCGGCACGCCTCTACCGCATGGCGCGCTCGAAGGCATACCTCTACCGCGGCGTCGAGATCCGCTGGGCCTGCGATCCCTCGCTGCTCGGCCCCGACTCGACGACGCCGGCCGCCGAGACCCTGCACTTCCCCGGCGGCCTGCTGGATTACCTCAACAACGCGCTGAAGGACCGCAAGTCGCTCACGCCGACGCCGTTCGCCGGACAGGCGGAGTTCCCCAACGGCCAGGGCCGCGTGGAGTGGGCGGTGGCCTGGCCGGAGGACGAGGAAGGCTTCTCGCACACCTACTGCAACACCGTGCCCACACCACAGGGCGGCACGCACGAGGCCGGCCTGCGCGCCGCGCTGACGCGCGGCATCAAGGGCTATGGCGAGTTGACCAACAACAAGCGCGCCGGACAGGTGACCGCCGACGACGTGATGGGCGAGGCGTGCATCCTCCTCTCCGTCTTCATCCGCGAGCCGCAGTTCCAGGGGCAGACCAAGGACAAGCTGGCGACCACCGAGGCGCAACGCCTCGTCGACGCCGCCATCAAGGACCACTTCGATCACTGGTTGTCCGGCGACCCGGCGTCCTCCAACGCGCTGCTGGAACGCCTGATCGAGAAGGCGGAGGAGCGCGCCAAACGCAAGTCCGCCAAGGATATGGCGCGCAAGACGGCGACCCGCCGCCTGCGCCTGCCCGGCAAGCTGGCCGACTGCTCGCGCAACAACGCCGAAGGTACCGAGATCTTCCTGGTCGAGGGCGACTCGGCCGGCGGCTCGGCCAAGCAGGCGCGCAACCGCGAGACCCAGGCCATCCTGCCGCTGCGCGGCAAGATCCTGAACGTCGCCAGCGCGTCCGTCGACAAGATGAAGGCCAACCAGGAGTTGAACGACCTCGTCCAGGCGCTGGGCTGCGGGGTCGGCAAGGACTTCTCGTCGGACAAGCTGCGCTACGAGCGCGTCATCATCATGACCGACGCCGATGTGGACGGCGCGCACATCGCCTCGCTGTTGATGACCTTCTTCTATCGGGAGATGGGGGCGCTGATCCAGAACGGGCACCTGTACCTCGCCCTGCCCCCCTTGTACCGCATCAGCGGCGGCGGCAAGTCCGTCTACGCCCGCGACGACAGCCACAAGGACGAGGTGATCGCCAAGGTCTTCAAGAACCGCAAGGTGGAGATCAGCCGCTTCAAGGGTCTGGGCGAAATGATGCCGGCCCAGTTGCGCGAAACGACCATGGACCCGGCTAAGCGCACCCTGCTGCGCGTCATCGTCCCCAACGCCGCCGACCCGGAGGAGCAGGACGACCACGAGCGCACGAAGACGCTGGTGGAGAGCCTGATGGGCCGCAAGCCCGAGCTGCGCTTCCAGTTCATCCAGGAAAACGCCAAGTTCGTGCGGGCGGACGACATCGACGTGTAAGACGTGCGAGAGGGCGCCGCCCTCTCGCGCTCTCCCGGCAAGGGCGGGGGCCCTTGCATCCCAGCGATTTCAGGGGAATCCATGAGCGACGCCTTAGCCGCCCTGCCGACCTACCGAACCGACCTCTTCAATCCCACCTACCGGCCGATGCGGACGGAACGGTGGGAGCTGCGCATCAGCGACACGGTGTTCAGCCCCGGTTACTGGAGCGGCCCCAGCCTCGTCCACAACCTCGCCGCGCTGATCAGCATCAACGAGGACGGCTCGACGAACACCTGGATGTCCTCCACGCCCATGGAGCACGAAAGCCAGGAGATCGGCGTCCGCGCCGCCGCCGGGCACACGGTGGTGATGGGCATGGGCATGGGCTGGGCCGCCGCCAACATCGCGCTGAATCCGGCGGTGACGCGCGTCACCGTCGTCGACCTCGACCAGGAGGTCATCGACACCATCCAAGCGATCGGCGTGTTCGAACAGTTGCCGGCCGAGGCGGCGGCCAAGGTGACCATCGTGCACGGCGACGCCACGGCGTACGTGCCGGACGCGCCGGTGGACACGCTGTTCGCCGACATCTGGCGGCCCATCAACGGCGACCGCATCCCCGAGATGCACCAGATGCAGGCCAACTGCAAGGCGCCGCGCGTGTACTACTGGGGGCAGGAGCTGGAGATCGCCCGGCGCGCCCGTACGCTCGGCCTGCCGATCAACGGCGACACGGTCGCCCGCATCGTCGCGGACATCGGTCTGCCGCTGATCGGGCCGGAGCGCGCGGACTACCCTGCCCTCATTGAGGCAGCGGCCGCGCGCTGGCTGAAGGATATCTGAACAGGGGGGTGGGCTTCGCTGACGCTCAACCCAACCTACGCTCGTCCCTTACCGGATGTTGAAGTACACCCCCACGCCCGGCGGCGGCGCGTACACCACGGGCGGCGGCGGAGCGTAGTACACCGGCGGCGGGGGCGGCGGCACGTACACCACCCGCGGGCGCGGCGGCACGACGACCACCGCCGGCGGCCCCCAGGCGTGACCGCCCCAGCCGCCATGGCCGCGGTCGCGATGGTGGCCGCCGTAATGCCGGCCGTAGTCGCCATAGCCACCGCCATGATCGTGATGGCGGTGATGCCTGTGGTCCGCCGCCGCAGGCTGCGCCGCGAACAGCACGACCGCCGCCACGGCCACCGCGGCCCCGCGCAGCAGTGCCGTGAACGACCCTTTGGTGTCCGTCCTGGCGACCGTGTTGAGCGTGTTCATCGTTTTCCCCGTGTGCTAGGGCTTGGGCTCCATACCGACGATGAACGTTGCGGCCCTGACCGTTATTCCATCCCGGCGGGCACCACTGCGCCCGTTTCCGGCGTACCGCCACCGGAGGTCACAGACATGCCCCTGCCCGGCCCCGATCCCGGCAATCCGCACCCCATGCCTGGCCACCCGCGCGTGGGTTTCCTGAAGGCCTTCATCACCCGCCCCACCATCGTCGTCGGTGATTACACCTACTGTGACGACCCGGACGGGCCGGAGCACTTCCAGGACCGCAACGTCCTCTACCACTACGACTTCATCGGCGACCGGCTGGTGATCGGCCGCTTCTGCGCCATCGCCGCCGGCGTCCGCTTCCTCATGAACGGCGCCAACCACGCGCTGTCGGGCGTCACCACCTACCCGTTCCTGATCTTCCCGGAATGGCAGGCGCCGATGCCGGAGTTCAGGATGCGCGGCGACACGGTGGTGGGCAACGACGTGTGGATCGGCTGGGAGGCCGCCGTGATGCCCGGCGTCACCATCGGCCACGGCGCCATCGTGGCGTCCCGCGCCGTGGTGACGAGGGACGTGCGCCCTTACGCCGTCGTCGCCGGCAACCCGGCGGTGGAAGTGCGCCGCCGCTTCGACGACGCGACGGTCGAAGAGCTGCTGGCCATCGCGTGGTGGGACTGGCCGGCCGACAAGATCCAGCGCAACCTCGCCGCCCTCACCGGCCCGAACCCGGACATCACCGCGTTGCGTCGCGCCGATTAGCGCGCCGCGCTGGCGAGCACCGCCTCCAGCGCCGGCAGCCAGCCACGATCGGCGAACACGGCGGCGCGATTCGCGGCGAGCCGCGCGCGCAATTCCTCCCGCCACGGCCGGTCGGTGGCGGCGCGCACGGCGATGTCCGCATAGGCCGCCTTGTCCGCCGCGATCGTCTCGGGCAAGCCGAGCTGGTTCAGGATGCCGGCGGTGTGGCGGCCGCGCATGAAGGGGCCGGGCATGGAGACCGGCAGCAGGCCGCTGGCCACCGCCTCCAGCGTCGTCCGCCCGCCCGACCAGCCGATGCTGTCGAGGAACACGTCGCAGGCCATGTTGAGCGCCAGATAGCCGGCGCGGTCCACCGGCGGCGACCACACCACATGGTCCGCCGCGCGCAGCCCCACGGCGCCGAACGCCCGCTCCAGACGCCGCATGAAGCCGTCCACCACCTCGCCCCCCGACGTGCGCAGGAACAGGAAGCGCGCGCCCGGCACCCGCGCGGCGATCTCCGCCCACACGTGGTCGTGCTGGGGCAGCAGCTTGAACAGCGACTGCGCGCAGAAGAACAGCGTGTCGTCGGCCCCGACGCCCAGCGCCGCGCGATCGGCCGGCCGATCGGGCAGCACGGGCGGCTCGAACGAAAGCCCCAGCCCCGGCAGGCGCACGAGACGCTCGCGGTAGTGCGCCGCGCCGCCGGCAGGCTCCATCGCGTCGGACGACAGGAACAGGTCCATGGTCGGCAGGCCGGTCGTCACCGGATGGCCCCAGGTCACCGCCTGCACCGGGGCGAGCCGCAAGGCGCCGTAGCAGGCGCCCAACGGCTCCATGCCGATGTCCAGGTGCACCAGCACGTCCAGCCCGTCGGAGCGCACGGTGCGGGCGTTCTTCTCGAAGTCCGGGCCGAAGCGGCGCAGGTGCTCCACGTCGCGCGCCAGCCGTTCGGTCTCCGCGTCGCCCACGGCCGGGGCGTAGACGAAGACCTCGAACCGGTCGCGATCCAGCCCGGTCATCCAGGCGCGGAACAGGTGGAGCACGGTGTGATCGACCAGGAAGGACGAGCGGAAGCCGACGCGCACCCGCCCGCCCGGCTTGCGCTTGCTGCGCGGCGGCGGCGCCATGTCGGGGAAGCGCGCCGTGGTGACCGCGTGCACGTAGTCGCCCCAGCGGGTCGCCGGCTCCCGGTCGTCCAGGCCCTGGTAGTTCAGGTAGAAGTTGGTCGTCTCGGCGACCGCGTCGAAGGCGCCGGCGGACGGCGGCACCTCCGTGGCCAGCGCCTCCAGGTTCGCGGTGAAGCGGGCGCGCCAGCGGCCGATCTCCGCCTCGTCGTCGTAGATCACCGGCACCAGCCGCAGCTTCAGAAGCCGCGCGCGCAGCATGCCCGGCGCCAACGCCAGGGCGGCGTCGAGCGCGCGGTCGGCCTCCTCGATCCGGTTCAGCCGGCGCAGCGCCTTGCCCAGCGCGTACAGGATCTCCGGGTTGCGGGCGTCGAGACGGGCCGCCCAGCCCAGATGCCGCACCGCCGCTTCCGCCCGGTCCAGCGCGCCCAGCGCCACACCCAGCGCGTAGTGCAACGCGCCACTGGTGGGGTGAACGGACAGGCCGCGCGCGCAGACCCGCCGCGCCGCCTCCGCATCCTCCAGCGCCACCAGGGCGCGGGCCGATTCGAGGAAGGCCTCGACGTTCTCCGGCGTGGCCTCCAGCACCGGGGCGAAGGCGGCGACCGCCTCCTCGTGCCGGCCGAGTTCGTTCAGCGCACGGCCCAGCGTGTAGCGCACGTCGTGCCGGTCCGGCCGTTCGCCCAGCAGCCGGCGCAGCGGCCCGAGCGCCACGCCGCAGCGGCCGTCCTGGCATTCCAGCATCGCCAGCATGTAGCGCGCGTCGAAGTCCTTGGGCGCCGCCTTCAGATAGCGTTCGTACAGCGTGCGGGCGCGGGAGAGCTTGCCGCTCCGGTGCAACTCGGTCGCCTCTCTCAGGAACGCCATCGCCGACATGTCACCCCTTCCGCCAAACTTGCCGGGCGGCCCTTCTTGCCGGGCCCGCCTGCCCGTCCCATTCTCACCGGTACTTACAACGTCGCCGGTGGGTGCGCCTATGTCGTTCTTCCTTCGCCTCGCGGTCCTCGCCCTTCTGCCGATGCTCGCCGCCTGCGGGCGGGACCGCGTGGTGGCCGACGAGATCTCCCCCGCCTACACGGCGGCCGAGGTCGCCTACGCAGCATCCGACCGCGACCTGCGCGTGGTGATCCACGGCAACCCGGTGGGCGGCAGCCCGCAGGCGTTCGCGCGCACCGTGACCGATGCGATGCAGAACAAGATCATGGGTGTGCGCACCAACTTCACCACCACGCCGAACGAAACGGCGCGGCGGGATTATGCCGTCGTGATGGCCTTCAACCCGGCGGAGACCATATTGAACTCCGCCCTATGCCGCGGCGGCGCCATCCCGACCAAGCCGCCGGGCGGGACGCTGGTCGTGCAGAGCGCCTTCTGCCGCGCCGGCGGGGCGCTCACCTCCGCCACCGGCTGGCTGGACGAGCCGCGCGGCCTCGACGATCCGGGCCTGCGCGACCTGATCGCCGGCCTGACCTTCTCCCTGTTCCCCACGCGGCGCGTCGAATGCATCGACTGCTGACGCGCGGGAGGCGTCAGGCGTACAGCACCCATTCGCGCAGCAGCGCCGTGACCGCCTGCGGCCGTTCCATGGGGGCAAGGTGCCCGCAGTCCTCGATGGGAATGAACCGCGCCCCCGGAATGGCGTCCGCCATCTCGACGTGGACCTCCGGCGGGGTCAGCGCGTCCTGCCGGCCGCAGATCACCGCCGTCGGGCAGCGGATCGCCGGAAGGTCGGGGCGGCTGTCCGCGCGGTTCATGATGGCGGTCTGCTGGCGCGCGTAGGCCTCCGGCCCGATGCGGTCGGCCTGTGCGTAGATCGAGTCGACGAGATCGCGCTCGTTCAGCCGGTCGGAATGGATCAGCTTCGGCACCATGCCGGCCATCACGTGCCGCATCTTGCCCTGCTGCGCCAGGTCTATGGCGACGCGGCGGTTCGCCGTCTGCTCCGGCGTGTCCGGGCGGGCGTTGGTGTCCAGCAGCGCCAGCTTCAGCACCCGCTCCGGCGCCTGGCGCATGATCTCCAGCGACACATAGCCGCCCATGGACAGCCCGGCGAGCGCGAATCGCGCCGGTGCCTGCGCCAGCACAAGGCGCGCCAGATCGGCCATCGCATTGGCCTGGGTGATCATGCACACGCTCACCTCCGCCACGTCGGCGAGGTGCTGCGTCTGGTGCTCCCACAGGGCGGCATCCAGAGGCATTCCCGGCAGCAGAATCAGGGGGATACGGTTCATCGCCGAAACCTCACTTGATGTGGGCCAACACGGATTTGAACACCGGCACGTCGGCCCGGTGCAGCCATTCGAAGACGACCATCTCGGTGGTGACGACCTCGACGCCGTTCACCCGCATGCGCGCGATGCCGGCCTCGGCGTTTGCCGGGTTGCGCGACGAGGTGGCGTCGGCGACGATGAACACCGTGCGCCCCAGCGCGCGCAGGCCCAGCGCCGTCTGCATCACGCAAACGTGCGCCTCCGACCCGCACAGCACGATCTGGTCGCGCCCGTGGCTGTCCAGTCGATCCATGAAAGCCGGCTCGTAAGCCGCTGAAAAATGGATCTTTTCAACAATCGATCCGGGCGGCAACAGGTCGCGGACTGCGGTGACGGTGGGGCCGAGGCCCTTGGAGTACTGCTCGCTCGCCACCACCGGCACGCCCATCTGGGTCGCCGTCCGCAGCAGGACGCCCGCGTTGTTCACGACGCGCTCCCATTCATGCACGGCCGGCATCAGCCGCTCCTGCACGTCGACGACGACAAGGACGGAGCGTTCGGACGACAACAGCATGACTTGCTCTTCCTTGTTCAACCGGTCTCTCAAGGGTATCAGCCGAGTTCGAAGGTGGTCACGCCGTACAGGCGTTCCAACGGCAGGCGCGGCGGCGGGCCGTTGTACATGCGCGCCGTCTCGAACATGGGCGTGAAGCCGAAGCGCTCGGCCAGGCGGACGGCCTCGGCGTTGACTTCCGGCACGTCGAGGAACAGGGGGCCGCCGCCGCCGACGGACGCGCCGAGTCCCAGGAACAGCCGTTCCGCCGTCGCCGGTCCGTCGGCGTAGAGAGGGCCGACCTTGAAGCCCTCGCGGCACGGACGCGCGACGCCGAGTCCCGTCACCCGACCGTCCTCGATCGCCGCCAGGGCGACGTTGCGCGGCGCGCCGATCCAGGTGGCGAGGAATCCCGGCCGCGGCGCCGGGAAGAGCGCGGAGTCGAGATCCAGAAGCGCGCCCATCGGAACGGTGCGCGCATCGACGAGTCCCGCAGGCGCCGGCCCGGCCGGCGGCGTGCCGGCATAGCGGATGTTGCGGTAGGCCAGCGCGAAGCCGGAGCGGCGATAGTTCTCCTGCTGGGCCACCACGCCGTCGAGTCCCGTGACGTGCCCCGCCAGATGGCGCAGCGCGGCCTGCCACGTGCGCATTCCGTAGCCCTTCCCGCGCATGTCCGGCGTGACGATGTAGAGGCCGATGAAGCCGAAGCCGCCCGGATAGCGCACCGCCGAGATGGAGGCCACCGGCCGGCCGTCCAGCACGCCCGCCAGGAAGCCGGCGGGATCGACGGCGTGGAAGGCGGTGGTGTCGTCCAGCCCGGGATTCCAGCCTTCCCGCGCCGCCCACTCGATGGCGAGGTCGAGTTCGGCGCGACTCATCGCCCGCACGACGAAGCGCTCAGCGTCCACCTTGTTCCTCCCCTGCGCGGCCGGCTTCCGCGCCCCGCGGCCCGTGTCGGCAACGCTAGCGCAAGCACTCCGCCCCGCCAACCCGTCCGTCCGGCGCGCAGGCTTTTTCGCGACCCGGTAACTGACGTATTGACAGCATGATTTGACTTCATATTCTGCACACCCATCTAAACATGGGCCGAGAGGTTCGTGTTCTCTCACTCTCCAGATAGAAACCGGTTGGATGCTTTTTTCGGAACTTGGGCTCGGACCTGACGTCCTGCGGGCCATCGAGGACAAAGGTTACACCCAGCCGACGCCGATCCAGGAGCAGGCCATTCCTTGGGTCCTGCAAGGCCGGGACGTGCTCGGCTGCGCGCAGACGGGCACCGGCAAGACCGCCGGGTTCACGCTGCCGATGATCGACATCCTGGCCAACGGCCGGGCGCGGGCGCGCATGCCGCGGTCGCTGATCCTCGAGCCGACGCGCGAACTGGCCGCCCAGGTCGCCGACAGCTTCGAGCTGTACGGCAAGTACCACAAGATGAACATGGCGCTGCTCATCGGCGGCGAGCAGTTCACCGAGCAGGTGAAGAAGCTCGACCGCGGAGTCGATGTGCTGATCGCCACGCCCGGCCGCCTGCTCGACCTGATCGAGCGCGGCAACATCATGCTGAACGACATCAAGGTCCTGGTGATCGACGAGGCCGACCGCATGCTCGACATGGGGTTCATCCCCGACATCGAGCGGATCGTCGGGCGCCTGCCGAAGATGCGCCAGACCCTGTTCTTCTCGGCCACCATGCCGCCGGAGATCCGCCGTCTGGCCGACGCGTTCCTGATGAACCCCAAGGAAATCAGCGTCGCCCCGCCGGCTTCGCCGGCCGAGACGGTGACCCAGGCGCTGGCCATCGTGCACGAGGAGGACAAGCGCAAGGCGCTGCGCCACCTGCTGCGCACCGAGGACGTCAAGAACGCCTTCATCTTCTGCAACCGCAAGCGGGACGTCGCCATCCTTCAGAAGTCGCTGGAGCGGCACGGCTTCAACGCCGGCGCGCTGCACGGCGACATGGCGCAGCCCAAGCGCATGGAGACGCTGGACGCCTTCAAGCGCGGCGACATCACGCTGCTGGTCTGCTCGGACGTCGCCGCCCGCGGCCTGGACGTTCAGGGCTTGAGTCACGTCTTCAACTTCGACGTGCCGATCCACGCCGACGACTACGTCCACCGCATCGGCCGCACCGGCCGTGCCGGCCGCTCCGGACGCGCCTTCACCATCGCGACCCCTTACGAGGGCAAGGCGGTGATGGCCATCAACCGGCTGATCAAGAAGGACATTCCGCTGATCACCATCGACGGGCTGGAGAATCCGGCCGGCTTCGAAGAGGACGACAGCCGGGGCCGCCGGCGCGGTGGCGCCAAGCGCGGCAAGGGCAAGGAGGAGGCGCGCGAGTCGCGTCCCGAACCCCGCGAGAGCCGGGAACCGCGCGGCCGCGGCCGCGGCCGCGAGCGGGAACGGCCCGACCGCGAGCAGCGCCCCGAGGTGGTCGAGTCGGTGGAAGCCGCCCCGTCGATCCGCAATGAGACGCCCCGCAACGAGCTGTCGCGCAGCGAGATGCCGCCGCGCCGCGAGCGTGATCGTGATCGTGATCGTCGGCGCCGCCGGGATGACGATGACGACGACACGCCGATCATCGGCTTCGGCGACCACCTGCCTGCCTTCCTGCTGCGCGCCGCGCGGCCGAAGACGGCGCCGGTGTCGGACCAGAGCATGCAGGACGAGGAGGGCTGAGCGGTGCAGACGATCTTCGTCATGGTCAAGTGCGAGCTTGGCAAGGCGTATGACGTCGCCGACCAAGCCGTCCTCGATGTCGAACAGGTGTCGGAGGTCCACTCGATCTCCGGCCAGTACGATCTGCTGATGAAGTGCTACCTGGCCCAGGACATGGACATCGGCCGATTCGTGACGGAAAAGCTGCAGACGCTGCCCGGCGTGCGCGACACCTTCACCCTGATCGCCTTCAAAGCCTTCGCCTGATCGACCGGACTCGGCCGGACTCGGCCGGGACCCCCGATGGTCGTGGCTGGAAAGTCGCGGTGCGGCGGAAAATCCGCGAAACCGTTGACTTGACCCGGTGGTTACCTCAAACGTTCGGGCTATGGCGCAGCACACCCCCCGACATGCCCGGCGCCGCCGGGGCAGCCGTCCGGCACACCGAACGCAACACCCGCGCAAGGCCGCCTTGCGCGCCGGCCTCATAGGGCTGGTGATCGCCTGTTCGGTCGCCGCCAACGTCCCCGCCGAGGCGCAGGCGCCGACGCGCACCGACCAGCCGGTGCTGCTCAGCGCCGATCAGGTGACCTTCGACGAGACGCAGGGCATCGTCACCGCCCGCGGCAACGTCGAGCTGTCGCAGGGTGCGCGCACCGTCCGCGCCGACACCATCAGCTACAACCAGCGTACCAAGGTGGTGACGGCCAGCGGCCACATCCGTCTGGTGGAGCCGAGCGGCGACATCGTGTTCGCCGACTACGCCGAGCTGACCGACGACATGCGGGACGCGTTCATCGACAACATCCGCGTCCTGATGACTGACAATGCCCGCATGGCGGGCACCGAAGGCGAGCGCCGGGAAGGCCGCATCACCCGCATCAACCGCGGCGTCTACAGCCCCTGCGAACTGTGCAAGGAGGACCCGACGCGGCCGCCGCTGTGGCAGGTGCGCGCCGTGCGCGTGGTGCACGACGCCGAGGCCAAGGAGGTCCGCTACAAGGACGCCGTGCTGGAGATGTTCGGCGTGCCGGTGGCCTACACGCCCTACCTCTCGCACCCCGATCCCACGGTGGAGCGCAAATCGGGCATCTTGGCGCCACACCTGGGCAGCAATTCCGACCTCGGGCTGTTCCTGCGCGTCCCCTATTACATCGACATCGCGCCGGACCAGGACGCCACGGTCGAGGTCGGCGGCTACAGCAAGCAGGGCCTGCTGCTGGGCGGCGAATACCGCAAGCGGTTCGAGCGCGGCACCCTGCAGCTGAACGGCAGCATCACGCGCGGCGAGATCCCGAACGGCATCGGCGCCGGGGCTCCGAAGGACACCCGCTGGCGCGGCCATTTCTTCGGCAAGGGCCTGTTCGAGATCGACGAGACGTGGCGCTGGGGCTTCGACGTGAAGCGCGCCAGCGACCCGCTGTACCTGCGCCGCTACTACGACTTCCGCGAGGACGTGCTGACCAGCCGCGCCTTCGTGGAGGGCTTCCGCGGCCGCAGCTATGCCGCCTTGAATTCCTACGCCTTCCAGGACCTGCGCTACGGCAACGCGGTGCCGGAGCCGCTGGTGTTGCCGCTGGCGCAGTGGAACGCACTGGGCGAGCCGGGCAGCCTGCTGGGCGGGCGCTGGTCGCTGGACACCAGCGTGCTGGGCATCACCCGGCGCCAGCGCGACGGCCGCACGATGCAGCGCTTTGCCGTCCAGCCGGGCTGGCAGCGCGAGATCATCTCCAACGCCGGCTTCGTCACCACGGTGAGCGCCAGCGTGCTGGCCGCCGGCTATCACGCCACCAACAACAGCCGCTCGTTCTTCACGCCGGGCACGCCGGACAACGCCACGCGCTTCCGCCTCTTCCCGCAGGCGCAGATCATGGTGCGCTACCCGTTCGTGCGGAACGGCGAGAACGCCTCGCAGTTGATCGAGCCGATCGTCGCGCTGACCACCGCGACGAACGTGCGCCGGGATGGCGCCATCCCGGTCGAGGACAGCCTGGATATCGAGTTCGACGAGACCAACCTGTTCCTGCCCAACCGCTGGCCGGGCATCGACCGGCTGGAGGGCGGCACGCGCATCGCCTATGGCTTCCGCACGGGCTATTACGGCTACAACAGCGGGTCGGCGTCTTTGCTGTTCGGCCAGAGCTACCGGCTGGCGGGACGCGGCGACTATCCCGGCGGCTCGGGCCTGGAGGACCGCTTCTCCGACTACGTCGGCCGCCTCGACCTCATGCCGGCGCCGTGGCTGGACTTGAATTACGGCTTCCGCCTCGACCGCGAGTCGCTGAAGCCACGCCGGCATTCGGTGTCGGCCTCCGCCGGCGTGCCGCTGCTGCGCGTCGGCACCGCCTACACCTACGTGGACCAGACGACCGACCGCAACGCCGTGCTGCGCAATGAGTTGGAGCAGGTTTCCTTCTCGGTCAGTTCGCAGTTGAGCCAGCAGTGGAGCGCCACCCTGGCTCACATCCAGGCCATCCGGCCAGAGGCGGGGGCGCGCGCCAGCATGGGCGTGCTGACCTACCAGGACGAGTGTTTCACCTTCCAGACAGTGGCACGCCGCGACTACACCAGCACCTACGGCGGCGAGGTGGACGGCAACACCATCTACTTCCGCCTCGTCTTCAAGAACCTGGGCGAGTTCCGCACGCCGGGCATCAGCGCCGGCTTCCTGGGACCATCGAGCAGCCAGTAAGGGCCGGCGCTCAGGCCAGCAGCGCCTCGACCTCGGCCAGCCGGGCGACGACGTGGTCGGCGTCCGGTCCTGACTCGGCCGCATCGCCGAAGAAGACGCGCAGCCCCACGCCGGCGGCGTGGGCGGCGGCCATGTCGGTGGGCTGGTCGCCGACAAAGACCGAGCGCGCGAGGTCGAGGCTCAGCGCCCGTTGCGCCTCCAGGATCATGCCGGGGTTGGGCTTGCGCCAATAGCTCTCGCGGGCGTAGCGCGGCACCGTTCCGGCGCTGTGCCAGGGGCAGTGGAAGACCCCGGCGAGGCTCACCCCGCGCCGCTCGAATTCCTTTCCCATCCAATGGGATAGGGTGTGGAACTCCGTTTCCGTGTAATAGCCGCGGGCGATGCCCGACTGGTTGGTGATCACGGCGACGCGATAGCCGAGATCGACGGCCCGGCGCGCCAGGCCGAAGATGCCGTCGACGAACGCGAACCGCTCGACACTGCACACATACCCATGGTCGACGTTCACCACCCCGTCACGGTCCAGCAGAAGGGCCTTCATCGGCATGCGCGCTCATCCCAGCCTTGTCACGGGCGGCATGTGTAGCACAGCCCTAGGGGGTTGAAACCCGGCGGTGATGTCGGTAGCCATAGGGCCCGCCCGAGCTTGGCCCCGCCCGACCGGAACACGACGCAGATGTCCCTGGGACGATACGATTACGAACGGCGTTACCGCCGCCGCGCCCTCACCGGCTTCGCCAAGGTGACGTTCGCGCTGGGCGTGTTGCTGGCCGTGGCGCTGTTCGCCCACCGCATGGGCATGGAGCAGGTCAAGAGCCGCGACGCCATCCTCCGCGAGGAGGTGTCGTCGCTGTCCGCCCAGAAGGAACAGCTTCAGCTCGTCGCCACCCAGATGCAGCACGCCGCCCGCGTGGCCGAAGCGCGCACGGCCGAGTTCGAGGCGCGCCTGCGCGCCGAGGTGCCGACGGGCGAACTGGCCAAGCTGACGCAGATCGTGGCCGAACGGCTGAAGGCGGGCGTCGACCCCACCCGCCTCGCCTTCGTGATCCGCGCGACGGAGAACCCGCGCGATTGCCAGCAGCCGGAGAGCAAGCGTCTGGTTCTGGCGACTCCGCTCCTGAAGACCGGCAACAAGTCGCTGGGCTTCGCCAACAACGCCATCACCGTGACCGGCGAGGGCCAGTCCTCGCGCAACGCCCAGGGTCAGCCGGAGAGCTGGTTCGACCCCGGCCAGCCGGTGAAGATCCGCATCACCGCCCTGGGCGGCAAGGAGACGGTCGTGAGCGGCGTGCTGCCGCTGCACCAGTCGGTGGTGGTGGAGCGCAACGAGTACCGCTTCAACTTCACCGCCGGCCCACGCTCCTTCATCGAAGTGACGGCGGACCGCTGCCCGTTCCCGTAAATCACGCCTCCGGAACGTCGATCGGCTGCGGCCGCTCGCCGGCCGCGTGGATGGCCCACATGGCGGCGTAGGCGCGTTCCAGGTCGCGGGCCAGACGGTCGGTGTCCCACAGCACCGCGCCGTCCCGTCCCGCCGCAAGCCGCGTCTTCAGCGCGCCCAGGGCCGCCGGGTCGTTCGCCAGCCGCAACGCCGCCGCCGCGTACGCCTCGAGCGACTCCATGGCCAGCTCCGGCAGCCCGACGGCGCGCAACAGGCTGGCCCCGACGCGCCCGGCGAAGGCGTGGCCCACGACCGTCAGCACCGGCAACCCGGCCCACAGCGCGTCGCTGGCCGTCGTGTGCGCCCCTACCGGCAGCGTGTCGAGGAACAGGTCGGCGAGCCGATAGCGCGCCAGATACCGGGCTGGCGGCAGGCGCGGCGAGAACACCAGCCGCGCCGGATCGACACCCCGCGCGGCAGCCTCCCGCCGCAGGCAGCCGGCCGCCTCCGGGTGGCTTTCCAACAGCCACAGAACGCTGCCGGGCACGGCGCCGAGCAGGCGCATCCAAACGTCGAACACGGCCGGGCCGATCTTGTAGGCGCTGTTGAAGCAGCAGAACACGAACCCGCGCTCCGGCAGGCCGCAGGCGGCGCGCGACGGCGGCGCGGCGATGGCGCGGCTGCGGTCGTTGGGCTGGTAGCAGCCGGGCAGGCGAACGATGCGCTCGGCAAAGTGCGGCTGAAGCGCGTCGGGTGCCGTCACCGCGTCAGCGATGACGTAGTCGATGAAACCGGCGCCCATGCTGCCGGGATAGCCCAGCCAGTGCGCCTGCACCGGCGCCGGGCGGAAGGCCGCGATCTCCGGCCGGGCGCTCTGCGTGTGGCCCTTGAGGTCGACCAGGATGTCCACGCCGTCGGCGCGGATGCGCCGCGCGGCATCCGCGTGCGACTCCAGGCCCAGATCGACGAAGCGGTCGAAGCCGCGCGTCAGGCGCGCCCGCAGCGCCCCGCCGTCGTCCGGGCCGTAGGAATAGCCGATCACCTCCACCCGCGCGCGGTCGTGCCGCTCGATCAGTTCGGCGATCAGGGCAGCGGTGGCGTGCTCGTGGTAGTCGGCCGACAGATAGCCGATGCGCAGCCGCGGCTTGGCCTGCCCCGTGGGAACCGGCGGCAGCGGCGTGACGCCGCGCGTGCGCCACGCCGTGTAGCGCCGGGCGCAGGCCAGTTCCGCCGCCGGGCCGGCGCCTTCGCCCAGGAAGATCCAGGGGTGCGCCTGCTGCGTGGCGCCGCCCACGACGACGCGCACCAGCCGCGCCGACAGTTCCGCAAGCCCGTCCCAGCGGCAGAGGTGGCGGCGCTGCTGGACGAGTTGGGCGAGCACCCCGCCTTCGTCGGGCAAGCCGATCGCCAGCGCACGCTCGAACGCCGCGACGGCGCCGGGCGGGTCGCCGGCCTCCCGGCAGATCTGCGCCAGATTGGCGTGCGCCTCGGCCGATGCGGGGTTCAGCGCCAGTGCGGCGCGGAACCCCCTCGCGGCGCCGGCCGGATCGCCGAGTTCCTTCAGAACGGCACCCAGGTTCAGCCACGCCGCCAGCAGGTCGGGCGCCAGCCGCACCGCCTCGCGCAGGGCAGCCACCGCCTCGGCGTGCCCGCCAAGCTCCTTGAGGACGGCGCCCAGGTTGCTGTGCGCCGGGGCGAAGGCCGGCATCAGGCGGACGGCGGCGCGGTACTGCTCGGCCGCCTCCGCCGTGCGACCGCGGGCGTGCAGCAGGACGGCGAAGTTGAAGCGGATCCCGCCGAAGTCCGGCAGCCACGCCAGCGCCTTGCGGTGCTCCGCCTCGGCCACATCGAGCCGGCCCTGCCGGCGGAGCGCCTCGGCGCGGTTGGAGCGGGCCACCGCCTCTTCCGGTGTGCCGGGCGTGTCCAGCGCGTCGAGGGCGGCGAACAGGCCAGTCAGCGCCGTTTCCTGGGTCGTTCCCTGGGCCGCTCCTTGCCCCGGCCCCCGCGCCAGCACGCGCCGGTAGCCGGTCACGGCGGCGGCGAGCCGACCGGCCAAGCGGTCCGCGTCGGCGGCGGCAAGGAGGCCGGCGGCGTCGCTCATGCCGCGCCTACTTCTTCACCCAGCGGCCGGCGCCGGTCATCACGTACTGGCCGGCCGGGGTCTGGCTGATCAGCCGTTCGCCGGCGCGGGCCTGCACGGCGTCCACCGGCACGCCGTTGCCCCGGGCGATCTCGCGGTAGCGCGCCAGGCGCTGGGCGTTCACCTGCTGCACCAGTGCCTGGACGTCCACCGGTGCGCCGGGCACGGCGCCGGCCAGCCCGTCCGGCCGCTCGCCCACCTGCCCGGCCGCCTTGGCGGCGGCCAGCGAATCCTGCGCCTGGGCCGGCGCCGCCGCGCCCAGCATCAGCACGACCGCCAGCGATCCAAGGAGCCGCTTCATTGCGCCTTCCCCTTCGTCGGCGCCGTGCCGAACAGCGCCGGATCCTCCTGGAAGGCTTTGTCCAGGTCGCGGTCGAGCTTCACGCGGACCTCCTGCTCGATTCGGATGTTCAGGTTGATCTCGATGGGCTTGTCCGGCGCCTCGATCTTCACGGTGGGCGCGCAGGCGGCAACCGCCGCCAGCAGGGATCCGGCCGCCAGCGCGCGGCAGAGACGGGTCGTCGTCATGGTGTGGTCTTGTCGAACTCCATCATGCGGTTGCGGACCGCGTCGGGGATGCGGTAGGCGTCCAGACTCTGGCGCAGGATCCGGTCGAGCGCGCCACTCACGTTTAGATTAAGGGCCACCGGATAGCCATCGTAGAACGTCGGGTTGGCGCCGTGGATCGCGAGGCGGACGGACATGTCGCCGCCGGCCGTGCCGTTCACGGTCAGTTTCAGCGTGTCGTAGCGGAAGTCGGTCAGCGCGCCGCGCAGCATGCCGGTCGGGCTGCCCGGATCGCCTTCCAGGAAGGTCGGCGGCATCCGCGGGTCGTAGCGCAGCGTGCCCGGCCCGGCGGCCTCCAGCACGCCGTCCTCCACGCGCACCGAATCGGCTGCGATGCGCAGCGGCAGCGTGCCGTTCAAGGTGCCCCCGCCGTGCAGGCCGTCGACCGCGGCGATGGACAGCACGGCACCCAGGTCCAGCCCCTCGGCCTCCAGCTCAACCGTGCCCTTGGGCGCGTCCAGCGGCATCTCGAACGGTTTGGCGCGCACCCGCCCGCCTGCCCAGCGCCATTCCGCCCGGTCGACGTCGAGACGGCCCGAACGTTTCAGCCCGACGTGCACCACGCCGTCGGTCAGCGGCAGCCCGACGTCGAGCAGCTTCACCGCCAGCACCTGCCCGGCCGGCACCACCGGCGGCACGAGGCTGCTCAGCCGCACCACGCCGCTCAGGCCCGTCACCGCGATCTGGCTGACGGTGGCCGACAGGTTCTCCAGCAGCAGCTCGCCGGAGGAGCGCAGGCCGCGATCCCAGTCCAGGCGCCCCTTGCCGGCAACGCGGCCGGCGGCGGCGCTGACCCGCGCGCCGTGGCGCGGAAAGATCTGCGCCGGACCGGGGCCGTCGGGGCGGAAGGTCAGCGGTTTCAGCCGCACCTCGGCATGCCCGGTCCCGGCGGCGAGGTCGTGCGCGCCGGTCACCTCGACGACGGCGCCGGCCGGCCCCTTGGCTGTGGCGGTGAAGGCGAGCGGCGCATCGCCCGCCCGTTCGGCCCGCAGCGTGACGGCCACCGGCGCGAAGGGGGGCGGGCCCTGCGTGCTGCGCAGCGCCTTCACGGTGGCGTCGGCGGTCAGGCTCCGCGCGTCCAGATCGGCGGTCGCCACGACGCCATCGGCGGTGACCTTGCGATCCGGCAGGGCGATACGGTCGGCCTCGACGATCAGCCGCACCGCCGTCCCGGTGCCCGAAACGACCAGCGCCGGCCCATCGTCCGGAGCGCGCAGGCACAGCCCCTTGGGCGCCGCGACGCGCTCGCCGGCCACCCGCATCCCGTCCACCGTCAAGGTGGCGCAGCCATCGGGCGACAGGCGCCAGACGCCGCCGTCACGCCCGCCGCGCAGCACGGCGCTCAGCCGGCCCGCGCCACGGATCGGCGACTCGACGCCGAGCAGGGTGGCCACCGCGCCGACGTCACCGGACTCGGCGGCAACGATGGCGGTAAAGGCGTCGCCCGCCGTCTCGGCCATGCCGCGCACGGTGAGATCGCCGGCGGGCAGCGTCACCACCGCGTCCTCGACGACGATCACGTCGGCCGGCAGCGCCGGCAGGCCGGTGCCGGCACCCCCGCCCTCCGAATCGGCGCCGCCCAGCGGCAGCGGCAGCGGCAGCGGCAGCGGCAGCGGGAGCCGCAGCCGCAGGCCCTCCACGGAGATGCGGGCGATCCGGCCGTCCAGCAGCAGGCCCGCGGGATGCCCGACGGTCAACCGCTCAATCCGGTTTTCCCCGGCCGCATCCAGGCGTAGGCTGATCTCTGTTTCGGACAAGCCGGCGGCCGTCACCGTCACCGCGGCATCCGGGAAGCCGGCCCGGTGCAGCATCAGCGCCAGCGCCCCGGCCAGCAGCGCCGGCCACCACAACACCATGGCGAGGGCGATCAGCCCCGCCGCCAGCAGCCCGATCGCACCGCGTCGCCGCACTTAGCACCCCACCGGCATCATTCCGTCCGACGTTGTGAACGTTTCTTCGCACCATTATCTTCCCGCCGCATCTGGGAGGCGAGGATGACGAGCGAGACATACGACCTTCTGGTCGTCGGCGGCGGGATCACCGGCGCGGGCATCGCCCGCGACGCGTCCGGCCGCGGGCTGAAGGTCCTGCTGGTCGAACAGGACGACCTCGCCTCGGCCACCTCCTCGGCCAGCAGCAAGCTGGTGCACGGCGGCCTGCGCCACCTGGAACGCGGCGAGATCCGCCTGGCGCGCGAGGCGCTGGCGGAACGCGACGTGCTGCTGCGCACGGCCCCGCACATCGTGCGGCCGCTGCGCTTCGTGGCGCCGCACGACGGCATGACGCGCCCGGCCTGGATGATCCGCGCCGGCCTGTTCCTGTACGACTGGCTGGACCGCGCCGGCGCCCTGCCCGGCACCGAGAGCTTCAACCTGGAACATGACCCGCGCGGCCGCGGGCTGACGCCCGCCGTGCGGCAGGCCTTCGCCTATTCCGGCGCCTGGGTGGACGACGCCCGCCTCGTCGTGCTCAACGCCGTGGACGCGGCGGCGCGGGGTGCGGAGATCCGCACCCGCACGCAGGCGCTCTCCGCCCAGCGGGAGGAGGGGCTGTGGACCGTCCGGTTGCTCGACCGGCGCAGCGGTGGCGAACATTCGGTGCGGGCGCGCATCCTGGTCAACGCCGCCGGCCCCTGGGCGGCGCGGGTGCTGGGCGGGATGCTCGGCCGCGCGCCGCGCGAACGCCCGCGCTTCGCCAAGGGCAGCCATCTTGTGATCCCCCGGCTGTACGACGGCGACCACGCCTTCGTGCTGCAGACGGCCGACCGCCGCACCGTCTACACGATCCCCTACGAGGGCGATTTCACGCTGGTGGGCACGACGGACGTGCCGTTCGACGGCGACCCCGGCGATGTGCGCATCACGCCGGAGGAGGTCATCTACCTGCGCGACGCGGTGAACCGCTACTTCACCCGCGCCGTCCGCCCGACCGAGGTCGTGCACACCTTCGCCGCCCTGCGCCCCCTGCCGGACGGCGCCCCGGACGACCCCACGCTGACCGGCGATTGCCGGTTCGAGGTGGAAGCGGATGCCGACGCGCCACCGCTGATCAGCGTCCACGGCGGCACGCTGACCAACCACCGCCGCGTCGCCGAGGCGGCGCTGGATCGGTTGCGCCACTATATCTATGCCTTGCAGGCCCCGTGGACGCATGGCGCCGCGCTGCCCGGCGGCGACCTGCCGCAGGGCGGCCTCACCGCCTTCACGGCCACCTTCCATCAGGCACACCCCTGGCTGTCGCCCACCGTGGCACGGCGCTGGTGCCGGCTGTACGGCACGCGCGCGGCGGAGATCGTCGAGGGTGCCGCGCGCTGGACCGACCTGGGCGAGGACTTCGGCAACGGCCTGACCGCGGCCGAGCTGCGCTTCCTCGCCGAGCGCGAGTTCGCGACAGCGGCGGAGGACGCGCTGTGGCGCCGCACCAGGCTGGGCCTGAAGCTGCCGGCCGAATCCGCGCGGCGCGTCGCCGCCTGGTTCGGCGAGGCGCCGCCCGCCGCGCCGTCCGTGCGCGCCGCGGGCTGATCCGACACCCCTGCCCCTTCGCCCGGCTTTGCTTCCGAACCGGTTTCCCCTATCGTCCGGCAGCGGACTCGGCACATCGGAGTGTTTCGAATGTTGCGGTTCACGCGCATCGTCGTGATGGCGCTCATAAGCGCCCTTTTCTTTGTAGGGGAGGCCTTCGCCTTGGATCCTGAAAACACCCTGTACCTCGACCTCAAGGACGGCCGCGTCGTCATCGAGCTGCGCCCCGACCTCGCCCCCAACCACGTCGCCCGCATCAAGGAACTGACCCGCCAGGGCTTCTACGACGGCGTCGTGTTCCACCGCGTCATCGACGGCTTCATGGCGCAGACCGGCGACCCGACGGGCACCGGCACCGGCGGTTCCGGCAAGAAGCTGAAGGCCGAGTTCAACAAGGAGCCGCACGTGCGCGGCACCCTGTCTATGGCCCGCGCCATGGACCCGAACAGCGCCGACAGCCAGTTCTTCATCTGCTTCGCGCCGGCCCCGTTCCTGGATGGCCAGTACACCGTCTGGGGCAAGGTCACGCAGGGCATGGAGTTCGTGGACAACATCAAGAAGGGCAGCCAGGCCCGCAACGGGCAGGTCACTGACCCCGACAAGATCGTCAAGATGCAGGTCGCGGCGGACGCCAAGTAACCGGCATCCGGAGCGCCGCCGGCCATGATCTTCGCCGATCCCCTGCTGGCCCGCCGGATCGAGGACGCCGAGACGGCCGCCGCCCTGGAGGTGGTGGAAACGTCGAAGCGCCTCGACCCCGGCGGCGGGGCGGCGGCGATGACCGTGGCCGGCGGCTGCGCCGCGTTCCTGGCGCCGGCCATGCCGGTCAACCGCGCCGTCGGCCTCGGCATGGGGCAGTCGGTGCGGGACCAGGAGATCGCGGCGGTCGAGGCGTTCTACCGTGATCGTGGCCTGTCGCCCGCCATCGACCTCTGCCCGCTCGCCGACCGCTCGCTGGTCGACGCGTTGGGCCCACGCGGATACGCCGTCGGCCGGGTGCTCAACACCCACGTCCGCACCGTTGCCCCGGCCGAACCGGCGCCGCAGATCCCCGAAGTCACCGTGGCCGAATCCGACATGGAGGAGGCCGGCACCTGGGCCTTGACCGTTTCCCAGGGATTTTTCGGCCGCGATGCCGTGCCGGACGACCTGCCGGCCCTGCGCCTCGCCCGCCTTACCCTGGAGCGGCCGAGCGTGCGCGGTCTCCTCGCCCATGTCGGCGGCACGCCGGCCGGTGCCGTGGCGCTGGCCGTGCGGAGCGGGCTGGCGCTGATCTTCTCCGCCAGCACGCGGGAGGACTTCCGCAACCGCGGCGTCAACCGCGCCCTGCTCGGCGCGGCGCTGGCCGCCGCGTCGGCCGCCGGGTGCGACCTCGCCTGCGTCGCGACGGCGCCCGGCGGCACGGCGGAACGCACCGCCCGCGCCCTGGGCTTCCGCCACGCCTACACGCGCATGCTGATGGTGCGGGAGTGGTCGTGAGAGGCGAACCAACGTTGGGTTTTCGCTGCGCTCAACCCAGCGCCGCCGTCAGCACCTTCTGCAGATCGCGCATGCTCTGCGGCCGTTCCTGGTAGCGCATGGCGAGCCCTCCCAGCAGTGCTTCCTCGAAGGCCGACGGCAGCGCGACGCCCAGAGCCGAGGGCTTCGGCACCACATCGTTCATGAACCGCGCGGTGGCGTCCGGCGGCGCCTTGCCGGCGACGGCGCAGTAGAGCGTGGCGCACATGGCGTAGACGTCGGTCCACGGCCCTTGGCGCCCCTCGTGCGAATACTGCTCGGGCGGGGCGTAGCCGGGCTTGAGGATCACCGTCATGCCCGAATCACCGGCCGCCTGCCGCGCGGCGCCGAAGTCCAGCAGCTTGCGCTCCCCTGTGGCGGTGATGAAGATGTTGTCGGGGCTGATGTCGCGGTGGATCAGCCCCTGGTCGTGCACCGCCTGCAGCGCCTTCATCATCGGCGACAGGATGGCCAGCGCGCGCTTCGGCTCGATTCGGCCGCCGCTTTCGCTGATGTAGCGCTTGAAAGTACGGCCCTCCAGCAGTTCCATGATCAGGTAGGCGGTGCCGTTCTCTTCGAAGAAGTCCTGGACGCCGACGATTTCCTTGATGTCGCGCAGGCGCGCCAGCAGCCGCGCCTCCTCCAGGAACTTGCCGAGCCCGGCGGTGAAGCCCTTGGCGTGCTCGTCGGAGAAGGAGACGATGCCGCTGCCGCCCGGCGCGCGGGTGATCAGGTTGGCGGGGTAGAACTCCTTCACCGCCACCTTCACACGCAACCGATCGTCCCAGCCGAGGTAGGTGGCGCCGAAGCCGCCCTGCCCCAGCACGCGCCCGGTCAGATACCGGCCATGCAGCGTCGTGCCCGGCATCAGGTGCACCCCGGCCCGGTTGTCGCTGCGCTGCGGGTAGCCGCAGGCCGCGCAGGACTCGCGCGGCGCCTTCACCTCGAAGCAGTTCGGGCAGCGGGTGTCGTCGAGGACCACCGCCCGGGCCGGGCGGACGGGGGGGGCGGGAACGGCCGCCGTCGCTACGGCAACGGCGCGGGTCGGCACGCCGAAGGGCGATACGCTGCTGCTCACGACAGGGGGCGGGGCCGGTGCGAGCCGCGGGGACGCCGACGCCGTGGGCGCGGTCGGCGCCGTCGCGACCGGCGGGGGCGCCCCCTGGCGCAGCTTGTCCAGCAGTTCGTACAGGCGGCGGATTTCCGCCTGCGCCACCTCGGAGTTCTGCTGCGCCACGAGGTCCATCTGGAATTGCGGCTGCTTGACCACCTCCAGCACGTGTTGGCGCAGCAGCGGCAGCGCCCCGTCGTCGCGAACCAGCCCGGAGGTCGCCAGTTCCGCCAGCCGGATGATGCGCCGGCGCAGCACCGGCTCGGCCTGGCGCAGCCGCTGCGCGAGACGCCCGCGCTGGGCGAACTCGTCCACCACGCCGGACAGCCGCATGGCCAGCCGGGGGCGCGCGTCGTCCGGCAGGCCGGAGCGGGCGATCGCCTCCGCCGCGTCGGCGATGGACTCGCGGATCAGGGCCACGTCCGGCGTGTGCAGGATCATGTTCTCGACGAGCATCTCGTTGCCGAGCGCCGCGTCGACGCAATCGACGATCTCGCCGCCGAGCCGCTCGGCCGCCGCGACGCCGGACACCGCGGTCAGGTAATGCAGCCGGCTGAACAGGTCGCCCAGCGATTCGGCGATGCCCAGCATGGACAGGCGGAAGGCGCTGGCCCCGCCCTGCTGGAGCCGGCGGGAATAGCGGATGGTCAGCGCCTCCGCCATCGGCCCCTCGCCCACCACGCCGGTGCGCGTCAGCAGGTGGCCCATGGCGGCCTTGAGGATCTCCGCCTCCTGGTCCGGCGTGCCGCGGCCCAGCGCCTGGGGGGCGCGCAGCGTGCGCCGGATGCGGTCGAGCACGGCGGCGCGCGCCTGCGGCAGCTTGCCCTGGCGGAACATGGCGTTCAGCACGCCCACCCGGTTCGGCCCCATGGCCGGCGCCGTGGTGGTGCGCCCCAGCACCAGCTCGCACAGGCGCAGGACCGCCTGCCCCGGCGGCATCGGCCCGCCGAACAGGTCGTGCACCGCCGCCACCGAGCACAGCACGTCGGCGACGACCCCGTCGACCGCAGTCGTCAGGCGCTCGTCCCGCTCCCATTGCAGCAGTTCGATCAGCCGGTCGAGCTTGGCGGTCCAGCTCCGCCGGTCGGCCAGTTCGATGCCCAGCGCCACCCGCACATCGTAATCGGGGTCGCCGGTCGGCGTCTTCTTGCCGGGGGCGATGGCGAGCACGACCTCGATGGGCGGCCGGTTGCGCGGCAGGTCGGCGAAGGCGAGCTGCGCGTTGCGGGCACGCGTCTGCGTCTCGGTGATGGCGTTCTGCAGCGCCATGCGGCGCGCGCGCGGGTCCTGCCCCGGCTGCCGCGCCTGCATGGTGGAGACGCGGACCAGCGCGTTTTCCACCAATTGCCCCTGTTCCAGCAGCGGCTTCAGCACCTTGTGGACGTGGATGATCTCGGTCGGCGTCAGCACCACGGAATCCAGGTACTGGCGCAGCACCGCCCCCATGACGATGCGCCCCTGCAGGCCATGGTAATCGGCCAGGGTCTGGCAGACCTCCACATCCTCGATGGTGCCGACGGTGGCCGGCGCCGGGGTGGACGGTCGATTGATCGCCTTGGGATCCATGCCTGTTCAGCGCTGCGCGGACGGATGCCGGAAAACCCGGCACGCACCGTATTGTCGGGGATACCCGTAAAGCGCTCGTATACTAGTCGCCGCAATTTTAGGAAAGGAACACGGAAAAGCCCCCGCCTCGCCTTTGGTACGGGGACGGCGTATCCCTTCCCTTGCACCGCAGCGTGTGCGACAACGCCTGGACCCGCCCACGGACCGAGCCGCCGCGCCATGCCCGACAGCCACGCCCCGGTCGTCCTCCGCCACGCCGGTTTCGAAGCGGTGGTCAGCCCGCGCATCGGCGGCTCCATCGCGCGGCTGACCCGCCACACCGCCGCCGGACCCGTCGACCTGCTGCGTCCGACCGGCGACGCGGCGCTGGCCGACGGCGGCGCCAACGATCTGGGCTGCTTTCCGCTGGTGCCGTTTTCCAACCGCGTCGCCGAGGGGCGCTTCCGGTTCCAGGGGCGCGCGGTGGCGCTGCCGCTCAACCGCCCAAACTGCCCGCACGCCATCCACGGCCACGCCTGGGAGGCGCCCTGGACCGTGGAGGGCCGTGCCGCCGGCAGCCTGCGCCTGACCTACCGCCACGCCGCCGGTCCCTGGCCGTGGAGCTACCGCGCCACGCAGATCTTCACGCTGGGCGAGCACGGGCTGACGGTGGACCTGGAACTGGTCAACGAAGGCGACGGCGCCATGCCCGCCGGCATCGGCCTGCACCCGTATTTCCCCAAGCCGCCGGGCACGGTGCTGACGGCCGGCGTGCGGTCGGTGTGGCTGACCGACGCCGGCATGCTGCCGACCGAGCGCACCTGCCCGCCGCCGGCGTGGGACTTTCCCGCCGGCCGGGTGATGGACGACTGCGTCATCGACAACGGCTTCGCCGGCTGGGACGGCCGCGCGGTGATCGCCTGGCCGGACGGCCGCGGGCGCCTGACGCTGGAGGCCGAGGGGCCGTTCGGCCACCTCGTCGTCTACGCGCCGCAGGGCGGCGATTTCCTGTGCGTCGAGCCGGTGACCCACATGACCGACGCCCTCAACCGCCCGCACGAACCCGACGCCGGCATCCGGGTTCTCGAGCCGGGCGAACGGCTGACCGGCCGCGTCCGCTTCCGGCACGAGCCGGGATAAGCCTTACCGGCACCGCACGAAGGTGGCGCCGAAGGCGAAGGGCTGGTTCAGTGTCAGGGTCAGGCCGTCGAGGTGGGCGGCCTCGGCGGAGTCCAGGCGGACGCGGCCGTGCACGCCGGACTCGCCGACCAGCGCCGCCCCCTCCATCGCGTCGCCGCCGGCCACCGTGCCGTCCACCGGCAGGCCGGGAATGCGCGGGTCGCGCAAGGTAAAGGCGCCGCCCCCAGCGAACTCCAGATAAGCGGCACGGCAGTCGTCCAGCGGACGGCCGGTCGCCGGCTCCGCCTTCGACCACCGCCCGGTCAGGGCAGCCATGGCCGCCGGGCGGCGCGGCGGCGCGGCCGAAGCCTGGACGGCCGCCGGCAGGCGCAGCGGTGCCGCGTCCCCGATGCTCAGCGACACCGGGCCGACCGGCGCGTTGCGGGCCACCAGCTCGGCTTCCAGCTTCGCGGCGCGCGCGCGCATGGTGCCGGCGACGCACGCGGCGCGCTCGCGCTGCTTTCGGCGGTTCGTCAGGTCGGCGGCGGTCACCGGGCAGGCTTCGTCGCGATGCTTGATCCAGTCGCGCTGCGCCGCAGCCACCCCGGTCCGGCCAAGGTCGCCCACCGCCTCGTTCAGCGCGGCCAGCGCCTTCTCCATCCGCTCGTCCAGGGCCAGCAAGGCCACATCGCGGCAGACCAGCGTCTCCACCGGCGCCTTCGGCTGGGCGCAGTCGACCATGCCCGCCCGCGCCGCACCGCCCCACAGAACCAGGACCGCCAGCCCCGCACCGATCGCTACGCCCACCGTCTTCACACCGACCATCCTCAACTGGGAAACGCGTCCAGCACGCCTTTGACCTGACGCTGGAAATCCTGGTCGGAGCGATAGCGGCCTATGACCGTCTTGTCACGCTGAAGATAGAACATCATCTCGTCGCGGTTGGGCAGCGAGCGCGGGTTGGGCTTGTCCAGAAGTTGCCCGCTCCAATCCACCCGCGCCATGAAGTAGCACGCCCGCGAGAACAGCATGAAGAGCTTGTTGTCCGGCGCCAGCCGCTCCCGCCGCAGCAGCGCGTAATAATAGTAATTCCTGCCGTGGAAATAGGCGTTGTAGATGTTTTGCAGGGCGGCAAAGCGCTCATCGGGATTGGTGATCTTCTTGACTTCCCGCTCCAGGCGGAAGCCGGCGTAGAAATATTCTTTGGCCTCGTGCTCGAAGGAGAAGCCGCCACCCTTCACCGCTCCCATCTGCTCGCCGTACTTGCGCAGGATGCGGCTGAGGATCAGCTCCAGGAAGCGCCGCTCCGGCGCCACCGCGTCGGGAAGCTGCGGCAACATGTCCAGCACGTGGCGCAGATGGTAGGGGTGGCGGATGATGACCACCGGCACCACCGCGCCGTTACGCTTGTTCTGGGCGCGCCGCTCCGCATGCAGCGTGACCGCCGGGGAGACCGAGGCGAGGACCGACGCGGTGACGTCCTGCAGCTTCCAGCGCAGCCGCGTCGTCGTCGACTGTCGGCCGATCTTGAAGCGCGACAGGGCGCGCTGCATGCGGCTGCGCCACGTCTCCTTGGGCAGCTTGTGCGTGGGCAGGTTCTGCACGACCAACGGGTTGCCCAGCACGTCGGGCGGCGGCGGCAGCGGGTTGAAGTTGAAGTACTTTCCGTGCACCACGCCGCGCGAACCGCCGGCATCGGCGGCCCCGCGCGAACCCTTGTTGGACGAAGCCGCCAGCGACACCATGGCGAGGTGGTACCCCTTGCACGCACCCGCAGTTGCGAAATACCGCATACGCGCGGCGCCGCGACACAGGCGGCACCGGGCGTCCACGAACGTTGTACGCGGATCATAATGGATACGGCGCAAAATTTCCGCCCCCTCCGCGCGCCCGTCGCATCCGTTGCATTGCGGCAACTCTCATTTCGGCAACGCCTCCATCTACGCCGCCGTGCAGGAGCCGCACCGCACGCTGAGCATCATCGCCGAATCGGAGGTCGCGGTGACGGCGCCGCCGCCGCTCGCCACGCCGCCGCGGGAGGACGTGCGGGACCGGCTGGACGGGCTGTCCGGTCCCGAGGACGCGGCGGAGGTCGTGCAGTTCGCTTTCGACAGCGCGCTGGTGCGTGTCTCGCCGGAACTGGCCGCGTATGCCGCGCCGTCGTTCCCGGCCGGGCGCCCAGCGGACCTGACTTCATTACGCTGGCCTGGGGCCGCGACTACGACGGTGTCGAGCCGGTGTCGAGCCGGTGTCGAGCCGGTAGGGTGGTGAAACTCACCCCTTCGTCAACAGGCGCTCCAGCGTGTCCAGGATGACCTGCGGGCTTACCGGCTTGCGCAGCACCTCCAGCGATTGCCCGGCGTCGCCGGTCAGGTCCTCGTCTTCCGGGCCGAAGGACAGATAGCCGGTCATGATCACCACGGGCAGCTTCGGGTTGACCGCGCGCAGTTCGCGGATCAGCCGCTTGCCGTCCATGCGCGGCATGCGCAGGTCGGTGAGGATGATGTCGGCGGGGTCCGCGCTCTGCCGCTCCATGGCGTCCACCCCATCGACGGCGAGAGTCACGCGATAGCCCTTACGCGACAGGAAGTCCTCAATCGCCATGGCGGCGAGCGGCTCGTCCTCGGCCACCAGCACGTGGAACGGCTCAGGCATGGGCGTACTCAACCTCCCGCTGCGAGGGCCGGCTCACCGGCAGGCTGATGGTGACGCGCACACCCCGCCGGCCATCGCCGTGGTCGACGTTGTCGGCCGCGATGCGCCCGCCCATGGCATCCACGATGCCGTAGCCGATGGATAGCCCGAGGCCGAAGCCCTTGCCCACCTCCTTCGTCGTGAAGAAGGGATCGAAGACGCGCGACAGGATGTCCGGCGGGATGCCGCCGCCGTCGTCGGTGACGCCGATCACCGCCGTGTGGGCGTTGGGCTGGACGCCGAACGTCACCTCGATCCGTCCGGCCTTGCCGGCCGGCCGGCGCGCGCGGTCGTCCACGATGGCGTCGCGCGCGTTGGACAGCAGGTTGAGAATCACCTGTTCGAGCTGCAGCGGCCGGCCACGCGCCGTGCAGGCCCCCTCCTGCACGTCGCCGACGATGGCGATATCCTCCAACCCAAACTGGTGGCGAACCATTTCCACCGCCGAACGCACGCTGTGCGCCGGATCGAAGGACTGCGCGCCGTTGGAATCGCGCCGGCTGAAGGTCCGCATGTGGTCGATGATCCGGCCCATCCGTTCGGTCTGCTCGGAAACCAGTGTCAGCACCCTCTCCGTCCGCGCGTTGTCGAGCACGCCGTCGTGCAGGCGCGACAGCGCGTTGTCCGCCCAAGTGCGGATGACGTTCAGCGGCTGGCTCAGCTCGTGCGCCATGCCGGCGGCCAGCGTACCCAGCGTCGCCAGCTTGGAGGTCTGCACCAGTTCCTCCTGCAGACGCTTGCGCTCGGTGACATCTCGGCCACTGCCCAGGAGCTGGACGATCCTCCCGCTGTCGTCGCGCACCGGCACCAGGACGGTGTGCCAGACGCGTTGGCCAACCGGCAGGTCCAGCGTCTCCTCATAGTCGATGGGCTGGCCGACCGCCACGCACTCCCGGTACCGGGCGGACACGGCGGCGGCGACGTCCGCCGGCAGGGCATCCTGAACCGGCTGGCCGCAGACCCGCGCGGGATCGAGGCCGGTGGCGCGCGCGTGCGCGGGGTTCAGTGTCTCCAGCACGAAGCCGCCGTCCGGCCGCACGGCGATGACGAACAGCCCTTCCGCCAGATTGTTGAAAAAGCTGGTGTAGCGTTCCTCGGCCTGCCGGCGCTCGGTGATCTCGCGGTGCAGCGCCTGGTTGGCCATGGCGAGCTGGCTGGGGCTGGGCAGGGCCAGCGCCTTCGGCATCAGCAGCCAGAGCGCCACCGCCGTGAGCATGGAGACGATCGCCGTGACCGCCTTGATCATCCCCTCCGCCGCGTAGTCCGCCTCCCACAGAGTCCACACGCTGAACAAATGCGTGGTCCCGCAGGCCAGGATGAAGGCGGCGAACAACCAGAACACCCAACTGAACGCCACGTCACGGCGTTTGCGGACGAAGTACACCAGCGCCACGGGGATCGAGTAATAGGATAGGCCGGTCACCACGTCGGACGAGACGTGAAGCGCCAGTAATTCCGGCTGCCACAGCAGGCAGAAACCGTGCGGCATGAGCGAGCCGCTGTCGAAGACCCCTGCCAAACCAGCCGCCATGGCCCACTCCCAAAACAAATCCCGCCACGGGGAGGCGCGTATCGCGCGCCCACGCCTGCCGTCGATGTGCGCCGCCGCGGGACCTGCGAGAGACAGGGTCGGACACAGCGCGACGTTATGTTTTCTGCCATGCCTGGGTTGAAAGTCATGCCCGGCAGAGTCGATGTCAATCCGACTTCCGCAAGGTTGACTAATTCAAAAGAAGTAGATGAACTGACCTGAAATAACGGTTGCCACACTTTCGGGCAATCGGAGGTCGGCCTTTGCCCACCTGACCAATGGGAAGGCCGGCCGACGCAAGGGCGGCGCGGACGCCGCCCCCTGCCGACATGGCGCGGCGTCACGCCGCCGTCTGCACCTTGCGGTTCTGTTCGCGGGTCTTGAGAAAGCGCAGCGCCGGGAAGTCTTCCTGCGCGCGGTTCAGGTGCCACGCGTTGCGGGCCAGGAAGACCAGCGCGCCGTCGTGGTCCTCGGCCAGGGCCGAGCGGTTCAGGTCGATGAACTTGTCGAGCTGGGCCCGGTCGTCCGTCTCGATCCAGCGCGCGGCATCCACCCCGGCGCCCTCGAACTTGGCGGAGATGCCGTATTCCGCCTCGATTCGCGCCGACAGCACCTCGAACTGCAGCTGGCCGACGACGCCGACGATCCAGTCCGCCCCCGACAGCGGCTTGAAGACCTGGGAGGCTCCTTCCTCGGCGAAGTGCTCCAGCGCCTTGCGCAGGTGCTTCACCCGCATGGGATCATCGAGCTTGGCGCGCTGCAGAAGTTCCGGCGCGAAGCTCGGCACGCCAGTGAAGCGTAGTTCCTCGCCCTCGGTCAGCGTGTCACCGATGCGAAGGCTGCCGTGGTTGGGGATGCCGATGATGTCGCCGGGCCACGCCTCCTCCGCCAGCTCGCGGTCGCGGGCCAGGAAGAGCACGGCGTTGTTGACCGCCAGCAGCTTGCCGGACCGCATGTGCTTCAGCTTGGCGCCGCGCCGGAACTTGCCGGAGCACAGCCGCACGAAGGCGATGCGGTCGCGGTGGTTGGGGTCCATGTTGGCCTGGACCTTGAACACGAAGCCGGAGACCTTCTCCTCGTCCGGCTGCACGACGCGCTGCTCGGCCGGCTGCGGGCGCGGCGGCGGCGCATTGTCGGCCAGACCGGTCAGCAGCTCCTGCACACCGAAGTTGTTGATGGCCGAGCCGAAGTAGATCGGCGTCAGGTGGCCGGCGCGGTAGTCTTCCAGGTTGAACGGCGGCATCAGGCCGCGCGCCATCTCCACGTCCTCGCGCAACTTGGCGACGGCGTGGTCGGGCAGCAGCTCGTCCAGCTTCGGGTCGTCCAGGCCGTTGCACTCGATGCCTTCCGACGCCACGTCGCCCTGCGTGCGGTCCATCAGGATCAGCCGGTCGCGGATCAGGTCGTAGCAGCCCAGGAAGTCGCGGCCCATGCCGATCGGCCAGGAGGCCGGCGTAACATGGATCTGCAACCCCTCCTCGATCTCCGAGACGAGGTCGAAGGGATCGCGCGCCTCGCGGTCCATCTTGTTGACGAAGGTGGTGATGGGCACGTCGCGCAGGCGGCAGACCTCGAACAGCTTGCGGGTCTGCGTCTCGATGCCCTTGGCGCCGTCGATCACCATGACCGCGCTGTCCACGGCGGTGAGCGTGCGGTAGGTGTCCTCCGAGAAGTCCTCGTGGCCCGGCGTGTCCAGCAGGTTGAAGGTGCGGCCGTCGTAGTCGAACGTCATCACCGAGGCGGTCACCGAGATGCCGCGCTCGCGCTCCACCTTCATCCAGTCCGACCGCGCGCGCCGCTGCTCGCCGCGCGCCTTCACGGCGCCCGCCATCTGGATGGCGCCGCCGAACAGCAGCAGCTTTTCGGTGAGCGTGGTCTTGCCGGCGTCCGGGTGCGCGATGATGGCAAAGGTCCGGCGCCGGGAAACGGCGTCCTGAAGTCCGGACATGCCTGATCCCTCAACTGTCGTGTCGTTCCATGCGAAAGCGCGCGGAGCGTCCCCGCCCCGCGCGCGACCCTTACATAGCAGCGGAACCGTGCCGGTTCCAGTGCGGTCCTTACAGCGCCAGCTCGGCGATCTGCACGGCGTTGAGCGCCGCCCCCTTGAGGAGCTGGTCGCCGCAGACGAACAGGTCGAGACCGTGGTCGCCGAAGATCAGGCTGGTGCGGATGCGGCCGACCTCGACGTCGAACTGGCCGGTGGCGGTCAGCGGCATCGGGTAGACGCCGTCGGCCGGCACGTCGGCGACCTTCACGCCCGGCGCATCGGCCAGCACGGCGCGCGCCGCGTCCGGCGTGACCGGCTGGATGGTCTCCACCGTGATCGCCTCGGAATGCGCGCGGTAGGTGGGGATGCGCACGGCCGTGCAGCTCACCGGCAGGTCGGGGATCTCCAGGATCTTCCGCGTCTCCCAGGTGACCTTCATCTCTTCCTTGGTGTAGCCGTTCTCCTGGAAGGAATCGATCTGCGGGATCAGGTTGAACGGGATCGGGTGGCGGAACACGCTGTTCTGCGCCGGCTTGCCGTCCAGCACCGCGCGGGTCTGCTCCTCAAGCTCCGCCATGCCTTCGGCGCCGGCGCCGCTGGTCGCCTGGTAGGTGGAGACGATGACGCGCTTCAGGCCGAACGCCTTGTGCAGGGGGCCGAGCGCCACGACGGCGATGGCGGTGGTGCAGTTCGGGTTGGCGATCAGCTTGCCGCCGCCCTGGAAGGCGTGCGCGTTGATCTCCGGTACGATCAGCGGGATGTTCGGGTCGTAGCGGAAGGCGGAGGAGTTGTCGATGACCAACGGCCCTGCCGCCGCGATGGCCGGCGCGTGCGCCTTGGCGAAGTCGCCGGACACGGCGAGCAGCACCACGTCACAGTCCTTGACGAGGTCCAGCGAATATTCCTGAAGGGTGATCGCGCCGTACGGGGTCTCGACCACCTTGCCGGCGCTGCGGCCGGAAGCCAGCAGGCGCAGCTCGCCCACGGGGAAGTTGCGGCGGTGGAGGACGTCGATCATCTCGCGCCCGACGGCGCCGGTGGCCCCGACGATGGCGACCTTCTTCATGCTGGCGTTGCTCATAACAGACTGCTCCGTCCTGGTTCTGGGCCCCGGTTTGTGGGGAGGAAGCGGAGCCCGGATACGACAAGGGCCCCGTCCGTTTCCGGCGAGGCCCTCGTGGTGGGTATCGTCACGCGATCAGCGCA
>DASPIO010000404.1:0-5103 GCA_035629155.1 Azospirillum sp. | reverse complement strand
CGTGCCGCTGAGCACCTGGAGCAGCGTCGACTTGCCCGAGCCGTTGCGGCCGACGATGCCCACCGTCTCGCCGCGCATCACGTCGAAGCTGACGTCGTCGAGCGCCACCACCTCCTTGTAATGGCGCACGCCCGGCCGGGCAAAGCGCTGCTTCAGCCGGTCGGTGGGCTGGGCGTAGAGCTGGTGGCGCTTGGCCAGGCCGCGCACGCGGATGGCGACGTCCTTCGAACCCGTATCAGATGACATCGGCGAACGCCCGCTTCAGCCGTGCGAACACGTGGTAGCCGATCCAGGCGACGACGAACGCCGCCAGCGCGTAGAGGCCCAGCGCGCCCCAGTCCGGCACCTGCCCGTGCAGCAGCACCCGCCGCGCCTCAACCACCGGCAGCGTCAGCGGGTTGAGCCAGACCCACGGCCGCGCCGCCTCCGGCAGGGCCTCCAGCGGGTAGAGGACGGGGGCCAGGAACATCAGCAGTGTCACGAAAAGGCCGATCACCTGCCCGATGTCGCGCACGAAGACGCCCAGCGCCGACAGGAACCACACCAGCCCCGCCGTCAGCACTGCCATCGGCGCCACCACCAGCGGCAACAGCAGCGCCGTCCACGGCACCGCCTGCCAGGAGGCGAGGTGCCAGCCCAGCAGCACCAGCACGCCAAACCCCAGTTGCACCAGGGCCGAGAACACCATCGGCCAGGCAAGGATCTCCAGCGGGAAGACGAACTTCTTCACGTAGTTGGGGTTGCCCAGGATCTGCGTCGGCGCGCGGCCCAGGCATTCGGCCAGCATGCCGTGCAGGATCAGGCCGACGAACAGCGTCTCGGCGAACCCCACGGTGTCGGCCGGCGTGGCGGCCGCCGCGCGCGGGCGGAACAGGAAACCGAACAGGAAGGTGTAAACGCCCAGCATCAGGAGCGGCTGGACGAACGACCACAGCACCCCGGCGACGGAGCCGCGGTAGCGCGCCGCCACCTCGCGCCGGGTCATCTGCACGATGGGAAAGGCGTGCCGGGCCAACAGCCGGAACGGCCCCAGCGCGCTGTCCAGGAGGCGCGGCGGCGGGGCGGCGGCGGAGATGAGGATCGTCGGGCGCGGGACGCTCACGTTGTTCAGCCAGCGTGGGTGAAGTGCACGGGCAGCTCGGCCAGGCGCGGCAGCACGCGGTCCTTGTCGGACAGCAGCGCCTCCTCCGGGCGCACCGGCCATTCGATGCCCAGGTCCGGGTCGTTCCACAGGATGCCCGCGTCGTTCTTCGGAGCGTAGTAGTTGGTCACCTTGTAGATGACCTCGGTGTCCGGCATCAGCGTGCAGTAGCCGTGCGCGAATCCGACCGGGACCAGGATCTGGTTCCACGCCCCCTCGCTCAGCTCCACGGCGACGTGCCGGCCGAAGGTGGGCGAGCCGTGCCGCACGTCCACCGCCACGTCCAGCACCGCGCCCTTGACCACGCGCAGCAGCTTGTCCTGCGCGAAGGGCGGTGTCTGGAAGTGAAGGCCGCGCACCGTGCCCACCTGCGCCGAGCGGGCGTGGTTGTCCTGCACGAAGTCAAGGTCGATGCCCGCCTCAGCGAAGCGTTTCCGGTTGTAGGTCTCGGAAAAGAATCCGCGCTCGTCGCCGAACTTCGCCGGCTTCAGCACGAGAATTTCCGGGATGGCGAGGCGTTGGATGTCCATGCGGCGGTTCCTGCAGGGGTCGGGGCGCGGGCGGAGTGTTGCCGGACCGCACACCCTCTCGTCAAGCCATGCGTGCGCCGCCCCGGCCGTGCCGCCTATCCGTCCCAGTGTTTCCAGCCGTGTGACATAGCCTCCCACGCAGCCCAATTTCGGCGACAAGATCCTCCGATTGTCTTATGTTCTCCACAAACAACCTAGCGGTCTTGTGGAGAAGGGGACATGGCGAATCCACCGACGTCGGGACGTGACCTGATCGAGGGCGGCACCGGGGACGAGGCGCTGCGCGGCCTCGACGGCGACGACACCGTGCGGGGCCTGGGCGGCAACGACACGCTGCACGGCGATAACGGCGAAGACAACCTGGTCGGAGGCGAAGGCAACGATTCGATGGCCGGAGGATACGGCCAAGATGCCATGTTCGGCGAGGCCGGCAACGACACGATAAATGGCGACGACCACAACGACACCGTCGATGGCGGCGACGGTCACGACGTTCTGTACGGCGAAGGCGGCCACGACCTGATGCGCGGCGGCAACGAGAACGATACGCTGTACGGTGGCGATGACATGGACGTCATCTACGGCAACAAGGGCGAGGACCTGCTGAGCGGCGGGGCTGGAATCGACACGCTGTACGGCGGCCAGGGCAACGACATCATCTATGGCGCCGACGCCAACGACTTCCTCTACGGCAACATGGGCGACGACACGATCTTCGCCGAGAACGGCGCGGACTGGCTGCACGGCGGCCAGGGCAACGATGTTCTCTACGGCGGCAGCGACAACGACACGCTCTACGGCGGCCTCGATGCCGACACGCTGTACGGTGGCGACGGCGACGACCTGCTCTTCGGCAGCGCCGGCGCCGATCGCGTCGTCATTATCGACGGGTCGGGAACCGACACCATCGGCGACTTCAGTCTGGCGGACGGCGACCGGATGGTGATCAACGGCAGCATCACCTACAGCACGGCCGCCACCGACGGCGGCGCCCTGATCACCTTCAGCAACGGCTTGAAGGTGGTGCTGGTCGGCGTGGCCCCCACCGCCATAGACGGAAGCTACTTCCAATACATCTGATTCGGCTCGACGGAACGCCTCTTCGCCCGCGCCGCGGGGGAGGGGCGTTCCGTTCGATTGTTGCGCAGACGCCACCGCGCTGGTTGCACGAACGGATTTGCCGGAGTAGCGTTCGGCGATGCAGCACATGGCTTCCCACACGCGGATGCGCGTCCTCCTGCTGTCGCGCTACGCCCGGCTCGGCTCGTCCAGCCGGCTTCGGTATTATCAGTTTCTGCCTGAGCTGGCGGGGCACGGCATCGACGTGGACGTCTCGCCGCTGCTGCCGGACTGCTACCTGTCGTCGCTCTACCAGAGCGGCGAGCGGCCGCTGGCCATGGTGATGCGCGCGTACCTGACGCGTGTCGTGCAGATGCTCACGCTGCGGCGACACGACCTTCTGTGGATCGAGAAGGAGCTGCTGCCCTGGTTGCCCTACAGCTTTGAACGGCTGCTGCTGAAATGGGCGCCGCCCTACGTCATCGACTATGACGACGCCTGGTTCCACGTCTACGACAGCCATCCGCAGCGGTTCGTGCGCACACTGCTCGGCCACAAGCTGGACCGCATCATGCAGCAGGCCGCGGCGGTGACCGTCGGCAATTCCTACCTCGCCGCGCGGGCGCTCGCGGCCGGCGCCTGCCGGGTGGAGGTGCTGCCGACGGTGATCGATCTCAGCCGCTACGGGGCCCCGCAGGACACGGATGCGGACGGCCGGCTGACTATCGGCTGGATCGGCTCGCCGGTCACGGCGCGCTACCTGGGGCTGGTGCTGGACCCGCTGCGCCGGGTGTGCGCGGAGGGGGCGGCGCGCCTCGTGCTCGTCGGCGCCAACGGCAACGTGGTCCCCGAACTGGACGCCGACCGCCTGGGCTGGAGCGAGGAGACCGAGGTCGAAGAGATCAAGACGTTCGACATCGGCATCATGCCGCTTTCCAACACGCACTGGGAACGCGGCAAGTGCGGCTACAAGCTGATCCAGTACATGGCCTGCGCCAAGCCGGTGATCGCCTCGCCGGTCGGTGTCAACCGCGACATCGTCGAACACGGCGTCAACGGCTTCCTCGCCGAAACGCCGGAGGAGTGGTACCGCGCGGTGCAGACCCTGCGCGGCGACCCGGCGCTGCGGCACGCCATGGGCATGGCCGGGCGCGCCAAGGTGGAGCGCCTTTTCACGCTGGAGCGCGTCGCCCCGCGCCTCATCGACGTGCTGAGGAGCGCCGCCTTCCCCGAACGGCTCCCCGCTGCCCTGGCCCTGCCCTCGCAAGCGCCCGGCCGGTTCTAGCCTTCTGTTCCGGCGGGCACCTCATCCACAAAAGCGCTATACCCACAAAAGCGCCATACCCACAAAAGCGATTGTCCCGCGGGCGCCCGCGTGGTGTGGTCTGCGTTCGACGGACCAGGAGACGACGCGCGCATGCACGACGACGATGAGATCATCACGCGCTGGGTGATCGAAGGCGTCCTCGACCACCTGGAAGAGGCGCGCCGCTTCGCTGACCTCGACCCCAACGCCGTCGTCGCCATGGCGGATGCGCGCAGCCGCCGCTGGGAGCAGGAGGGCCGCCTCGTCTATCCCAGCTACTTCTGCCCGTCCTCGACCGGCTGGCTGAAGGCGCTGTCGGCGCTGGTCATGCGCGGCCGCACCATCCGCATTTTGGTGGAGGAGGTGACGCCGGGCGAGGATGGGGAGGTGATCCGCAGCATCGCCCGCCTGTTCCCCAAGATGGACGACGAGATGCTGGGCCTGCTGCGCGCCTTCTCGGCCGCCGACGCCGACCGCGTGAGCGATCTCAGCGACCGCATCGCGCAGGCCTTCCGGCGCCTGCGCGAGGAAAGCTCCATTACGGACTTCTGAGGAGCGGTCAGCCCAGCAGGTCTCCCAGCAGCCGGTGCAGCCGCTCCAACTCGCGGCGCTGCGCCTCATCGATGCGGGCGCGCTGGTCGCGCAGCGTGCGCTCGTCGATGGCGGCGAAGTCCTTGGCGATGCGCTGTGCCACGGCCACCAGGCGCAGCACCGGCGCGGGCGCTGGCCTGGGCGCCACGCCGCCCGCCCGCTTGGCCTCGCGCAGCGCCTTCACCGTGCCGCCGTCCTTGACGGCATTCCACAGCCGGCGCTGGAGGGCCGGGTCGTCCACCGACGCGACCTCGACCAGCACGCTCTTGGGCACGGTGCGGAAGTGCGCCTCGTACTCCGTGCGGATCTCGTCCGGCAGGCGCAGCAGCGACAGCGTGCGCGTCACGTCGGCCTGGCTGCGGCCGATGACGCGGCCCAGCGCCTCGTGCGTGTAGCCGTGCCGCTCGATCAGGCGGGCGAAGGCGCCGGCCTGCTCCATGGCGTCCAGGTCGACGCGCTGGATGTTCTCGATCAGC
>DASPIO010000403.1:0-6468 GCA_035629155.1 Azospirillum sp. | reverse complement strand
AAAAGTGAGAATGAACTGAAGAAATTCCTCTTGGAGCAAGATAGTTCGATATCGGATTCCCAACTTATGGACTCTCTTGAGTATGGAAGAACAGTCCACGCCGAAATGAACGCCATAACCGACGCAGCGCGCGGCGGTCACTCCGTAAGAGGAGGAACTCTCTATTGTAACACGTTCCCATGCCACAACTGCGCAAAGCATATCGTGGCGTCTGGAATTTCGCGGGTCGTATATTTGCTACCCTATCCGAAAAGTTATGCTGAAGACCTCTTCAGCGACTCTATCGCAGTGGACCCTGAGGCTTGCCCAGATCGGCGTGTGCTTTTCGAACAGTTCGTAGGTGTACTCGGACCAATGTATGGTCGCGTTTTTGAGAAAGTTCGATGGAAGGCCTCAGATGGGAGCGTTCCTAGGTTCGATAAGGCCAATGCCACTTTCATAAAGCGGTCTCCGGCCCCGGCCTACGGCGACGCCGAAGCCATCATTGTCAGCGAATTGGCTGCCAAACTTGAAGCGGCTGGCTTCGACCTTGAGGTGAGCTAGCCAATGCGCGATCGGCGCCCGCCCCCTCAGTCCTCGTCCATCTTCAGGGCGGCGATGAAGGCTTCCTGCGGAATCTCGACCTTGCCGAACTGGCGCATGCGCTTCTTGCCCTCCTTCTGCTTGTCGAGGAGCTTGCGCTTGCGGCTGGCGTCGCCGCCGTAGCACTTGGCGGTCACGTCCTTGCGCAGGGCCCGGACGGTCTCGCGGGCGATGATCCGGCCGCCGATGGCCGCCTGGATGGGGATCTGGAACATGTGCGGCGGGATGAGGTCCTTCATCCGCTCGACCATGCCCCGGCCGCGGGTCTCGGCGCGGTCCCGGTGGACCAGCATCGAGAGGGCGTCCACCGGCTCGCCGTTGACCAGCATGGACATCTTCACGAGGTCGCCCTCGCGGTAGCCCTCGATCGCGTAGTCGAAGGAGGCGTACCCCTTCGAGATCGACTTCAGCCGGTCGTAGAAGTCGAACACCACCTCGTTCAGCGGCAGGCGGTAGACCAGCATGGCGCGGGCACCGGCGTAGGTCAGCTCGATCTGCTGGCCCCGCCGCTCGGTGCAGAGCTGGAGGACGCCGCCCAGGTACTCGTCGGGCAGCATGATCGTGGCCTTGATCCACGGCTCCTCGATGCGATCGATCCGCATCACGTCGGGCATGTCGGCCGGGTTGTGCAGGTCCTGCACCTTGCCGTCGGTCATGTACAGCTTGTAGACGACCGAGGGCGCGGTGGTGATCAGGTCCAGGTTGAACTCGCGCTCCAGCCGCTCCTGGATGATCTCCAGGTGCAGCAGGCCCAGGAAGCCGCAGCGGAAGCCGAAGCCCAGCGCGGCGGATGTTTCGGCTTCGTAATGGAAGCTGGCGTCGTTCAGCTTCAGCTTGCCCAGGCTGTCGCGCAGGCGCTCGAAGTCGGCGGCGTCCACCGGGAACAGGCCGCACCACACCACGGGGATGGACGGCTTGAAGCCGGCCAGCGGCTCGGCCGCCGGGCGGCGCTCCTCGGTGATGGTGTCGCCGACCTTGGTCTGCGTGATGTCCTTGATGGCGGCGGTGATGAAGCCCATCTCGCCGGGGCCGAGTTCGCCGGTGAGCAGCGCCTTGGGCGTGAACACGCCGACGCGGTCGATCTCGTGCGCGCTGCCCGTGCTCATGAAGCGGACCTTCTGGCCGACCTTGAGGCGGCCGTCCACCACGCGCACCAGGATGACGACGCCCAGGTACGGGTCGTACCAGGAATCGACCAGCAGGGCCTTCAGCTCGGTATCGGCGTTGCCCTTGGGCGGCGGCAGGCGCGTGACGACGGCTTCCAGCACGGCTTCGACGTTGAGGCCGGACTTGGCGGAGATCTCCACCGCGTCGGTGGCGTCCAGGCCGATGACGTCCTCGATCTGCTGCTTGATGCGGTCGGGCTCGGCCGCCGGCAGGTCGATCTTGTTGAGGACGGGGATGATCTCGTGGTTGTTGTCGATCGCCTGGTAGACGTTGGCGAGCGTCTGCGCCTCCACGCCCTGGGAGGCGTCGACCACCAGGATCGAGCCCTCGCAGGCGGCGAGCGAACGCGACACCTCGTAGGCGAAGTCGACGTGGCCGGGGGTGTCCATCAGGTTCAGCGTGTACTGCTGCCCGTCCTTGGCCTTGTAGAGCAGGCGGACGGTCTGCGCCTTGATGGTGATGCCGCGCTCGCGCTCGATATCCATGCTGTCGAGCACCTGCTCGCGCATTTCGCGGGCATCGAGGCCGCCGCAGAGCTGGATCAGCCGGTCGGCCAGCGTCGACTTGCCATGGTCGATGTGCGCGATGATGGAGAAATTGCGGATGTGCGAGAGGTCGGTCATCGGAACCCGGGAGCGCTGAAATGTGCCCGGAACATAGGGCGTACGGGGATTTGACGCAATGAGGAAGGGGCCGCAGCCCCTCCCCCCAGGCGGGAGAGGGGTTATTGCTCCCCGCCGATCCCCCGATACAGCTCCAGGTACTCCCGCGCCGGGCGGTCCCAGCCGAGGTCGCGGGTCATGGCGCGGTGGCGCATGGCGTCCCATTGCTCGGGCCGGCGGTACACCGCGAGCGCGCGGCGGAGCGTGAACAGAAGCTCCTGCGCCGTGCAGTTCACGAACTTGAAGCCGGTGGCCGCACCGTCGTAGAGCGCGGCGGGCGTGGCGTCGATGATGGTGTCGGCCAGCCCGCCGGTGCGGCGGACCAGCGGCAGGGTGCCGTACTTCAGCCCGTACATCTGCGTCAGGCCGCAGGGTTCGGAGCGCGATGGCACCAGGATGATGTCGCCGCCGGCCTGCAGGCGGTGCGACAGCCCCTCGTCATAGCCGATGCGCACGCCCACCTTGGCCGGAAACCAGTCGGCGAGGTGGCGGAAACCGGTCTCGATCCACGGCTCGCCGGTGCCCAGAACGGCGAGCTGGCCGCCCATCGCCGCCCATTGCCCGGCCACCTCCAGCACGAGGTCCAGGCCCTTGTGCCAGGTCAGGCGGCTGATCACCACGGCCAGCGGCGCGTCGGGGCGGCGCTCCAGGCCGAAGGCGAGCTGCAGCTCGGTCTTGCAGGCGGCCTTGCCGGCCATGTGGTCGGGATCGTAGTTCGTGGCGATGTGCGGATCGGTGCGCGGGTCCCAGATGCCATAGTCGACGCCGTTCAGGATGCCGCGCAGGTCGTCCACCCGCGTTGCCAGCAGCCCTTGCAGGCCCATGCCCTGCTCGTCGGTCTGGATCTCGTGCGCGTAGGTCTGGCTGACCGTGGTGATGCGGTCGGCGTAGTAGCAGCCGGCCTTCAGCATGCCGATGCCGCCGTAATACTCCACGCCGTCCACCGCATAGCACGACGACGGCAGTTTCAGCTCGCCCAGCAGATGGGCGCCGAAGTGGCCCTGGTAGGCGATGTTGTGGATGGTCATCACCGTGCCCGGCCGGTACGGGCCGGCGAAGCGGTCGGCGCGGACCTTCAGGTACGCCGGCACCAGCCCCGTCTGCCAGTCGTGCGCGTGGATGACGTCGGGGCGCCACCATGGGTCATAGGACTCCTGCGCCGCGAAGCCGGCCGCCGCCCAGGAGAGCGCCGCGAAGCGCTGGGCGTTGTCCGGCCAGTCCTTGCCGTTCGGCCCCGTGTAGGGATTGCCGGGCCGCAGGTACAGGGCCGGCGCGTCCAGCGCGTAAGCCAGCGTGCCGTCCGGCATGCACCCCATCACCAGCCGGGCGCGCTCGGTGCCCGGCAGGTCGGTGATGAGGTCGCCCACCTCGTGGACGTTCGACAGCCCGTCCAGCACCGCCGGGTAGCCGGGCAGCAGCAGGCGCACGTCGACGCCGGCCTGGGCGAGCGCTACGGGCAGGGCGGCGCTGACGTCGGCCAGCCCGCCGGTCTTGACCAGCGGGAAACACTCCGGCGTGACGAAGAGGACGCGCATCGGCTTACTTCGCCCCTTCGATCGCCAGCCGGTCGATCATTTCGCGGGTGATCAGGCAGACGCCGTTCTCGGTGCGGTAGAAGCGCTCGGCGTCCAGCGCGGGTTCCTCGCCCACGACCAGCCCCTCGGGGATCTCGACGCCGCGGTCGATGACCACCTTGGTCAGGCGGCAGCGGCGGCCGATGTCGACCTCCGGCAGCACGACGCATTCGTTCAGTTCGCAGTAGGAGTTGACGCGCACCGAGCTGAACAGCAGCGACTGCCGCACCACCGAGCCGGAGATGATGCAGCCGCCCGACACCAGGCTGTCCACCGCCATGCCGCGGCGGTTCTCGTCGTCGAAGACGAACTTCGCCGGGGGCAACTGCTCCTGGTAGGTGAAGATCGGCCACTCGCGGTCGTACATGTTCAGCGCCGGGGTGACGCGGGTGAGGTCGATGTTCGCCTCCCAATAGGCGTCCAGCGTGCCGACGTCGCGCCAGTAGGGCTCGTCGCCCGGCGTCTGCAGGATGCAGGACTCGGCGAAATCGTGCGCCATCACGCGGGCGCGCGGCACGAGGTAGGGGATGACGTCCTTGCCGAAGTCGCGCGAGGATCCCGGGGCGTTGAAGTCGCGCTCCAACTGGTCGTACAGGAACTCGGCGTTGAAGACGTAGACGCCCATGCTGGCCAGCGCGCGGTCCGGCTTGCCGGGGATGGCGGGCGGGTCGGCCGGCTTCTCCACGAAGTCGATGACGCGGTGCGCCTCGTCGATGTGCATGACGCCGAAGCCGGTCGCCTGCTCGCGCGGCACGTCGATGCAGGCCACCGTCAGGTCGGCCTTCTTGGCGATGTGGTCCAGCAGCAGGGCGCCGTAGTCCATCTTGTAGATGTGGTCGCCGGCCAGGATCAGGATGTATTCCGGTTCGTGCGAGCGGATGATGTCCAGGTTCTGGTACACGGCGTCGGCCGTGCCCTGGTACCACGCCGTCTCGCTGATGCGCTGCTGGGCGGGCAGCAGGTCGACGAACTCGTTCATCTCGCCGCGCAGGAAACCCCAGCCGCGCTGGAGGTGGCGCAGCAGACTGTGCGACTTGTATTGCGTCAGCACGCCGATGCGGCGGAATCCGGAATTGATGCAGTTCGACAGCGCGAAGTCGATGATGCGGAACTTGCCGCCGAAATAGACGGCCGGCTTGGCGCGGCGGTCGGTCAGTTGCTTCAGGCGGCTGCCGCGCCCGCCGGCGAGCACCAGCGCCACCGCGCGCCGCGGTGCCAGTCGCAGATCCCGTTTGTCGAGCATGGTCAGGACGCTCTCCCTTTTTCCTTGTCGCTTCTTCCGGCCGTCCTTGGGCGCCTGCCGCAGGCCAGCGCTACCGTGACGGTGCCACAAAACACGCGGGCGGGCCATAGGCGGCGCGGACCCAGGGGGCGCCGTCCCCTGCGGGAAGTCGACGCAGGTGTGTGCACAAAATTTAGCCAGAGCCTGCGCGCAAGGCGGTGACACCCCTCCCCGAACGGTGAGTTGTCTCCTCCGATAAGGAAATCCGCCGCGTAGGGCCGGCGTCCGCGTCCGAGGTCTGCCTAATTCATGTGCAAAGCGGTCCGGGGACTCGGGGCGCACGCACCCGAGGTGGTGTGCAGGCGACGGCACAACCTGACCGATTCCGGGGCGTTCGCGCTTGGCACGGGATTTGTAAGACATGGGCTCAGCTGGCCCCGCCCGCCACCCGATCCGGGAAAATCCGGAGGGGGACCGACCGGGCCGGAGCGATTTTGGAGAGAGAGGAGCCTCGATGAGCCGTCTGCCCCTTCTTGCTGCACCGATCACGGCGGTGACTCTGGGCTTGGCCGGTCTGCCTGGCGAAGCCCTTGCCCAGGATGCGGCCGCCGCCGCTGCCGCCGCCGCGCCCACCCTGAGCGCCGGCGACACGGCGTGGATGATCACCGCCACCGCCCTGGTCCTGTTCATGACCATTCCCGGCCTCGCGCTGTTCTACGGCGGCATGGTCCGCAAGATGAACGTGCTGGCCACGGTGATGCAGAGCTTCGCGATCTGCTGTCTGGCCAGCATCCTGTGGATGGTGATCGGCTACAGCATCGCCTTCACCGAGGGCACGCCCTTCTTCGGCGGCCTCGACAAGATGTTCCTGGCCGGCATCGGCAAGGACAGCCTGTCGGGCACGATCCCGGAGTCGGTGTTCGTCGTCTTCCAGATGACGTTCGCCATCATCACCCCGGCGCTGATGGCCGGCGCGTTCGCCGACCGCATGAAGTTCTCCTCCATGCTGATCTTCATCGGCCTGTGGTCGGTGCTGATCTACGCCCCGGTCACGCACTGGGTGTGGGGGCCGGGCGGCTACCTGCTGGCGGACGGCGTGCTCGACTACGCCGGCGGCACCGTGGTGCACATCAACTCGGGCGTGGCCGGCCTCGTCGCCGCCGTGATCATCGGCAAGCGCAAGGGCTATCCCGAGCAGAACTTCATGCCGCACAACCTGGTGCTGTCGCTGATCGGCGCCTCGATGCTGTGGGTCGGCTGG
>DASPIO010000402.1:0-16902 GCA_035629155.1 Azospirillum sp. | reverse complement strand
CGGCCACACCGACGCCGCCGGCTACGGCCTGACCGGTTCGGCCGAGCGCGAGGGGCGGCGCCTGATCCTGGTGGTCAACGGCCTGCCCAGCATGCAGGCCCGCGCCGACGAATCGGCCCGCCTGATCGAGTGGGGCTTCCGGGAGTTCAACACCTACGCCCTGTTCAAGGCCGGCGATACGATCGAGCAGGTGCCGGTGTGGCTGGGCGCGCAGGACACGGTGCCGGTCACCGTGCCGAACGACCTGAAGGTCACCATGGCCCGCGCCGACCGCCCGAACATGAAGGTGACGCTGGTTTCCAACGCGCCCGTCCAGGCGCCCATCCGCAAGGGCGACCCGGTCGGCAAGGTGATCATCAGCGCCCCCGGCGCGCCGGCCAAGGAGGTGCCCGTCGTGGCCGCGCAGGACGTGGAGAAGCTGGGCTTCTTCGGCCGTGCCGTGGCGGCGGCCAAGTACATCGTGCTGGGCGCCGGGTCGTAAGATGGCCGGCCGCGGACGGTTCATCACGCTGGAAGGCGGGGAAGGGGCGGGCAAGTCGACGCAGCTCCGCCTGCTGGCGGACGCGCTCGCCGCCTGCGGCATCGACGTGGTGGTGACGCGCGAGCCGGGCGGCTCGCCGGGCGCGGAGCAGATCCGCGCCCTGCTGGTCTCCGGCGACACCGGCCGCTGGAGCCCGGTGACGGAGGGGCTGCTGCACACCGCCGCGCGGCGCGACCATCTGGAACGCACCGTCTGGCCGGCGCTGGACGCCGGGCGTTGGGTCCTGTGCGACCGCTTTTTCGACAGCACCATGGCCTACCAGGGATATGGCCTGGGCCTGGGGCGGGAGCCGATCGAGACGCTGCAGCGCGTGGCGCTCGGCGACTTCCGTCCAGACCTGACGCTGATCCTCGACCTGCCCGTCGAGACGGGGCTGAAGCGCGCGTCCGACCGCCGGGGCGGCGAGGACCGCTACGAGCGCATGGACGTCGATTTCCACCATCGTCTGCGCGACGGTTTCCTCGACATCGCAAGACGCGAACCCACGCGCTGCGCCGTCATCGACGCTTCCCATCCGGTCGAGGCGGTGCAGGCCGCCATCCTGAACGCTATCACCCGCCGCCTGGACGTGCGCGCGCCATAGGCGGATTTCGCTGCGCGATCTTCGCTGGTGACACCGGTTTCCAAGCCCGTGCTCCCCAATCCCGGAGATCCGATCGCGTGCTTGGCCCTTCCTCTCCGTCGCCCTCTCCGTTGCTCGGATCAATCCCTGCATCGCCCTGGCTGTTCCTGTGGTCCTTCATCCGCGGCCGGTACTGGGGCCGGACGTTGCTGCTTGCCCTCACCGCCGTCGGCGGCATCGGCTTGATGAGCTTCGAACCGGTCGCGCTGAAGGCACTGGTCGACGGGTTGGCCGCCGCCGGCGGGTGGAGCGGCGACGTGCTGTTCTGGTTCCTCGCGCTGGGCGGGCTGTGGATCGGCTCGGCGCTGTTCAACCGTGCGCGTGAGATCGTCGATCTCTACACCGGGCCAGCGCTGCGTCAGGACATCCAGTTCCAGCTCTTCGCCCATCTGGTCGGGCATGCGCCGCGCTATTTCCAGGAGAACCACGCCGGCAAGCTGGGGCAGAAGGTCAAGCAGGCCGGGCAGAGTGCCCTGCAACTGATCGACATCCTGTCCAACGACATCGTCCGCATCGTCGTCGTTCTGTCGTTCAGCCTGTATCTGCTCTATTCGGCGCACAGCTTCTTCGCGGTGCTGCTGGTGGGCTGGACGGCGGCGCAGATCGGCATCTCCTCGCTGCTGGCGCGGCGCTGCATCACCCTGTCACGCGCCTTTTCCGAGCAGGTCGCGGCCTCCACCGGCCACATGGTGGACGTCATCGCCAACATCGAGCTGGTGCGCGCCTTCGTCCGCCGCCAGCACGAGTTCGGGTTGGTGTCCGAGACGCTGGGGCGCGAGGCGGAGCGCTCGCGGGAACTGCGGTGGTTCCTGGTGAAGATGTGGTTCATCCTCTTCAACGCGCTGCTGGTCTTCCAGGTCGCGCTGATCGGCATCGCGGTGTCGGAGGCCCTGGCCGGCCGTATGTCGGTGGGCGACTTCGCCATGGTGTTCTCGCTGGCCAGCATCGTCGGCACCAACGTGTGGAACCTGTCCACCCGCATGCTCGGGTTCTTCGAAAACCTCGGCAACCTGTCGGGTGCGCTGGAACTGCTCGCCCGCCCGCACGAAATCCTGGACCGGCCCGGTGCGCAGCCGCTGACGGTCAGGTCCGGCGGGGTCGCGGTCTGCGGCGTCCGCTTCGCCCACGCCGACGGCACGACGGTGTTCGACGGGCTGAGCCTGACCATCGCGCCCGGCGAGAAGGTGGCGCTGGTGGGCCCGTCCGGCGCCGGCAAGAGCACGCTGGTGAAGCTGCTGCGCCGCCAGTACGAACCGCAGCAAGGCCGCATCCTGATCGACGGGCAGGACATCGCCACGGTCACCCTCGAATCGCTGAATCAGGCCGTTGCCGAGGTGCCTCAGTCCCCGGCGCTGTTCCACCGGACCATCCACGAGAACATTGCCTACGCCCGTCCCGACGCCGGGGAGGAGGTGGTGCTGGACGCTTCCCGCAAGGCGCATTGCCACGACTTCGTCGTGCAGCGCCCCAACGGTTACCAGGCGGTGGTGGGCGAGCATGGGGTGCGGCTGTCGGGTGGTGAGCGCCAGCGCGTCGCCATCGCCCGCGCGCTGCTGAAGGACGCGCCCATCCTCATCCTCGACGAGGCGACCTCGGCCCTGGATTCGGAAACGGAGCGCCTGATCCAGGATGCGTTGTGGGAACTGTTCAAGGGCCGCACGGTCATCGCCATCGCCCACCGGCTGTCCACCATCACCGGCATGGACCGCGTCTTCTACATCGAGCAGGGACGGATCCTGGAGTCCGGCAGCCACGCGGAACTGCTGGCGCGCCAGGGTCGTTATGCCGACCTCTGGCGCCAGCAGATCGGCGGCTTCCTTCCGGCCGGGGAAGGAGTGCCGGCTGGACTGGGCGCGCGTGCGTGAACCGTTTGACCGGCGCCCCCGTGTTGCGCCACTGTGCGGCCATGCTACGCGATACCCAGACCATCCACCCGTCGTGAGCCGCGCCGCCGCCCGCCCCGAGACGGACGGCGAGGGCGATGCGTTCGCCCCGCGCCGCAACCCTGACCTGCTCGGCCACGAGGAGGCCGAGGCCACGTTGCTGGAGGCGTGGAACTCCGGCCGGTTGCCACACGCTTGGCTGATCGGCGGTCCGCCCGGCGTCGGCAAGGCGACCCTGGCCTTCCGCTTCGCCCGCTTCGCACTGGCGAACGGCGACGCGGGCCAGGGGGCCGGCCTGTTCGGCGCACCGGAGTCGCCCAGCAGCCTGCGCATCGATCCCGGTCACCCGACGTTTCGCCGTATCGCCGCATCCGGTCACGCCGACCTGCTGACCGTCGAGCGCCAGCGCGACGAAAAGCGCGACCGGCTGAAGCGCGACATCGCCGTGGACGACGTGCGCAAGATCGCCCCCTTCCTTCGCAAGACCTCGGCCGAAGGCGGCTGGCGCGTCGCCGTCATCGACGGGGCCGACCGCATGAACACCGCCGGCCTCAACGCCATCCTGAAGATCCTGGAGGAACCACCCCCGGGCGCCCTGCTCCTGCTGGTCAGCGACAATCCCGGCGGCATGCTGCCGACCATCCGCTCGCGCTGCCGCAAGCTGACGCTGAAGCCGCTGCCGGAGGACACGGTGATCGGTCTGCTGGGCCAGCACCGGCCGGATCTGCCGGCCGACGACCGGGAGGCCCTGGCGCGGCTGGCCGAGGGCAGCATCGGCCGCGCCGTGGCCCTGGCGGACGCCGGCGGCATCGACCTCTATCGCGAGCTGATGAAATTGCTCTCGGCGCTGCCGAAGCTCGACGTCGCCGCCGCGCACGCCTTCGGCGACAAGCTGACGCGCAAGCAGGACGACGGCCTCTACGAGACGGCGACCGAACTGCTGGTCTGGTGGCTGGCCCGCTTCGCCCGCGCGCTCGCCCGCGGGGAGTGGCCGGCGGAAGTCGTTCCCGGCGAGCACGCGCTGATGACGCGCTTCGCCAACGCCCGCAGCCTTGATCGCTGGATGGAGGTGTGGGAAAAGATCGGGCGCCTCTTCGCGCGCGCGGAATCCGCCAATCTCGATCGCAAACAGGTGGTGCTGAACACCTTGCTGACGCTCGAGGCGGCCGCCACTTGAACAGAAGCCGGCAGCCCCATGCCGGCCACAACACCCGAAGCGGGAGCACACCGACCATGGCCGGGTCGAAGACCTATTACCTGACGACGCCCATCTATTATGTGAACGACGTGCCGCACATCGGGCACGCGTACACCACGCTCGCGTGCGACGTGCTGGCCCGCTTCATGCGCCTCGACGGCTATGACGTGAAGTTCCTCACGGGCACGGACGAGCACGGGCAGAAGGTGGAGAAGTCGGCGCAGGCCGCCGGCGTCGAACCGCAGGCCTTCACCGACAGGGTGTCGCAGAACTTCCGCGACCTTGTCGGCGTGATGAACTATTCCAACGACGACTTCATCCGCACGACCGAGCCGCGCCACGTCAAGTCCGTCCAGGCGCTGTGGACCAAGCTGGTCGAGAAGGGCGAGATCTATCTCGGATCCTACGCCGGCTGGTATTCCGTGCGCGACGAGGCGTTCTACGGTGAAGACGAGCTGACCACCACGCCGTCCGGCAAGAAGATCGCTCCCACCGGTGCCGAGTGCGAGTGGGTCGAGGAGCCCAGCTATTTCTTCCGCCTGTCCGCCTGGCAGGACCGCCTGATCGAGTTCTACGAGACGAACCCCGACTTCATCGCACCCCAGGGCAAGCGCAACGAGGTGATGGCCTTCGTCAAGTCGGGCCTGAAGGACCTGTCGGTCAGCCGCACCACGTTCAAGTGGGGCATCCCGGTGCCCGGCGACGACGCGCACATCATGTACGTCTGGCTGGACGCGCTGACCAACTACATCACCGCTGTCGGCTACCCGGACACCGATGGCGCCGAGTACACGAAGTACTGGCCGGCCGACCTGCACATGGTTGGCAAGGACATCCTGCGCTTCCACACCGTCTACTGGCCGGCCTTCCTGATGGCCGCCGGCCTTCAGCCGCCCAAGCGCGTCTTCGCGCACGGCTGGTGGACGATCGAGGGGCAGAAGATGTCCAAGTCGCTGGGCAACGTCATCGCGCCCGAGACGCTGGTGACGACCTACGGCCTGGACCAGACGCGCTATTTCCTGCTGCGCGAGGTGCCGTTCGGCAACGACGGCGACTTCAGCCACGCCGCCATGGTCCAGCGCATCAACGGCAACCTCGCCAACGACTACGGCAACCTCGTTCAGCGCGTGCTGTCGATGATCGGCAAGAACTGCGGCGGCAAGGTGCCCGAGCACGGCGACTTCACCGAGGCCGACAACCGGCTGCTGGGGGCTGCCCACGCGCTGCTCGACGTCGTGCGCGCCGAGATCCGCGTGCAGGCGTTCCACAAGGCGCTGGACGCGCTCTGGGCCGTCGTCGGCGACGCCAACCGCTATGTGGACGAGCAGGCGCCCTGGGCGCTGAAGAAGACGGACCCGGCGCGCATGGCGACCGTGCTGTACGTGCTGGCCGAGACGATCCGCCATCTGGCGATCCTGACGCAGCCGGTCATGCCCGACGCTTCGGCCAGGATCCTGGACCAGTTGGGGCAGGGCGCCGACGACCGTGGCTTCGGCTGCCTGGGGCCGGCGGGCGCGCTCAAGCCCGGCACCGACCTGCCGGCGCCGCAGGGCGTGTTCCCGCGTTTCGTGGACGAACCGAAGGCCTGATGATGCTGGTCGACAGCCACTGCCACCTGGATTTTCCCGACTTCGCCGAAGAGTTGGATGCCGTCGTGGAGCGTGCGCGGGCAGCGGGGGTGGGGCGGATGGTCACCATCTGCACCTATCTCTCCCGCTTCGATCGCATCCGCGCGGTGGCCGAACGGTACGACGACGTGCTGTGCTCGCTGGGCGTCCACCCCCATCAGGCGGCCGAGGAATTCGACGGGGTGACCGTCGACCGGCTGGTGGAGATGGCGAGGCACCCCAAGGTGATCGGCATCGGCGAGACGGGCCTCGACTACTACTACGACAAAAGCCCGCGCGATGTGCAGCAGGAGTGCTTCCGCCGCCACATCGAGGCGGCGCGGCGGACCGGCCTGCCGCTGATCGTCCACACCCGCGATGCGGACGAGGACACGCTGGCGCTGCTCCGGGAAGGGGCGGCGCGGGGGGCGCTGAGCGGGCTTCTGCACTGCTTCAGCTCCGGTCGCGAACTCGCTGAAAAGGCTGTGGATCTGGGCTTCTACATCTCGCTGTCGGGGATCGTCACCTTCAAGAAGTCGGACGACCTGCGGGCGATCGTGAAGGACGTGCCGCTCGACCGTATCCTGGTCGAGACAGACGCCCCCTACCTCGCCCCAGTGCCCTACCGCGGCAAGCGGAACGAGCCGGCTTACGTGGCCCACACCGCCGCGGCGGTTGCCGAGGTGAAGGGGGTGAGCGCCGAGGACATGGCGCGGATCTCCACCGAGAACTTCTTCCGCCTGTTCCCCCGTGCCGAGCGCCCGGCGCAGGCGGCCGCGTGAGCACCGTCCGCGTCACGGTGCTGGGCTGCGGCGGCTCCGCCGGGGTGCCGGTCATCGGCAACCAGTGGGGCCTTTGTGACCCGGCCAACCCGAAGAACCGCCGGATGCGCCCGTCGGTACTGGTGGAGCAGGGCGGGGCGGCCATCCTGGTGGACAGCACGCCCGACCTGCGCCAGCAGTTGCTCAACGCGGGCGTGACGCGGCTGGACGGCGTTGTCTACACGCACCACCACGCTGACCACGCGCACGGGATCGATGAGCTGCGCGAGATCTGCCGCCTGATGCAGCAAGCCCTGCCCGTCTACGGCATGGCCGAACACCTGCACGAACTGGAGCAGCGCTTCGGCTACTGCTTCGAACCGTTGCCGGAAGGCTATCCGGTCTACCGTCCGGTGCTGATCGCCAATGTGGTCCACGGCCCGTTCGAACTGGCCGGCGTGCCGATCGTGCCGTTCCTGCAGGATCACGGCTACATGACGACGCTCGGCTTCCGCTTCGGGCGGTTCGCCTACTCCACGGACGTCATGAAACTGGAAGAAGAGGCCTTTGCGGCGCTGGAGGGGATCGACACCTGGGTGGTCGACTGCACGCGCGAGGACCCGCACCCCGTGCATGCCCACCTGGCGCTGACGCTGGAGTGGATCGCCCGAGTCAAGCCGCGCCGGGCATACCTGACCCACATGAACAACACGCTCGACTACGACGCCCTGCTGGCCAAGCTGCCGCCGGGCGTCGAGCCGGCCTACGACGGGCTGGTCATCGAGATTCCCGGCGAGTAACGCCGGACTTCAATCGTCCGGCATCAGCAGAGAGAGGCGGCTGGCGATGAACCGGTCGCCGGCCGCGCGTGCCGCCTGATCCGCGATGTTCGCCGCCAGTCCGAACTTCTCCCGGTAAAGCTTTGACGTGGCGGCGATCGCGAAGGGGAGGGCGGCCTTCGCCGCCTTCACCTCCGACTCCGGCCACAGGTCGAAGTCCTTCCAGGCATGGAAAGCGGCGACCGCCTTGGTCCTCGCCTCGGCCATCTTGCGGGCTTCGGCGGAGTGCGGCGCCTCCAGCAGCGTGCTCGGCACCAGCGAGGCTTGCAGCGCGTCGATCATGAACTGTCGCTCATAACCAATGCGGATGCTGCCGCGCTCGTCCAGTGCAGGGGCGATGGCCGGATCCAGGTGCGTGGCCAACTTTTTCCATTCGGGCAGGTCGTAGACCGACTTCACGTCGTGGCAGACCTCCGGCGTCGCGTCCCGCGTGCTGCCCCAGAATGGCCCAAATGCCTCGAACGCCGTCTGACCGTGCTTGGTGAACAGGAAACAGGGCGCCTCCAGGTCGGTCAGCGACAGCACGTGGCGCAGGAACATCAGCATGTTCTCCGTCGGGCCATCCGCGATTTCGCCGAGGTTCTTAACCTCTTCAAGGAGATACGGGTCGTTCTTCGGAAGGCCGGTGTCGACCACCTCGGCCACCAGCCGGCGCACCTCGCCTTGGCGGTCAGGCACGGCCACCGTCCCGGAATGATAGAGATAGGCGAGCCAGGCCTTTGCTGCCGCCCCCTCATAGCGCGCCAGCGCCGTCGCGGCGCCCTTGGGATCCTTGGGGATCCCCGCGACGATGGCGCCGATGCGCTTCTGCGCGGTGCGCAGCGCCTCCACCAACTCCTCGGTGCGCCGGTCATACGTGGCCGCGCAGACGTTCGCCTTGGCCTTGTCGGCGCAAGCCTTGTCGCGTTGCGCCAGCCACGCCGCCTGCGCTTTCTGCGTGGAATCGCGGTCGCCGGGAGCGCTGTAGCCGAGCAGGTCCGCATAGGTCTGGGCAAGCTGTTCGTCAACCGATCTCAGCCCGGAACTGGCGCAGATCGTTTTCTCGGCCTGGGTGGCGGCCTTGGCACAGTCGAAGCTCTGTGCCAGCGCAGGGCCCGCGGCGAAAGAGAGGACGAAGGCGGCACCGGCGAGGCAGTTGCGACGAAGATTGCGGCGAACGGACGTCGGCATGTGGATCAGACCCTTGGATTGGGAGCCGGCGGAGAGTAGTGCATTGCAACGCGCGCCGAAAGGCACGGCGTGCCACAACCACCGTGGCAATTCCTGGTCCGCCGCCCTGCCGCCCTCCTCCGAACATTATTTTCCATAAGATACCTTATGCAATATTAGCGTCGACCCAAGAGGGCGCCCCTCAGTTGATCGGCACGGGCTTCGTCGGGTCGTAACGCCCTGGGCTTGGGCCATCGATCATGATGCCCAGGTGCTCCAGGCGGTTGCCCTGCTTGTCGTAGTCATGCCAGCGGAACGGCATCTGGTCGCGGCGGATGGAGCCTATCCCGAACATCGCCGGATCCTCGAAGTAGAACGCCATGTCGTCATAGCCGACCGCGACCAGATAGTGGCCGTCGTCCCTCCAGCGCGCCCAATCGGTGATGGCGCGCGGCGGCGCCCCCTCGACCCAGGCCTGGACCGCGACGATCACCGGCACCCGGCGGTCGATGTGCTCGCGCAATTGCTGCTCGCTCATCTTTATCAGGTGCGAAACGCGCAGCCCGTACTCCACGGCGACCCGGACGACCTGCTTGTAGTCCATGGCGCTGCCGCCCCTGGCGGTGAGCCGCTGGTAGAGGACGTCCTGGCGCACATCCAGGCCGTGATAGGCCAGCACGGCCTGAAGCACCGCGGCACCGGCGCCGTCCTCGGCCATCTGCCGGACATCGGGCATGCGCAACGCCACCGGCTCCGCCATGGCCGGCGCCGCCGCCAACAACGGGAGCGCAAGCCCGAAAACGTGCAGCACCTTGCGGGTTGCCATGACCCTAAATCTCGTTGGTGGTATCGCGAGAAATGCCATAGCTCTTGTTGCGGCGCAAGGGGCGGGGCTTTTCAGCGGATGCCGCCTCGGGTAAGGTCGATGGCATCCCTTCCCCCTGCCCGACCGGATCCATGGCCCGCAACATCGACCGCCTGATCGACATCATGGCCCGCCTGCGCGACCCCGTGCGCGGCTGCCCCTGGGACCTGGAACAGACCTACCGCACCATCGCGCCCCACACCATCGAAGAGGCGTACGAGGTCGCCGACGCCATCGAAAAGGACGATAAGAGCGCCCTGAAGGAGGAACTGGGCGATCTGCTCTTCCAGGTCGTCTACTACAGCCAGTTCGCGCGCGAGGAGGGGCTGTTCGACTTCGAAGAGGTCGCCGGCGTCATCGCCGACAAGATGATCCGCCGCCACCCGCACGTCTTCGGTGCCGACGAGGTGAAGACGGCCGAACACCAGACCTCGCGCTGGGAGGAGCACAAGGCGGCCGAGCGGGCCGCCAAGGCGGCCGCCGAGGGGCGGCACCCGCCCTCCGCGCTGGACGGAGTCATCGCCGGGCTCCCTGCCCTCACCCGCGCGCTGAAGCTGCAAAAGCGCGCGGCGCGCGTCGGCTTCGACTGGACGGACGCGCGCGACATCCTCGACAAGATCGAGGAAGAGGTCGGCGAACTGCGTGCCGAGATGGACGCCGGCACCGTGGCGGAGGACCGCGTCGCCGACGAGTTGGGCGATCTTCTGTTCGCGCTGGTCAACCTTGCCCGCCGCCTGGACATCGACCCGGAAGGAGCGCTGCGCGGCACCAACGCCAAGTTCGAACGCCGCTTTCACCGCATCGAGCAAGTCCTTGGCGAACAGGGGAAAACGCCAGAGGGCGTGTCGCTCGACGAGATGGAGGCGATCTGGCAGCAGGCCAAGCGGGAAGAGTCCGGTCGCTAGCCGATCAGCCCTTTCCGCACGGCGCGCCAACTCGCCTCGTCGGGGGCCATCAGCAGACTGCCGTCGGTCAGCGTCGGACGGTACGGCGTGCCGTTCGCCAGCGCGGAGTGGCCGCCGGCTTCCGCGTGCAGCAGCACCCCGGCGGCGTGATCCCACGGCATCAATCGATGGTAGAGCGAGAAGTGCGTTTCGCCCGTGATAAGGCATAGGTATTCGTGCGCCGCGCTCAGCAGGCTGACATGGCCGCCCATGCCCATCAGCCCCTCCATGATCCGCTGCCCGACCCCTTCCGCGCAGAAGCGAGTCGAGGCGGCGCCCCGCATGGTGTTCAGGGGGGCAGGAGCGGCGACGCGCATACGCCGTCCGTCCATCCAGGCGCCCTCGCCCACCACCGCTACCGCGGTCCGCTGACCGCATGGGTCGTGGATCCAGCCGGCCACCGTTCGCCCGCCCTGCACCAGCGCTACGATCACCGCGAAGGTCGCCCGGCCGGCGGCGAAGTTCAGCGTGCCATCCACCGGGTCGATCACCCACACCGGCGCGTCACCCGACAACCGGTCGAGCACGGCGGAATCGGCCGAGGCGGCTTCCTCGCCCACCACGACGCTGCCCGGCAGCAGGTCGACGAGGCGGGGCGTCAGCGCGCGCTCGCCTGCCTCGTCGGCGATGGTGACCAGATCGGTGGGGCCGGTCTTCTCGCGGACCTGACCTTCGGAAAGCTTGCGGAAATAGGGAAGAATCGCGGTCTCCGCAACCTCCCGGATCACAGAGGAGACGCGGTCGACGTCGGGAATCACGATGCGGGTCACGGCTTCGACGGGGCCTTCCTGTTCGGCGGCTCGAGCTGGAGCGTGGTGCTGCCGTCCTTCGGGGGCGTCGGCAGCATCACCTTGTCCTGCAAGCCGGTGTCCTTCAGCGCCTTGATCAGCGCCTCGTACGTGGCCTGATCGGCCTCCGGATTCGCGGCGGGCGGCACCCCACCGTAATTGCCGCCGGGCTGCGCCGGTTCCCGTGGCGCCTTCGGGTCGGGCGGCCTTGGCGACGCACCGGCCTTGGCGGCTTCCTTCTTCGGCTCTTCCGGCGGGGGTGGCGGCTTCCACTCCCGGAAACAGTCGATGAAGGCGGCGTCCTTGCAGTCCTTCAGCAGGGCAGCCGCATCCGGCGCCGTCACCACCGGGCCGACGGGGGCGTGCGGCATTTCGGTCGGCGTCGGCGGCAGCGGCGGTTCCGGCGGCACTTCGGAGGCATCCTCCTGGGCAAGCGCCGGCCACGCGGCCAGAACCAGGATCGACAGGAGACGGGAGAGACGCACGGGGGCACGGGGGAGAAGCCGGGAGACAGGGCCATTATGCCGGCCCTGTCCGCCCCTCGCCAGGGACAAAGTCATCAATCGTTCGATCGCCCGTCGCGGCCATCGAGCCAAGCCGCCATCTCGCTGCCGAGCGCCGTGATTTTGCGGACTTCCAGCGGGTCGGTTTCGCGGCGCGCCTCGTCCGATACCATGGCCATGAGTTGCCGGCGCCCCTTGGCGTCGCGCGACAGTTCGCGCAGGCGCAGCAGCGCCGCGCCCGGCGCCAGCCGTTCGTGGCGGGCGACCAGCGTCACCTGATCGGCCAGAAAGGCGGTGATGGAAAAATGCGCCGGGTCCGTTTGCAGCCGCATGGCGAGCCTCCCCTTTCATCGGTGCCTTGGCACGAGCGTACACCACTTTCGGGATAGGCCCCAGGGTGGGAGCCGCGGCCCTTCGTCGCGTGTACGAAGGGCCGCGCGATCACGCTTGCAGGAAGCGCTTTTCGAAGCGGGCGAGGTCGGCGGGGTCGAGCGCCACGTGCAGGTGCGCTTGGCTCTCGTCGTCGCGCCGCTCCAGCACCTCGCCGCGGTCGTAAAGCCAGGCGAGCGCCGCGCCGTTGCCGAGATCAACCGCCAGATCAACGACTTGCCGGCCGGCGTTCATGCGCCCGTCGAGCAGGGCGTCAAGGTCGTCGATGCCGGCGCCGGTGACGGCGGAGACAGCCACCTTGCGCGGATCGCGGCGCGTCTGGGCGATGACGGCGTTGCGCGCTTCGTCGTCCAGGCGGTCGGTCTTGTTCAGCACCTCGACGACGCGATCGTCCGTCTCCGGATCGATGCCGATGTCGCGCAGCACATCGTTCACGTCGTCCCGCTGGGCGTCGGTGTCCTCGTGGGAGATGTCGCGGACGTGCAGGATGATGTCGGCACCGTCCACTTCTTCCAGCGTGGCGCGGAACGCCTCAACCAGATGGTGCGGCAGGTCGGAGATGAAGCCGACGGTGTCGGACAGGATCACCTTGCGCCCGGACGGCAGCGTCACCTGCCGCATGGTCGGGTCCAGCGTGGCGAACAGCAGGTCCTTGGCAAAGACGGAGGCGTTGGAGAGACGGTTGAACAGCGTGGACTTGCCAGCGTTGGTGTAGCCGACCAGCGCCACCACGGGGTAGGGCACCTTGGCGCGCGCCTTGCGGTGCAGGCCGCGGGTGCGGCGCACCTCCTCCAGTTCCTTCTTGATCTTGATGATGCGGTCGCCGATCAGGCGGCGGTCGAGTTCGAGCTGCGATTCGCCGGGACCGCCGAGGAAGCCGAAGCCGCCACGCTGGCGCTCAAGGTGGGTCCAGGAGCGCACGAGGCGCGAGCGCTGGTAGCTCAGCGCCGCCAGTTCGACCTGAAGCTGGCCCTCGCGCGTGCGGGCACGGGCGCCGAAGATCTCCAGGATCAGGCCGGTGCGGTCGATGACCTTGGCCTGAACGCCTTTTTCCAGGTTGCGCTGCTGCACGGGGGAAAGTGCGTGGTCAACGATGAGCAGCGTCGCCTCATTCTCCTCGACCAGCTTGGCGAGGTGCTCGACCGTGCCGGATCCCAGCAGGGTGGAGGGCTGTGGTCGGTTCACGCGCACGCATTCGGCGTGCACGACCTCCAGCTCAATGGCGGCAGCGAGGCCAACCGCCTCTTCCAGGCATGACTCCGGGCTGCGTGCCGTATCGTCGGCGGTGCGCAGCACGGGGTGGACGACGATGGCGCGGCCGGTGCCGTGCGGCTCCCGACCGTCGCCGTTGGTCCCATTACCGTTCATCAAGGGGATCAGTCGCCCTCACCTTCCTTCGGCGGTTCGAAGAGCTGGATCGGATGTGCCGGCATCACCGTCGAAATGGCGTGCTTGTACACCAACTGGGAATGCGCATCCCGCCGCAGCAGGACCGAGAAGTTGTCAAACCAGGTGATGATGCCCTGAAGCTTTACGCCGTTCACCAGAAAGACCGTCACGGGAGTCTTGTTCTTGCGGACGTGGTTTAGGAAGACGTCCTGAACGTTTTGGCTTTTTTCTGACATGTTGTTCTGACCCCTTCTTCGATGTTCTTGGGGCTCTGGTCAGAGCCCGCTCCCCGCTGCGTTTTACGCTCAGTGCTTCGCAATCGCCCCGGCATTCGCCGTGAGGGATATGGTAGCACCGATCCGGTGCACCAAGCCACACAGCGCGTGACAGGTCTCATAGCGGTGCGCCGGGGGGAAGCGGGAGAAGCCCTCCCCCTCGGCATGGCCCACGAGCACCGGCAACAGCCCGGCGCCGTGGGCGCATTCCATGTCGATGTCGGCATCGCCGACGAACCAGACATCCGGCCCCGGCGCGATGCCGCCGGGCGCCAGCGCCATGGCCACCGGCGCGCAGTGCGGCTTGTCGGCCTCGGCGTCCTGGGCGCCGACCAGCGTGCCGAAGAAGCGCGTCCAGCCCAGCGCCTCGGCCTCGGCCCGCAGGAAACGGCCGTTCTTGTTGGACACCACGGCCTGATAGACGCCCTGCCCGTGCAGCGTCTCCAGCAGCGTCTCGGCGCCCGGGATGGGGCGCAGGTGCTCCAGGTGGTGCGCCTCGAAATAGGCGTAGAACCGGTCGCGCGCGTCGGTCCAGCGCTCGCCGAACAGCTTGGGGAAGCTGTCGCGCAACGACGCCTTGATGCGCTCGCGCGCCTCCTCCTCGCTCCACGCCTCCTGGCCGAAGGTGACCAGCGTGTGGTTGAGCGCGGCGCGGATGGTGCCCCAGTTGTCGACCAGTGTGTTGTCCCAATCGTAGAGAACCGCGCGCGGCAGCTTTATCGGATCGGTCATGCCGACGCCCCCAGTACGTCGTCGATGTAGGCCTGCCGCAGCGCCATGGTCAGGGCACCCGGCTTGCCGTCGCCCACCGGGCGGCCATCGATGCACGTGACCGGAAGCGCGAAGGTGCCGGCCGAAGACAGGAACGCCTCGCGCGCCGTCTGCGCCTCGGCCACGGTGAACGCCCGTTCCTCGACCGCCACGCCACGCACGCGCGCCAGACGCAGCAGCGACAGGCGGGTGACGCCGTTGAGGATGCGCGGGCTGGCCTCGCGCGTCACCAGCACGCCGGCCGGCGTGACGATCCAGGCGTTCGCCGAGGTGCCCTCGGTCACCGTGCCGTCGGGATCGACCATCCACGCCTCGTAGGCGCCGGCCTCGGCGGCCTGCTGCTTGCCCAGCGCCTGCGGCAGCAACGCCACCGACTTGATGTCGCGCCGCCCCCAGCGGATGTCGGGGATGGTGATGACGGGCACGCCGTCGCGCAGATGCTCGGGCTTGGCCCACTGCTGCACGCGCCGCGTGGTGACGACCAGCGAACTGGGCGTGGCGGCCGGAAAGCGGAAGTCGCGCGGCGCCACGCCGCGGGTCACCTGCAGGTAGACCGAACCGTTGTGCACGCCGTTGCGCCGCACCAGTTCGCGGATGACGAAATCGAGGGCGCGCGGCGCCACCGGCCAGGCGATGCGCAGCGCGTTCAGGCTGCGCTCAAGGCGCGCCATGTGGCCGTCCAAGTCGGCGAAGCGGCCGTCGAGGATCGTGACGACCTCGTAAACGCCGTCGGCGAACTGATAACCGCGGTCCTCCACGTGGACGGCGGCCAAGGGGTGCGGCACGTAACGGCCGTTGACGTAAGCCCAGCGAGCCATTGTTCTTGTTCTTCGTTAAGAGACCCGACGATTAGGCTTATCAGCAACGAATTGCAAGCCGAACGGCGCTCGGTCATATCCCCGTCAATCGATGAACGCCTTGCCCTTCTCGCTGCCATGCACGCCCAGGCTCTTCAGCTTGCGGTGCAGGGCCGAACGCTCCATGCCCACGAAGGCAGCGGTGCGGGAGATGTTGCCGCCGAAGCGCGTCACCTGCGCCAGCAGGTATTCGCGCTCGAACACCTCGCGCGCCTCGCGCAGCGGCAGGCCCATGATCTCGCCGCCCTTGTCCCACTTCAGGACGGTGGGCGTGATGGCGCCGATCTCCGGCGGCAGCATGTCGGCGCGGATCGGCTCCTTGTGGTCGCCCTGCGCCATGATCAGCAGCCAGTCCACCACGTTGCGCAGCTGGCGCACGTTGCCCGGCCAGTCGTAGGCCTGAAGCGCCGCCATGGCATCCTCGCCGAACTCGCGCGCCGGCAGGCCGGCGGTCTCGGCGGAGCGCTGCATGAAGTGCTTGGTCAGCATGGGGATGTCCTCGCGCCGTTCGGCCAGCGACGGCACGCGGATGGGCACGACGGCAAGACGGTAGAACAGGTCCTGCCGGAAACGGCCCTGCTCGATTTCCGCCTGGAGGTCGCGGTTGGAGGTGGCGATGACGCGCACGTCCACTTCCACGCGGTGGCCGCCGCCGACGCGCTCGAAGGTCTGCTCCTGGAGCGCGCGGACGATCTTGCCCTGCGTCTCGATGGGCATATCGGCCACCTCGTCTAGCAGCAGCGTGCCGGTGTGCGCCTGCTCGAAGGTGCCGATCTTGCGCCCTGCCCCATCGGTGCCGGCCTCGGTGCCGAACAGCTCGACCTCCAGCCGGTCGGGCCGCATGGTGGCGCAGTTCAGCCCGACGAACGGCCCGCTGCTGCGGCGCGAGCGCGCGTGGATGAGGCGCGCCACCACCTCCTTGCCAGAGCCGGCCGGACCGGTGATCAGCACGCGGCTACCCGTCGGCGACACCTTGTCGATGGACTGACGCACCTGATTGATGGCGGACGAGCGGCCGATCAGGTCGACCTCGCCGCCGGCGCGCAGACGCAGCTCCTCGTTCTCGCGCTTCAGGCGCGCGGCCTCGATAGCGCGCTCGACCATCAGCAGAAGCCGGTCGGCCTTGAACGGCTTCTCGATGAAGTCGTAGGCGCCGATCTTGATGGCGTTGACGGCCGTCTCGATGGTGCCGTGGCCGGAGATCATGATCACCGGCAGGTTCGGGTCATCGCGGATGAGCTGTTCCAGGATCTGCAGGCCGTCCAGCCGGCTGCCCTGGAGCCAGATGTCGAGGATCACGAGGTTTGGCCGGCGCGCCGAGACCTGGGTGAAGGCGTCGTCGGCGTTGGCCGCCTCGCGGGTCCTCATGCCCTCGTCGTTCAGGATGCCGGCCAGCAGCATCCGGATGTCCGCTTCGTCGTCGACGATCAGAATGTCATGCGCCATGGGCTGCTTGCCTCTTCTCCTCGCCGGTCTCCGCCGGGTGGTTGTCGCCGGCCGCCGCCTCGGGCGCGGCCATC
>DASPIO010000401.1:0-6272 GCA_035629155.1 Azospirillum sp. | reverse complement strand
CCCCCCGAGATAGGCTTCCAGCACGGCCGGGTTGCTGCGGATCTGCGCCGGCAGCCCCTCGGCGATCTTGGCGCCGAACTCCATGACCACCAGCCGGTCGACCAGCCCCATGACGAAGTCCATGTCGTGCTCGACCAGCAGGATGGTGGTTCCCTCCGCCCGCAGGCGGCGCAGCAGGTCGCCCAGCGCCTGCTTCTCCGCGTGGCGCAGGCCGGCCGCCGGCTCGTCCAGCAGCAGCAGCATGGGATCCAGGCACAGGGCGCGCGCGATCTCCACGATGCGGCTCTGCCCCAGCGCCAGCGTGCCCGCCGGCCGGTGCAGGCTGTCGCCCAGGCCACAGCGCTCCAGTTGCCGCACCGCCTCGGCGCGCAGCCGGTCCTCCTCGGCGCGGTCCAGGCGCAGCACCGCCTGCGCCACGCCGGCCCGGCCGCGCAGGTGCGCGCCCAGCATCACGTTGTCCAGCACGCTCATGGTGGGCAGCAGCTTGACGTGCTGGAAGGTGCGCGCCACGCCGCGCCGGGCGATGGCACGCGACGGCAGGCCGCCGATGCGCTCGCCCAGCAGGCGGATGTCGCCGGACGACGGGCGCAGCACGCCGGTGACCAGATTGAAGGTCGTGCTCTTGCCCGCCCCGTTCGGCCCGATCAGCCCGATGATCTCCCCGGCCTTGATCGAGAAGCCGATGTCGCGCACCGCCACCAGCCCGCCGAAGGTCTTTTGCAGCGCGTCCACGTCCAGGAGGGCGCGGCCCGGCTCCGGGAACGGCCGGCGCGGCAGGTCCTCGGCGTCCGCCTTCATCGGCTTGGGCGCGCGCTCCGGCAGGAAGCGCGTCAGCGCCGGCCACAGCCCGTCGCGGGCGTATTGCAGCACCAGCACCAGGGCCGCGCCGAAGACGATCGCCTCATAGTTTCCGTTGCCGCCGATCAGGCGCGGCAGCAGCGCCTGAAGCTGGTCCTTCATCAGCGTGACCAGCCCGGCGCCCAGCACCGCGCCCCACACGTGCCCGGCGCCGCCGACCACGGCCATGAACAGGTACTCGATGCTGGCGTTCAGGCCGAACGGCGTGGGGTTCACCGCGCGCTGCACGTGCGCGAACAGCCACCCGGACACCGCCGCCAGCAAGGCCGCGTAGACGAAGGCGATCAGCTTGGCGCGGCCCGTATCGATGCCGAACGCCTCGGCCGCCGTCACCCCGCCGCGCAGCGCGCGGATGGCACGCCCCACCCGGCTGTCCAGCAGGTGGAAGGTCGCCACGGCCGCCAGCAGGACGAAGCCCCAGATCACGTAGTACACCGCCCGCCCGTCGTAGAAGGCGTAACCGCCCACGCTCAGCGGCGGGATGCCAGAGATGCCGTCGTGCCGGCCCAACTGATCCAGGTTGCCGAACATGTAGAACAGGCTGATCGCCCAGGCCATGGTGCCCAGCGGCAGGTAGTGCCCGGACAGCCGCACGGTCATCAGCCCCAGCACGAACGCCGCCGCCCCGGTCAGCGCCAGCGCCGCGAGCAACGTCAGCCACGGCGAAAGGCCGTAGGTGGTGGACAGCACGGCGGTCGTGTAGGCGCCGAAGCCGCAGAAGGCCGCCTGCCCGAACGACGTCATGCCGCCGACGCCGGTGACCACCACCAGCCCCATCACCACCAGCGACGACAGGCCGATGTAGTTCAGAAGCGTGATCCAGAACTCCGGCGTCGCCGGTACGAGCGGCAGCGCCGCACCCACGGCGAAGACGGCGAGGGCGAGACTGCGCGACGGCGTCATTCCTCGTCCTCCACATGCACCGTGCGCAGCGAGCGCCAGAGCAGGACGGGGATGATGATCGTGAAGACGATCACCTCCTTGAAGGTGCTGGCGAAGAAGGACGCGAACGCCTCCACCAGCCCCACCAGGATCGCCGCCGCCGCCCCCAGCGGGTAGCTGACCAGCCCGCCGATGATGGCGGCGACGAAGCCCTTCAGCCCGGTCAGGAACCCGGTGTCGTAGAACACCGTCGTCACCGGCGCGATCAGCACGCCCGACAAGGCGCCGATCAGCGCCGCCAGCGCGAAGGCGATGCGCCCGGCCGACGCCGTGGGGATGCCCACTAGCCGCGCCCCCAGCCGGTTCACCGCCGTGGCGCGCAGCGCCTTGCCGGTCAGCGTGCGTTCGAAGAAGGCCCACAGCGCCAATATCAGGCCACCCGCCGTTCCCAGCACCCACAGGCTCTGCCCCGTCACCAGCGCCGGCCCGACCTCGAACATGGCCGAGGTCAGCGGCTGCGTGCGGAAGCCCTCGGCCCCGAAGAACACCAGCCCCAGGCCGACCAGCGCCAGATGCACGCCGACCGCCGCGATCAGCAGCACCAGCACGGACGCCTCCGCCAGCGGCCGGAACACCAGCCGATAGAGGAAGGGGCCGAGCGCAGCGATCATCGCCAGCGTCAGCGGCACCTCCACCGCCGGCCCCAGCTTCAGCGGCGCCACGTGCCACGCCGCCAGCAGCAGCGCCACGGGAAAGGCGACGTCCATGGCCAACCCGACGACGATGTGCCGGGGCGTACGGGCGGACGGCTCGCGCGCCAGCTCGACCGCGAAGGCGGCGAGGCCCAGCAGCACGGTCAGCACGGCGGTGAGCGGGAACACCCCGCGCTCGAACGCCGCCAGCGTCAGCGCGCCGTAGGCGACGAACTCGCCTTGCGGGATGAAGATCACGCGCGTGATGGTGAAGACCAGCACCAGCGACAGCGCGAGCAGCGCGTAGATGGCGCCGTTCGTCACGCCGTCCTGCGCCAGGAACAGGGCGATGGTCGCGTCCAAGGTTTCCTCCGGAGGGCCGTACTCATGCCCTCCCCCGGTCCCGCCGGGGGAGGGAGCATCAGCGCCTTACTTCACCAGCGTCCACTTCCCGCCTTCGATGCTCAGCAGCACGTAGCCGCGCTGGTCGAGCCCGAAATGGTCGGTCTTGGTGAAGTTGTAGACGCCCTGCGTGGCGGCGATCTCCTTCTCGTTCTCCAGCGCGTCGCGCAGGGCCGCGCGGAACTCCTTGGTGCCGGGCTTGGCCGTCTTCATGGCGGCCGGCACGGCGCGCTTCAGCACCTGGATGGCGTCCCAGGTGTGGGCGCCGAACTGGGTGCGCGTGTTGGCGCCGTACTTCTCCTCGTACTTCGTCACGTATTCGAGCGCCGGGGCGCGCACGGCGCTCGATTCCGGGAGCTGGTCGGCAACGATGACCGGGCCGGAAGCGAGGATCGTCCCCTCCACCGAGGCGCCGCCGATGCGGATGAAGTCGTGCGTCACGGCACCGTGCGTCTGGTAGATCTGGCCCTTGTAGCCGCGCTCGCGCAGCGCGATGTTCGGCAGCGCCGCCGCCGTGCCCGAGGCGCCGACCAGCACCGCGTCCGGCCGCGCCGCCAGCAGCTTCAGCACCTGCCCCGTCACCGAGGTGTCGGCGCGCGCGTAGCGCTCCTCCGCCACCAGCTTGAGACCCGCCGGCTCGGCCAGCGCCTTCAGGTCGCGCAGCCAGAAGTCGCCCCAGGCGTCGGAAAAGCCGATGAAGCCCACCGTCTTGATGTTCTTGGCACGCATGTGCTCGACCACCGCCTTCGCCATCAGCGTGACGTTCTGCGGCATGCGGAAGGTCCAGGTGTCCTTGCCGGCCGGCAGGTCGATGGGCGACAGGGCGAGTTGCGGCACGCCCGTCTCGTTCGCCACGCCGGCCACGGCGATGGCCGCCCCGGTCATGACCGAACCAAGGATAACGTCGACCTTTTCCTCGGTCACCAGACGGCGGGCCTGCGTCGTCGCCGTCGTGGGATCGGAGGCGTCGTCGACGAGGATCAGGCGCAGCTTCTCGCCGGCGATCTCGTCGGGGAACAGCGCCGCGGTGTTCTTGGCCGGGATGCCGAGCGCCGCCGTGGAGCCGGTGGCCGGCACGATGAGGCCGACGGTGATGTCGGCCAGCGCGGCGCCGGGCAGCAGCACCGCCGCCGTGGCGGCCAGAAGCGCCCGGCGCAGGCCGCGGCGAAGGATGGAAGCGGTCGGGGTCATGCGTTTCCTCCTGGATGCGTGTACGGGTTTCTCGTGCGCGGGACCGGGGTCAGGACCGGCCCGCGCCGGGGCGTCTTCACGTGCGCCATAACTGTAATGTCGTATAACAGTTCGAAACGGCGCAGTAAAGGTCACGCATCGTCGGCACCGCGAATCGATGGCGGATCCGCTCCATAAACCGCATTGACAATGGTTTCAAATGAAACTATCACTCCTTCAGAGCAAGCCGGCACGCGGGTGCGGCGCCGCTGGAAAACCTGAGGGGAGTGAACGACCGATGCTGGTTCAGCAGATCCACCACGTGGCGTACCGCTGCAAGGACGCGAAGGAAACCGTGCAGTTCTACAAGAACGTCTTGGACATGGACCTGATCGGCGCCATCGCGGAGGACCAGGTGCCCTCCACGAAGGAGCCGGACCCCTACATGCACATCTTCCTGGACGCCGGCGCCGGCAACATCCTCGCCTTCTTCGAGCTGCCGACCAAGCCGCCCATGGGCCGCGACCCGAACACGCCGGACTGGACCCAGCACATCGCCTTCCAGGTGAAGGACGTCGACACGCTGCTGGCCATCAAGGAACGGGCGGAGAAGGCCGGACTGTCGGTCGTCGGCCCGACCAACCACGAGATCTTCAAGTCCATCTACTTCTTCGACCCCAGCGGCCACCGCCTGGAATGCGCGGCCTGGACCACCACGCCGGAGCAGATGAAGAAGATGAAGGACGTGGCCCACGATATGGTCGACGAGTGGGCCGTCACCAAGAAGCCGCCCCGCCACACCGCCTGGCTGCACGAGAAGGAATTCTTGGCGTAGACCACGGCCGGCGCGAAGCGCACGGCCGGTAGAAAAAGGCCCCTCTCCCACCCAGGGAGAGGGGCCTTTTTCTCTGTCCGGGCGCTGCCGCACGTGCATGCCGGAAAACACGCCTTCGTCGTCACCAAAAGGACATCGCCGGCCCATGCCGGGATACGCTTAACATCCTCGGCAACGTGACTTGCCCGCGGGGCCACCAACGGACACACCCTTCTGGATTCGAAGCGCGCCGCTCGCGAAAACATCCCGAAACACACCACTTAAAAGGGCGTGTTTCGCGTCAAGCGAACATTGGGGCGACGCCTCTGACGACTTGCATATCCATCGTCTTGACGGCCGCAAACGTGCCGCGTCATATTCGCGAACATGTTCGTCCCCCGTCCACCATGTGGCGAGCGGCGAATACCCATCGGAGGCGTTCCCGTCCATGCACAGGCCCGACCGCATCAACGTACTCGGTGTCGGGGTAAGCGCCATCAATATGGATAACGCGCTCGACATCATAGACCGCTGGATCGACGCCGGCCACCAGTCCTACGTCTGCGTCGCCTGCGTGCATGGTGTGATGGAAAGCCAGCGTGACCCCAACATCCGTGCGGTCTACAACGCCGCCGGAATGGTCACGCCCGACGGCATGCCGCTGGTCTGGCTCCTCAAGCTGGCGCGGCAGCGCCACGCCGACCGCGTCTACGGCCCCGACCTGATGCTTGCGGCGTTCGAGCGCTCGGTGCGGAGCGGACACCGGCACTTCCTCTACGGCGTGACTGACGCGACGCTGGCGCGGCTGCGCACCAATCTGGAGGCGCGCTTCCCCGGCTGCCGCATCGTCGGCACCTACGCGCCGCCGTTCCGGCCGTTGACCACCGCAGAGGATGCCGCCGTCGTCCGCACCATAAACGAGAGCGGTGCCGACATCGTCTGGGTCAGCCTCAGCGCCCCCAAGCAGGAGCAATGGATGGCCCAGCATCGCGGGATGCTGCGGGCCCCGGTCCTCGTCGGCGTGGGAGCGGCATTCGACTTTCACGCAGGCGTCAAGCGGCAGGCACCACGCTTCATCCAACGCAGCGGCTTCGAATGGCTGTTCCGCCTTCTGACCGAGCCGCGCCGCCTGTGGAAGCGCTACGCGACGACCAATCCGGCCTTCATCGTACGGATCATGGGGCAACTGACCGGCCTGCGGCGTTACACGCTGCCCGACGACTCCGGACGGCAAACGTTGGTCTGATGGCGGCGCGCATCGTCCGCGCCGGCCGCATCACATGCCCGGATAGTTGGGCCCACCGCCGCCCTCCGGGACGACCCAGTTGATGTTCTGGGTGGGGTCCTTGATGTCGCAGGTCTTGCAGTGCACGCAGTTCTGCGCGTTGATCTGCAAGCGCGGGTTCGTGCCGTCCTCGTTGCGCACGATCTCGTACACGCCGGCCGGGCAGTAG
>DASPIO010000400.1:0-25027 GCA_035629155.1 Azospirillum sp. | reverse complement strand
ACAGAGGACCCGCGGGCCCCAACCGTCGATGGCTAGAACACTTACCGACGCCGGAGCGACCTCGATCCGAAGAAAAAGATCGATGGGAACACCGAGGTAATACGCCAGGGCGGCCCGGATCGGGTCGCCGTGGCTGACCAGGACGAGGGTGCCGTCGGGCATCTCGTCGCAGCGGTCGTTGATGAAGCCGCACAGCCGCGCCTGCACTTCGGCGATGGTCTCGCCGCCGGGGGCGCGGGCGCGGGCGCGGGCACCGTTCCAGCGCCGCCACGCCGGGTCCCCGTCCAGCTCGGCGAAACCCTTGCCCTCCCAGGTGCCGAAGTCGACCTCCAGCAGCGCGTCATCGGTGCGCACGGTCAGGCCCAGGCGGCGGGCGATGGGCTCGGCCGTCTCCTGCGTGCGGCGCAGCGGGCTCGACCACACCGACGTCACCGGCCGGTGGGCGAACCAGCCGGCCAGACGCGCCGCCTGCTCGTGCCCGGCAGCGTTCAGCGGCACGGTCCTGCGACCGGCCAACCCCCGGCCGACCATGTCGTGGTCGGCGTGGCGGACGAGGAAGATGGTGGTCATGGATGCCCCGCCCCGGGCTCAGCAGGGATCGCCGCTCTCGATGAAGCGCTCGGTGCGCAGGCGCGCCTCGGCGTCGGTGAACTGGACGGGGGGTGATTTCATGAAATAGGCCGACGGCCCCTCCAGCACGCCGCCGATGCCGCGGTCCAGCGCCAGCTTGGCGCAGCGCACCGCGTCGATGACCACGCCGGCGGAATTCGGGCTGTCCCACACCTCCAGCTTCAGATCGACGGTCAGCGGCGCACCGCCGAACGCCGTGCCCTCCATGCGGATGTGGCACCATTTGCGGTCGTTCAGCCACGGCACGTGGTCGCTGGGGCCGATGTGGCAGTCCCCGTTGGACAGCGTGTGGCCGAGCTGGCTGGTGACGGCGCGGGTCTTGGAGATCTTCTTCGATTCCAGCCGCTCGCGCTCCAGCATGTTGAGGAAGTCGGTGTTGCCGCCGAAGTTGAGCTGGTAGGTGCGGTCCAGCCGCACGCCGCGCTCGCGGAACAGGTTGGCCAGCACGCGGTGCACGATGGTGGCGCCGACCTGGCTCTTGATGTCATCGCCGACGAGCGGCAATCCCTTCTCGGCGAAGCGGCGGCGCCACGTTTCGTCCGACGCGATGAAGACCGGGATGCAGTTGACGAAGGCGCAGCCGGCCTCCAGCGCCCGCTCGGCGTACCAGCGCGTGGCCTCCTCCGCCCCCACCGGCAGGTAGGAGACCAGCACGTCGGTGCGCGTGCGCTTGAGGATGGCCGTGACGTCGTCGACCGGGGCGTCGGACTCCGGCACGGTCTCCTTCAGGTACTTTCCGAAGCCGTCCAGCGTCGGGCCGCGGTGCACCGGCACGCCCAGGTGCGGCACCTCGGCGAAGCGCAGGGTGTTGTTGGGCTCCGCCCCGATCGCCTCCGACAGGTCGCGCCCGACCTTGGACGCGGCCACGTCGAAGGCGGCGGAGAACGCCACGTCGCCGACGTGGTAGCCGCCGAGGCGCACGTGCATCAGGCCGGGAACGTCCGCGTCGTCGGGCGCGCCACGGTAGTGCTGCACGCCCTGCACGAGCGACGACGCGCAGTTGCCCACCCCGACGACCGCCACCCGCACCGTCCCGCGCTTGCCCTGTCCAGCCATCGCCCCGCCATCCTTGTGGTCCGCCGGTCTTCCGGCATTTGTCCGGGAAACGAGAGGATGGGGACGCGGTTCCGCCGATGCACCCGGCGCGGATGGAACCACCCAAGGGGGGTGGGGAAAAGCCCGTAGGTTAGGTTGAGCGAAAGCGAAAACCCAACGCCTTCCGCCAAGCATGAACGTTGGGTTTTCGCCTGCGGCTCAGCCCAACCTACGGCTCAGCCGTATTTCCGCTCGAGGCAATCGCTACCAATACCGCATCGCGTCCTTGTACAGCGCGTGCAGATCCTCCTCGCTCACCGGCAGCGGCGCGATCGAGAGCAGGCGCTGCTGCGCCAAGGCGCCCTTCGCCAGCCCGGGGATGTCCGCAGCGCCATAGCCCAGCGCCGACAGGCCGTTGGGCAGGCCGGTGGCGCGCATCAGCTCGATCAGGCGGACGGCCAGCACGGCGCCCGCGTCCTGGTGGCTGACGCCGCGCACGTCGGCGCCCAGTGCCTCGGCGGCGCGCAGGTGCGCCTGCGGCGCGGCGGGGCCGGTGAAGCGGAAGGCGGCGGGGGCGTTCAGAACCACCGAGATGCCGTGCGGCACCATCGGCTCCGCCTTCTCATAACCCTTGGCCACGAAGCTGTGGTTCATGCCGGCCACGGAATAGGACATGGCGTGCGGAATGTGCACCCCGGCGTTGCCGAAGGCGAGCCCGGCCAGGGAGGCGGCGAACATCAGCGCATCCCGCGCGTCGCGGTCGTCGGGGTCGGTAACGGCGCGCACGAGGTTGGCGCCGCCCAGGCGGATCGCCTGCAGGCTGCCCATGTCCGACCACGGGTTGGCGCCCTGGTAGGGCGGGCGCTCGGCCGGGCTGCCGGGGCGCGGGCGGGTGCGGAAGGGGCGCGCGGTGTGCGACTCGATGGCGTGCGTCAGCACGTCGAAGCCGGTGGCGGCGACCACGCCGGGCGGCAGGCTGTAGGTCGTCGTCGGATCCACCACTGACAGGGTCGGGCGCAGGTGACGCGACGAGATGCCGGTCTTCACCTTGCGTTCGACATGGTCGAAGATCGCCACGCCGGTGGTCTCCGACCCCGTGCCGCAGGTGGTGGGACAGGCGATGTGCGGCTTGACCGGGCCGGGCACCGGCCGCCCCTCGCCCAGCGGCTTGTTGACGTAGGCGAGGAAGTCCGCCGGGTGGGTGGCGTAGAGGTTGGCCGCCTTGGCCGTGTCGATGACCGACCCGCCGCCGACGGAGATGTAGCCGTCGAAGCCGCCGTCGCGGGCGAAGGCGGCGGCCTCCAGGAACGACGCGCTGGTCGGCTCGACGCGGCAGGCGTCGAACACCACGACGTCGAGCCCCGCCGCTTTGAGCGAGTCGAGCGCCATTTCGAACGGCGCGATCGCCGCTACCCAGCGGTCGGTGAACAGCGCCACCCGGCGCATGCCGAAGGCGCGGGCGTCGCCGCCCAGCTCCGCCAGCATGCCCGGGCCGAACTTCATGGACGAGGCGTCGATGGTGAACCCGGCCTCGCCGGACGGGTCGATGGGATAGGCGTCGGCACGCGGCATGGGGACTTCCCCTCTCAAGTCTTGCTTGCTTGAGGGGAATGGGAGCGCGGCAGGCGGGGGTATGTCAATGATTGAGGAGTCGCATGGTTGCCAGCGCGTCCGCGACGGCGTGGCCGAGGGCCGTGTTGTCGAACACACACCACACCGGACGGCGCGCCGCGTCCGCCGCCAGCATCCCGGCGATGCGCCCGCACGCGTCGGGCGGGTACGGCGAATGGTACATCTCCGGCGAGCCGTGCAGGCGCACGTACACCAGCCCGTCCCAGCCGCCGGGCCGGTCGGCACTGGGCGCCGGGGCCGGGTCGGCGGCGACGCGCGCCACGCGGCGCTCCGCCAGCAGCCGCTCGGCCGGATCCGTGAACCACGTGCGGTGGCGCGGCTCGCACACCACGGCGCCGGCGAAGCGGGCGCGCAGGTCGCCGAAGAATGCCCCCGCCACGGCGGCGTCGAAAGCCAGGCTCGGCGGCAACTGGACCAGCAGCGGCCCCAGCCGGTCGCCGAGGTGCGCCACCTCGCCCAGGAAGCGGGCCAGCGGCGCACCGGCTTCCCGCAGTCGCGCGACGTGGGTGATCGCCCGCGGCACCTTGACGGCGAAGCGGAAGCCGGCCGGCGTGGCGGCCGCCCAGCGCGCGTACGTCTCCGGCTTGTGCGGGCGGTAGAAGGAGGTGTTGATCTCCACGGCCGGCAGCACGCGGGCGTAGCGCTCCAGGTGCGTGCCCGGTCCGGGAAAGGCGTCGGCCACCGCCCTGGGCACGCTCCAGCCGGCGGTGCCGATCAGGATGGGATGCTCCTTCATACCGACAGACCCCATACCCACACGCCCAGCATGGATTTCACACAAGTGATGCTAATTTCCTATTGCCAAGACGGGGATCTAGCGGGCATTATCCGGGCTGGCCAGTAGGGTATCTGCACCCCGCTGCGCTCTTTCCACACGATCCGATCACTTCCGGCCTGGCGCTTACGCCAGGCCGAATTTTCTTGCCGGGTCCTGCCTTGCGGGTTCCGCCGACCGGTCGCGGCGCTCGCGCAGCGATTCCGCCTCGACGAACACACGGCGGATCGCCGGGTACCGCTCGCGGATGCGCGCCTCCAGCGCGCAGACGGTGTCCTCCACCTCCGGCGCCGACAGGTCGTCGGCGAATTCGACCGACAGGTTCAGCAACACATCGTCCGGCCCCATGTGCATGGTCAGCACGTCGATGGCGCGGCGCACCCGCGGTTCCTCGGCGACGGTCGCGCGGATCCCCTCTACGACGCGGCGGTCGGCCGCCTCGCCGATCAGCAGGCCCTTGGACTCATAGGCCAGCAGCGCCGCAACCGCCGCCAGCACGACGCCGATGGCGAGCGAGGCCACCCCGTCCCAGACCGGGTTGCCGGTCATCTCGCCCAGGACGATGCCGAGGAAGGCGATCAGCAGGCCGGCCAGCGCCGCGCTGTCCTCGAACAGCACGACGAAGACGGAGGGGTTCTTGGACCGGCGCACGGCGCGGAAGAGGTTCTCGCCGCGCGTGCCGCGGCGGAACTCCTTGAAGGCGATCCACCACGCCACCCCCTCGAACACCGCGGCCAAACCCAGCACGATGAAGTTGACCCAGGGGGAGAGCACCGGCTCCGGATGCTTCAGCGACTCCCAGCCTTCGTAGAGCGACAGGCCGGCGCCGATGCCGAACAGCAGGATGGCGACGACGAACGACCAGAAATAGATTTCGCGCCCATAGCCGAAGGGATGCTCCGGCGTCGCCGGCCGGCGGGCGCGGCGGATGCCGTAGAGCAGAAGCAACTGGTTGCCGCTGTCCACCACGGAGTGGATCGCCTCCGAGAACATTGCCGACGATCCGGTGAACGCGGCGGCGATGAACTTCGTCAACGCGATCAGCGCATTGCCGGCCAGCGCCGCCATGACGACGCGCGTGCTGGCGTTCTCGGAAGCCAAGGCGCGGACTCCCCCGACGTGAGTTGCACGCCACGGCAACACGGGGCGGGCGGAGGGGTTCCCCGCCGCCCTTACGCCCCCACGCCTTCCCGCTCCGCCTCGTGCTCGAACGCGGCGATCTGGCGGGCCATCTCCCGGCGCGCCTTCTCGGCGTCGTAGAGCGGGCGGTACTTGCCGATGAAGCCCTTCCTGCAGGCGCGGTGGAAACGGTCGGCCGCCGTCTTCCAGTCATCGCCGGGGCGCACCCAGCTCACGTAGGTCACGCCGGTGCGCGGGTCGGTGCGCAGGTAGCGGCCACGCCCCTTCTCGCCGCGCACCCACTGGCCCGGCTGCAGGCGCAGGGCGCCGCGCGACAGCAGCAGGGAAACCTGCGGCGTCAGGTCGATGGTCGGAAAATAGGACATGGAACGCCTCCCGGACCGGCTTTCCACGCCGGCCTCCGTGTTGTACGTCGGTTGTCTCGGATCGGCTCTTTATGTAGTGATTTCAATCAGTTCCTTCAAGATCCGCGGCCTCGCGCGAGGGCTATTTTTCGGCCTCGCGACAAAGGGAATTGAGCGCGCGGCCGTGCTTGCCTACCTTCGGCGCGCAACCACCACCGGTGACTGGTTTCATGCGTCCGCTCAGCCTCGTCTCCCTCCGCCTCCTGCTCGCCGCCACCATCCTGGCCGGCTGCCAGACCAGCAACTCGGCCCCCATGGCCGCCGCCGCGCAGTCCGCCGGCAGCGCCGTCGCCATGCCCACGGCGCAGCAGCCGCTGAGCTTCCCGGAGTGGCTGGCCGCGCTGCGCGCCGAGGCGCTGGCCCAGGGCGTCCGCCCGGCCACCTTCGACCGCGCCTTCGCCAACGTGCGCCTGAAGGACCGCGTGATCGAGCTGGATTCCGCGCAGCCCGAGTTCACCCGCCAGCCCTGGCAGTACCTGGACAGCGCCGTCAACGACGTGCGCGTGCGCCAGGGCCGCGAGCGGCTGCAGCAGAACGCGTCCCTGCTCCGCCGCGTCTCCCAGCGTTCCGGCGTGCCGGCGGAGATCCTGGTGGCCTTTTGGGGCATCGAGACCGACTACGGGCGCGAAACCGGCGGCTTCTCGGTGGTCGACGCGCTGACCACGCTGGCCTACAAGGGCCGCCGCGCCGGATACTTCCGGGGGGAGCTGCTGGCGGCGCTCAAGATCCTCGACAGCGGCGACATCCCGCCGGAGCGCATGGCTGGCTCCTGGGCCGGGGCCATGGGCATGACGCAGTTCATGCCGACCATCTTCCTCAAGCACGCCATCGACGAAGACGGCGATGGCAAGCGCGACATCTGGGGCAGCCTGCCGGACGTCTTCGGCTCGACCGCCAAGTTCGTGCTGGCCAACGGCTGGCGCACCGGCGAACGCTGGGGCGAGGAGGTGGCGCTGCCCCGCGATTTCCCCTGGGATCAAGCGGAGCTGACCATCACCAAGCCGGTGTCGGAGTGGCGCCGCCTGGGCGTGCGCCCCATGGGCGGCGGCGAGCTTGCGGGCGAGGATAACGCGGCCATCCTGCTGCTGGCCGGGCACAGCGGGCCGGCCTTCCTGGTGCGCGAGAACTTCCGCGCCATCATGAAGTACAACCCCTCCACCAGCTACGCGCTGGCCGTGGCGCTTCTGGCCGACCGCATGAGCGGCCGGCCGGGCATTCAGGGCACGTGGCCGCGCCACGAGCCGGCGCTGAGCAAGGACGAGCGTCTGGAGCTGCAGCAGCGTCTGGCGTCCATGGGGTTTGAGCCGGGCACCCCGGACGGCATCGTCGGCGCCAACACGCGCAACGCCGTGCGCCGCTTCCAGAAGTCGATCGGCGCCATGCCCGACGGCTTCGCCACCAAGGCGCTGCTGGAGCGGCTGCGCCAGGCGTCCGGCAACGGGCCGGTGGCGGGGTAGGTTCCGCCGTTGGGTTGAGCGCAGCGAAAACCCAACGTTGCGCCTACTCCCCGATGACGTGCAGCACCACCTGCCGCGCGTGCGGGCGGCTGCGGTGTTCGAACAGGTAGAGGCCCTGCCACGTGCCGAGCACCATCCGCCCGCCGTCCACGGGGATGGAGAGCTGCACGCTGGTGAGGGCGGAGCGGATGTGCGCGGGCATGTCGTCCGGCCCCTCCATGGTGTGCTCGTAGAGGGCGGGGTCCTCCGGCACGAGACGCTTGAAGAAGCGTGCCAGATCGGCGCGCACGTCCGGGTCGGCGTTCTCCTGGATGGTGAGGGACGCCGAGGTGTGCCGGCAGAACACCGTCAGCAGCCCGGTCGCCACCCCCTGCCCGGCCAGCCAACGCGCGACCGGCTGCGTGATCTCGACAAGTCCCTGGCCGTGCGTCGGCACGTCGAGCGTGGTGATGGACTGCTTCATCGGACCCTCCCGGGCTGCGTTGTGGCCGTGCGTCATGTATCCCATCCGGCACAGCCGCGCAAAACGTCCGGCAAGGACTGCCCGCCCCGCCGCCCACCGGCTGCCTTTCTTGACACCATCAATTTATCTATGCATCCGTATTTATGCGGCATCTGTCGGAATATTTAGACGAATATGCGATCGAGATTCGACTGAAATTCGACGACGACGGCGTCGACATACCGCCGGATGCGCACATCGGTTGCTGCAACATTTCAGACACCATTCGAAGGAAACGCACCATGAGCGACATCACGACCGCCGAACCGACGACGACCGAGACGGCAAACACCGGCGTTCCCGCGCTCCTGATCATGCACCAGGGCGGCAACAACGACGGCAAGCTCTGGGCCAAGGCCCTCACCCGGCCGGTGAACCGGCCCGACACGCTGGTCGCCAACATCGGAATGTCGGCGTCGCCGTCGGTGGCGTTCTTCAACGGGTTGACCTACTGCGCCCACCAGGGCGGCAGGAGCAACGGAGAACTCTGGTACACCACTTTCGACGGCACCACCTGGGCAGCCGACAAGCAGATCAAGAACGTCGAGATGACGTACAGCCCCGGCCTCGTTGTGTTCCAGAACAAGCTGCACTGCTTCCACCAGGGCGGTAAGAACAACGGCGAACTCTGGTACACCAGCACCAGCGACGGCACCACCTGGGGTGCCGACGTGCACATCAAGAACGTCGGCATCTCCGACAGCCCGTGCCCCATCGTCTACCGGAATACCCTGTACGTGTTCCACCAGGGTGGGAAGGACAACCAGCAGCTCTGGTACATCAGCACGACCGACGGCGTGACCTGGACCAAGGACACGCAGGTGAAGGACGTCGCCATCAGCGGCTCGCCCGGAGCCGCCTCGCTCAACGGCACGCTGTACGTGTTCCATCAGGGCGGCGGCGCGAACGGCCAGCTCCGCGTCTCGACCTTCGACGGCACGAACTGGAGCGCCGACGCGCAGATCGCCGGCGTCAGCATGTCCGACAGCCCGGCCGCGTTCCTGTATCCCGGCATGCTGATGGTCTTCTACAAGAAGTCCGGCAGCACCGGCATGGGCTATGTGAGCAACGACACCCGCGGGTGGTCGGCCGCCCAGACCGTCCCCTGCGTCGAGATGTCGGGGACCCCGGCCGTCGTGATGGCCCCGATCGCGCGGTAAGGCGTCCGGCGTGCGGCCATGGCCCGTCCACCACGGGCCATGGCCGCACGGCCCTACTCCTTTGCCGCGAAATCCTCGCCTTTGCGGGTGAGGTCGTCGGCCAGCGCGTCGTAGACGCGGTAGGCCCAGCCGGCGGCCTTGGTCTGCCACTCCTTCACCTCCGGCGCGTCGCCTTCGGCGGCCAGCGTCAGCCACGCCTGACCGTCGCGGCGCGCCGTGCGCACCGTGAGCGTCAGGCCGTCAAAGCTGCGGTAGATGGTCACCGCCGCATCCTTGAACAGCGCGGGATCGGCCTTCGCCACGTCCTCGAACGTGAGGGCGGCCAGCGCGCCGACGGTCTGCTCGACGGCCGACGGGCGCGGCCTCTCCACACCGGACACGGTGAACTCCCTGTCGGCCGGCGCCTCGCGCCGCAGCGTCACGGCGGCGCCGTCCGGCTGGCGGACCTCCACCGCCTGCACGCGATCGCGCGGCAGGCGCGGCAGCGCGCGGTCCAGCCAACGCAACGGCTCCGCCGGCACCGGCGCCAGGGTGGCCTTCACCATCCACGACTGCGCCTCTCCCGCCCGGCGGACGTAGCGCGTCGAACTGGACGCCGTCTTGCCGAGGATGACGGACGCCAGCACCGCGTCGCCGGCGCGCAGCATCACCAGCTCCGACTCCCGGCCCGGCCCCGGATCCTGGACACCCAGCCGGTCGTAGAGATCGGGCAGCGCCGTGCGCGCCTCGACCACGCGCGCCTCGGCGAGGCCGACGACGAGGGCCTTCACCGCGTCGGCATCGGCGCGGTAGCCATCCTTTTGCAGAACGATCCAGCCCTGTTCGCCGCGCGCGACGGTGGCCGTGCCGTCGGCCCCGGTCACGTCCACGCGCGTCACGTCGTTGATCCGCGCCAGCAGGCCGGGCACCAGCGCGCCGCCGGCCTGCGGCGGGGCGTCGGCGGTGTGACGGCCGATCACGGCGACCGCTGCGGCGATCACGGCGGCGACGGTCACGCCGGCAAGGGCGATGAACGGTTTTCCTCGCATGTCCTTTCCCAGTGGTTTTCGTCGACAGGTTCCATCAGCACGCGTTCATCGGCGGCATCATGGCCAACACCTTGACCGTCCAGGCGCGCTCCGCCGTCTGGGTGGCGGTGACGCACACCCGCTGGTTCGGCACCGGGATCGGCCGCACCTTCGCCCACTCCCAACTGGCCTGTTCGCCATTGACGAGGATAAGAAGGTTGTCCTGCCAGCCGTTGAATTCGGTGAATGACGCCGGCATATGGGCGTTGAGAGGCAGATTGAGCTGTGCGCCGCTGAGCGCGATCTTCGGGGAGACGAACCCGGAATCATAGGCGAGCGACACCTGTACCTTGGGATCCTGCTCCATCGGGGGCAGCGCCGACGCGGCGCCGGCGAGCAGGGCGACCACAGCCGCGGCGAGAAGGCTCAAGACACGCATTGCACTCTCCTGGGCATGGGAGCTTCCCGCCCCGGCGGCGGGCCTCTCCTCCTTTGTGGCGGGACCGGAAGCCGGGTTCCCGCCACGGCGGATTTTTTCAATCCCGCACCTGAAGCGCGCGGCGGCGGCGCGCCCGCCAGCCGGCCACGCCCACCGCCACCACCGCCACCACCAGCGGCACGGCGACAATGTTGACCGCCTTCACGGTGGCCGCCAGCCGCTCGATGTCGCGGTTCAGCGTGTGCTGCACGTCGCGCAGTTCCTTGCGGATGCGCATCACCTCGCCACGGAAGCCCTCGATCGCCTGCTGCTCCTCGGCGGAGAGCAGGGCGCCGGCACCGCCCTTGGCCTTGCCTTGCAGCTCGGCGATGCGGCGTTCGGTGTCCTCCAGGCGCTGGCGCAGGTCCTGTTCATGCCCCAGCATCTGCTGGCCGGCGGCGCGGCGCAGGTCCTCGACCAGCAGGAACGGCCGGGCCGAGCCGGCGCGCCCGCGCAAGCCGATCAGGTCGGCGCTGCCGGCCAGGTTCTCCACCGCGTTGACGACGAAGTCGCCGTTGCCGGCGAAGGGCACCATCAGGCGCTGGCCCAGCGCCGCCTGCGTCTCCACCCAGAAGCGGTCCTCCAGCAGGTCGCTGTCGGCCACGACGATCAGGTTGGCGGGCTTGGCGCTCTCGGACAGGTGCGGCTTGCCGGCCCCCTCGGCGGGCGGTCCGGCGAAGGCGGACTTCAGCGTGCCCGACACCCGCGCGGCCAGCACCTCCGCCTGCCCCTGCGCCTTCAGGGACGCCATCAGCTTCTCCGGCTCCGGCCGGCCCATGACCAGCGCCACGTCCACCATCTGCCCCGACGCGGAGGAGGTGAGCAGCGGCGTGAAGCCGATCGACGCCCCCTCCTTCACCTTCAGGCTGCCGGCCGTGGCGAGATTGACGGTGCCGAGGTCGGCCGTGACCACGTCCTTGCGGTCGCGGTAGGCGTCGTCAAGCGACAGCCACGCGGCGTAGGGCATGGCGCGGCGCCCGGCGCTGACGTTCACGGCAAGGCGCGGGTCGGCCACGAAGCGGCCGGTGTCCATCGCCAGCCCCCAGGCGTCGAACAGCTTAGGAACCGCCGCCGTCTTGGACGCCATCGGGTCGGGCATGCCGCCGGGGCCGGGCTCCACGTCGCTCTCCGCCCACGGGTCGACGAACAGCAGGGCGTGCCCGCCCTTCAGCACATACTGGTCGATGGCGTAGAGCGCCTGATCGGACAGGCCCTTGGGCCGCGCCACCACCAGGACGCTCACGTCCTCGTCGATGGCGGTCACGTCGCCCTTGATCAGGCGCACGTCGAACAGCGCCTTCATCTGCGAATAGACGGCGTAGGGCTGCCCGCCGCCGCGCATCGCCGCCATGATGCCGCCGGGGCCGTACTCCAGCTCCATGCCCGCCAGGATGGCGACCACCGGCTTCTTCGGGTCGGACAGGGTGTGGACGAGGCGCGTCAGGTCGTATTCCAGGAACGCTTCCCGCTCCTGCTGGAAGAAGGGGATCACCTCCTGTTTGTCGGTGGTGTTGGTGCCGACGAGGCCGAAGTAGATCTGCCGGCCCGACGCGCGGTCCAGCGGCACCGGCTTGACGCCGGCCTCCACCGCCATGTCCTCGGCGTCCGAGAACGGCTCGGGATCGATGACCTGGAGGCGGATGCGGCCGTCCGAGCGGCCGGCGTACTCCTCCAGCAGTTCGCGCACGCGCTGGCCGTAGGTGCGCAGGACCGGCACCTCGCCGGCCAGCTTTTCCGAGAAGAACAGCTTGAGCGTGATCGGCTCCTTCACCCCGGCGATCACGTTCTTCGTGCCCGGTGACAGGGTGTAGAGCCGGTCGGCCGTCAGGTCGAGGCGCGCGTTGCGCAGCGTGGCCTGCGAGAACACGTTGACGGCGACGAACAGCACGGCGGCGAGGCCGAGGGCCGCCAGCGACAGCGACTTGCGGGTCATGGTGCTTCCCTCCTCAACCGGCCTTGCGCAGATCGACGGCGACCGTGTTGGCGAACAGCCACACGGCGATCAGCGACGCGAAATAGACGACGTCGCGCAGGTCGATCACGCCTTCCATGATGGCGGCGAAGCGGGTGAGAAAGCTGAAGCTGGCCAGCGCGTCCACTGCCACGCGCGGCGCCCAGCCGGTGACGGCGTCCAGCACCATCGGGCTGCCGGCCACGGTGAACAGCAGGCAGACCACGACGCCCACCACGAAGGCCACCACCTGGTTGCGCGTCAGCGCCGACAGGCAGGCGGAGATGGCAAGATAGCCGCCCGCCATGAACAGGCTGCCGGCGTAGCCGGCCAGAACCACCCCGTTGTCGGGTTTGCCCAGCAGATTAACGGTGATCCACACCGGGAAGGTCAGCGCCAGCGCCACGGCGGTGAAGGCCCAGGCGGCCAGGAACTTGCCCAGCACCACGCCGCCCAGCCCCACCGGCAGCGTCAGCAGCAATTCGATGGTGCCGGAGCGCCGCTCCTCCGCCCACAGCCGCATGGCGACCGCCGGCATCAGCACGACGTAGAGCCAGGGGTGGAACATGAAGAAGGGCTTCAGGTCGGCCTGCCCGCGCTCGAACAGGCCACCGACGTAGAAGGTGAAGATGCCGGCCAGCAGCAGGAAGCCGACGATGAAGACGTAGGCCACGGGCGTGGCGAAGTAGCCCGCCAGCTCGCGGCGGAAGATCGCGATGGTCCCGGTCATCACGCCGCCTCCCGCTCACCCGTGGTGATCTGGCCGGTGGTAATCTGGCGGAACACGGCGTCCAGCTTGCCGGGGCCGGCCTCCAGGTCGCCGAAGCGCCAGCCCGTATCCGTAGGCTCCCCTTCCGCCAGCACGCGGCCCCTGCCGATGATGAGGGCGCGGGTGCACACCGCCTCCACCTCCTCCAGGATGTGGGTGGAGATGACGATGGCCTTGTCGGCGGCCATGGAGCGGATGAGGGAGCGCACCTGATGCTTCTGGTTGGGGTCCAGGCCGTCGGTCGGCTCGTCCAGGATCAGCACCTCGGGGTCGTGCAGGATGGCCTGCGCCAGTCCGACGCGGCGCTTGTAGCCCTTGGACAGCGTATCGATGGGCTGGTGCAGCACGGGGGCCAGGTCCACCTGCGCCACCGCGCGCTCGACCGCCTCGCGGGCCCGCGCGCCCTTCAGGCCGCGCACGCCGGCGATGAACTCCAGGAAACCCAGCGGCGTCATGTCCGGGTAGGTGGGCGCGCCTTCGGGCAGGTAGCCGATGCGGCGCTTGGCCTCCAGCGGTTCGGCCCCGGTGTCGTGGCCGCAGACGTGGATGCGCCCTGACGTGGGCGGCAGGAAGCCGGTGATCATCTTCATGGTGGTGGACTTGCCCGCCCCGTTGGGTCCGAGGAAGCCCAGCACCGTCCCGCGCTCCACCGAGAAGCTGACGCCGTCCACCGCGGTGAAGGCGCCGAAGCGCTTGACCAGAGTTTCTATCGCGATCATCGCCATGCGAGGTTCACCCCTTCGTCTCGTGTGCCGATGGCGCCCGGCCAACGCTGTCGGCGCGGGGCGGCGCACTATTTCGGATGACCCCGAGCGGATTTCCAGGGGGAACTGTATGCCCTCCCCCGCCAGGGGCGAGGGAGGGATATGTTTACTCCTCCGCCTGGATGGTGATCGCCACGCGGCGATTCCTTGCACGGGATGCTGCGTCGCGTTCGGGGGTCAAGGGGCGAGTGTCGGCGTAGCCGGCGGCGGACAGGCGGGCAGGCGGCAGGCCGAGTTCGCTCAGCGCACGGACCACCGCCGCGGCGCGCGCCGCCGACAGCTCCCAGTTGGACGGGAAGCGGCCGCTGGCGATGGGGGTGGAGTCCGTGTGCCCCTCCACGACGATATCGCCCGGCGCGGCGGCCAGCACGGGCACGAGGTGGGCGAGCACGGCGCGCCCGTCGGGCGATAGTTCGGCTTGGCCGGCGGCGAACAGGATGGCGTCGCCCAGCACGATGCCCACACGGTTCTGCCGCACGTTCACCGCCACACCCGTGGGGATGCCCAACGCGGCCAGCCGCTCGCGCCAGCGCTCCAGCAGCGGTTCCGGCGCCTCCACCGCCACCTCGCCGGCGTTGAGGCGCGGGCGGTGGTCGGGCTTCGGCGGCTCGGCCGGCGGCGGCCGTTCCGGCACGGCCGCATGGGCGGCGGCCGGAACGGTGACGGCGGGCGAGTCGGTGGGCAGCGGCGTGGTGGGAAGCTGGTCCTTCAGCGTGGTGATGGCCAGCAGCATGACGAACACGGCGAACAGCAGCGTCACCAGATCCGAATAGCTGAGCAGCCAGATCTCCTGGTCCTCCTCCGCCCCGCCGGCCGCCGGCATGCGCACGCGTCCGCCGCCCGCCGCCCACGGCGGGGTCGCGAGGTCGGCCGGCAGTTCCGGCACGCCATGGTCACGGGGTGCCATGCAGTTCGTCCCTGTGTTCGCGCACGTACTCCGCCAGCGCGTCGGCGACAACTGTCGGCGAGCGGCCGAGCCGCACCAGGAGGATGCCTTCCAGCAGCACGTTGAGCGCCGCCACGCGCTTGGCCGTGCGCTGTTCCAGCTTGATGGCGATCGGCTTGAAGACGACGTTGGCCAGCACCACGCCGTACAGCGTGGCCACCAGCGCGATGGACATGTGCTGCCCCACCTCCGCCACGGTGGCGGAGCCGAGCGCCGCCATCATGCCGATCAGGCCGATCAGCGTCGCCAGCAGCCCGAAGGCCGGCGCCAGCCCGGCCAGCGTGCGGAACAGCCGGGCCTCCACCGTCTCCTGCTCGATCATCTTCTGGATGCGCCAGTTCATGACGTGCAGGATGTCGTTGACCGGCGTGCCGTCGACGATGAGCTGCAGGCCCAGCCGCAGGAACGGGCTGCGCGCGCGGGCGAGGCATGCCTCCGCCTCGTGCACCTGGCTGCGCTGGTAGAGGCGGGCGAACTCGACAAGGTTGGCGATGTCCGGCTTGATCTCTGTCTCTTCGCGGAAGATGTTAAAGAACGCGGTCAGCGCGCCGACCAGCTCCGACGTGCGGAAGGCCAGCATGGCGGCCACGGTGATGCCGCCGCCGACGATCACCGCCCCTTCCGGGTTCCACAGCGCCTGCGCCCCGTGCCCGAAAGCGATGTAGACGAACAGCGCGATCGACCCGGCGATGCCCAGCACCGTCGAGACCATCATGCCGGAAGGCTTTGCCGCCGCTTTGGCCATGGCCCGCCTCCGTTACGCACCGCGCCCGAACAGGCGGGCGATCAGGCCGGGCTTGGGCGCCGCCGCCTCTTCCTCGGCCGGCGCCTCGGCCTCGCCCCTCACCTCCGCGCGCCGCCGTTCGGGCGCGGGCGGGGTGGCTTCCGCCGGACCGGCCGGCGCATGTGCGGCGGCGTCGGCCGCATGGCCCTGCACCAGCATCACCCCGGCGGCCCGCGCCGCTTCCAGCGCCGCCGCGTCGTCGCAGCGCCACAGCACCAGCCGCTCCGCTCCGAAGCGGCCCAGCCCGGCCGTGAGGAGGCCAGCCGTCTCCGCCCCCGGCGTCCACAGCGCCTTGACGTACGCCACCTCCGCGCCGCCAAGGTCAAGCGTGGGCAGGGCCTGCAGCGGCACGTGGTCGACGGCGACCGCGAAGCCCAGGTCGGCCAGCCGCTGCGCCGCGGCGGCGAAGCGCGGCGGCGACAGGCCGACCTCCCAGCAGGCCAGCTCGGCCGTCAACTGCCGGCGGAACGCGGCGGGGATGGCGTGCGCCAGGTCGGCGAAGGTCGCGTCCAGCACGGTGGCGGTGTGCAGGTCGAAGCTGTAGGGCTGCGGCGCGTGCCAGCGGTCGCGCGCCACGTGGCGCAGCAGCCCGTGGTCGAGCCGCGCCGCCACCTCGTGCCGCAGCCAGTCGTCGCGGCGCAGCGGCAGGTCGAACCGCCCCTCCAGTTCGTCCAGCGCCACCACCAGTTCGGTGAGCACCCGCCTGGGCTCCTCCGGGTCGGCGAAGGACCACAGCGCCTGTTCGCGCAGCAGGCTCTCCACGTCCGCGCCGTGCAGCACCCGCTCCACCTCCAGCACCTGGGCCAGCGCGGCGGTGGGCACGCGTTGCGCCGCCGCCGCGATGCGCAGCCGGTCGAGCACGGGCGGCGGCACGATGTCGGCCACCAGCTTCTCGGCCTGCGTCGCCACGTCGTAGACCGTGTAGCGCATGGCGCCGAAGCCGTGGCTGCGCAGCACCCCGGCCAGCGCATGGGCGCCACCATCCAGCAGGGCGGCGTCCTGCGGCCCGGCGAGGATCAGCAGGCGCGGCCCCGGCAGGCGGTGCACTTCGCGCTGCGACGCGCCCAGCCAGCTTTCCAGATAGTGGTCGAGGGTAAGGGCGAAGCGCGGGTCGTCGCCATGCTCGATTCCGCGGAAGTCGGCGAGCAGCGCCGCCCCCGGCTCTGGCGCGTCGCGCAGCACGGCGAGCCGGTCGAGGAGGGTATGCCCCAGGGAGGCTTCAGTCATCGGACACCCGCCCGCGGCTCCGCCGCCAACCACTTCAAATGCTCAGTAATTTTGGAACAACGCCGCGGCTGGAGCAATGCGCGAATCCGCGCGCCCGGCATGATTTTCGCAGGGCAGCAATGGCATCACCGCAAGGAGGCGCGCTCCGCTATGGGTTTGTACAGCCTCATCCCCACGCCCGCCATCCCCACGCCTGACGCGGCCCCGGCATCGCCCGCGCCCCTGGATGGCATGCCCGGCCCGGCGCTGGATGCCCACCTGTTCCGCCGCATCGTGACGTTCGCGGCGGACGAGGCGGACCGTCCCCTCACCGCAGCGCTGGGGCTGGACCGTGCCGCGCTGGAGCGCCTCGTTTCACGCCACCTGCCCGAGATGCGGGCACACCTGCGCGCGCTGCCGCCCGACTCCAGTCCCGGCGAGGACGCCATCGAGGAGGCCGATCTGCGCGCCCTGCTGCTGGAGCACCGCGCGGGCACGGCGGAGGAGGAGGTGTGGCTGGCCGCCATCGTCGCCCGGCGCAGCCTGGGCACCAACCACCTGTGGCAGGACATGGGCTTCGCCGACCGGCAGGAGCTGAGCGCCATGTTCCGCCGCCACTTCCCGGCCCTGGTGGCGCTGAACGGCGGCGACATGAAGTGGAAGAAGTTCTTCTACCGCCAGCTCTGCTCGCGCGAGGGCTTCCTGCTGTGCAAATCGCCCAACTGCGAATCCTGCGACGACTACGCCGCCTGCTTCGATGGCGAACCGGGCGAGGCGCTGCGACGGTGAGTTCCCGACGTTGGGTTAAGCACCAGCGAGAACCCAACGTCGACCGCGCCTACGCCCCGATCTCGCTCAGCCTCTCCAGGCTGTTGGCGAGCAGCTGGCGCAGTGCGACGGAGCGCTCCACGGCGGCCACGCCGTCGTCGGCGGCGCACAGGCGCTCCAGCTCGACCGCACCGTCGTAGACTCCGGTCAGACCGACGCTGCCCGCCATGGTCTTGAGGTCCGCCGCCGCCGCCGCCAGGGCCGGCAGGTCCAGGGTGCCGTGCGCCACCGCCAGCCGGTCGTCCAGGCCGGCGGCGCGCGCCATGAAGTCCACCACCAGTTCGCGCACCTTGTCGCGGCCGATGACGCCCTCCAGCGCCAGCAGCACGCCGGCGTCCATATCGCCCTCGGCGGGCACGTCGCCGCGCCCGGACACCACCAGACGCTTGAGAATGCGGCTGAGGGCCGCCGGGTTGACCGGCTTGGGCAGATGGTCGTTCATGCCAGCCGCGCGGCAGCGCCCGATGTCCTCCGGCTGGGCGGAAACGGTGATGGCGACGATGGGGATGCGCGCCGCCGGGCCGTCCAGCAGACGGATGGCGCGCGTCGCGGCGATGCCGTCCAGCCCCGGCACGTCCAGGTCCATCAGCACCGCGTCGTAGGTGCCGGTTGCGGCGAGGCGCACCGCCTGCCGGCCGTCGCTGACCACCGTCACCCGGTGGCCGTCCTTCTCCAAGAGCCAGGCGTTGACGCGCTGGTTCACCGGGTTGTCCTCGACCACCAGGATGTCCAGCGCCGGTCCCTCCGGCGCCGGGCGGCCGGCGTTGCCGTCGCCCAGGTCCACGGCGGCGGTGAACCACACGCCGTGGCAACCCTCGGCATCGCAATCGACGCCCATCTCGCCGCCCATCAGCCCGACGATGCGCCGGCACACGTGCAGGCCCAGGCCCCGCACACCGACCTGCCGCGCCGCGTTGAAGTCCAGCGACGGCACGCCGTCGGTCAGCCACGCCTGCAGCTCGCCCGCCAGCCCCGCCCCGGCGCCGACCACCGCGACGCGCAGGCCGGACCGCCCGTCGGGCAGCGTGGCGCGGCGCACGCGCACCGCCACCGCGCGGCAGTCCCCCTCGCGCACCGCCAGCCCGACCAGTTCCACCAGCACGTGGCGCAGCCACGCCGGATCGCCCACCACGGTGGCGGGGACCGCCGGATCGATCTCGGCCGACAGGGTCATGCCGCGGTCGGCGGCGCCGGACTGCTGGCTGGCCAGAACGCTGCCGACCACCGTCTCGACGCCGAAGGGCTCCGACTCCAGCCGGACGCCCTGCGACTCCAGGCGCGCCAGCTCGGCCACGTCGTCGACCAGCATGCGCAGCGTCTCGACCGACTGCAGGATCCGCCCGACGCGCTCGCGCTCGGCCGGGCCCAGCGGGACGGCCAGGAGCGGGCGCACCGCGTCGACGATGGCGGCGACCGGATTGCGGATCTCCTGGCTCATGAAGGCCAGCGTGCGGGCCTTGGCGCGCACCGCCTCCTCGGCCTGGATGCCGGCGGCCTCCAGCGCGGCGCGCAGGCGCGTGCGGTCGTCGGCGTGCTCGGACACGCTGCGCTCCAGCATCAGCGTGGCGGCGTAGAGGTCGTCGGCGGTGCGGCGCTGGTCCGTGATGTCGCGCCACCAGATGAGCCGGCCGCCATCGGCCATGCGCCGCTCGCCCACCAGCCAGTGGCGGCCGTCGGCGCCGGCAACGCTGGTCGGGCCGGGGCCGTGCGGGCGCGGCAGAACGTCGGCGTGCACGGGCAGCAGCGCGAAGAAATCGCGCGCCGTGGCGAACTGCGCGGCGACGTCGCGGAAGGCGGCGATGAAGGGCTGGTTGACGGCCCGCGTGGCGCCGTCGGCGCCGATCAGCGCGACGGGGTCGGGAAGGCCTTCGACGAGATCCTGAGCGCTCATGACGGGCTCCTCCGCCGGACGGGCGGCGGGATGATCGGCGCTCAGCGCGCCAGCAGGCGGTCGACCCGTTCCTTGAGCGCGCCGAACGATGGCGGCTTGACCACGAAGCCGTTGACGCCCAGCGCCATGGCCTTCTTCACGATGTCGGATTCGGTGTGGTTGGTCAGGAAGACGACCGGGGTGCGGTTGTTCCGCACGTCCGCGCTGTTGCGGAGATTGGCCAGGAACTGAAGGCCGCTGACCGGCTTCATGTCGATGTCGCAGACGATGATGTCGGGCGCGCTGCGGATGCATTCCTGCATGCCGGTCTCGCCATTGTCGGCCTCGAAGATCTTGCGGAAGCCGATCTGCGAGAGGATCTGCATGATGGTGCGCCGGACGAACGGCTGATCCTCGATGACGAGGATGTTGTAATGTTCGTACTCCACCGGCTTCCTATCCATGCTGCTGCCTCCCTGCGGGAACGGCCCCGCCCCCGCCCGATACCCATCCACAACCCAACAGATATCAGGGACATGGCGCGGCGGGCAACCGCGACGCTCAAAGGCCTCCGCGGATGACGCCCTCGACACGGACGAAGGCGTCCTTCAGCCGGCCGGCGTGCCGGCGCGCGGTGTCGAGGTCGCCCTTCGCGGCCGAACGCTCGATCTCCGAACACACCGCCGCCAGTTCGACGGCGCCCGCGGTGCGCGCTGCCCCGGCGGCGGCGTGCGCGGCGCGGCGGCCGCCGTCGGCATCGCCCTCCTCCAGATCCTGCGCCACCTCGTCCAGCAGCGGCGCCGTCGTCTCCAGGAAGAAGCCCAGCAGGTCGCGCGCCGCGTCGACGCTGCCGAAGGTGGCGACCACGTGCGCCCGGTCCAGCACGGGCAACTCCTCTGGTGATGCCGACTCGGCCGCCTGCGGCACCGGACCCGCCCCGCCCGCCGGGCGGCGCAGTTCCAGCGCCTGCGGCAGCCAGCGGGCGATGGTGCGCGACAGGCTTTGCAGGTCGACCGGCTTCGACAGGTAGTCGTCCATGCCGGCGGCGAAGCAGCGCTCCGCCTCGCCGGTCAGCGCGCTGGCGGTGAGCGCCACGATGGGCAGGCGCCGGCCGCTGTCGCGCTCACCCGCGCGCACCCGCTGCGCCAGCTCGTAGCCGTCCACCCCCGGCATGAAGCAATCGGTGAGCAGCAGGCCATAGTGCGCCTTCCGCAGCGCCTCCCACGCCTGGGCGCCGTCCGGAACGAGCCGGGCGGCGAAGCCCAACTGCTCCAACTGGCGGCGGATGACGATCTGGTTGGTGGGGTTGTCCTCGGCCACCAGGATCAGCACCCCGGCGGCCTCCGCCTCCGCCTCCGTGGGCGGCGCCACGGCGCCGGCCTCGGCGCCGTCGGGCGGCTGGCCGGTGGCGCCGGCGGGCCGTCCGGCCGCGCGCGCCACGGCGGCGCGCAGCGCGTCGCGGCGCACCGGCTTGGGCAGCACGACGGCAACCCCCGCCTCCGCCGCCGCCGCGGCGAGCCCGGCATCCTCGCGCGCGGTGGTGAGGACGATGCGCGTGGCGTTGAGGCCCGGCATGCGCTTCAGCGCGGCCGCCAAGCCAAGCCCGTCGAGGACGCCCGGAGCCTGGGCGACCACGGCCGCGTCGAAGGGAGCGCGCCCCTGCAGGCCGCCGCGTAGCGCCTCGAACGCGGCCGCCGCGTCGGCGGCCTCGGCCACCTGGGCACCCGCGCCGGCCAGCGCCTCGGCGAAGCTGCGGCGCGCGGCGGGAACGGCGTCGGCGACCAGGACCCGCATGCCCGCCAGATCGGCCACCGGATCGGCGCTGGCGGCGGCCGGCGGCGGTAGCGGCACCTCGAACCAGAAGACCGCACCCTGCCCCGGCACGGACTCCACGCCGATGGACCCGCCCATCATGGCGACCAGCCGCCGGCAGATCGACAGGCCCAGCCCGCTGCCACCGAAACGCCGGGTGGTCGAAGGGTCGCCCTGCGTGAAGGGCTCGAACAGGCGTGCCTGCTGTTCGTCGCCCATGCCGATGCCGATGCCGGTGTCGGCGACCTCGAAACGCACGGCGTCCGGCACGGCGCCCGGCCGCACCTCGACGACGACCGAGCCGCTCTCGGTGAACTTCACCGCGTTGCCGATCAGGTTCAGCAGGATCTGGCGCAACCGCACGGCATCGCCGACGCGCGTCTCGACCCCGTCGAGCGCCACGCGGGTGACGAGGTCCAGCCCCTTTTCCCGTGCCCGCGTGCCGAGCAGATCGGCCGCCCCCTCGACGAGGGGGCGCAGGTCGATCGGCGTCGGGTCGAGTTGCATACGCCCGGCTTCGATCTTCGAAAAGTCGAGGATGTCGTCGATGATGGTCAGCAGCGCCGAGGCGGACTCGCGGATCACCGACAGCACCGCGCGCTGGTCGGCGTCGAGCGGCGTGCGCTCCAGCACCTCCAGCATGCCCAGGACGCCGTTCATCGGCGTGCGGATCTCGTGGCTCATGGTGGCGAGGAAGGTCGACTTGGCGCGCGCCGCCTCCTCCGCCCGCTCCTTGGCCTGGCGCAGCGCGTCCTGCGCCTGCATGCGGTCGGTGACATCGGTGACGGTGATGACCCAGCCGCCGTCCGGGCGCGGCGAACCGCGGATCTCCATGTCGCGCCCGTCCACCGTGTGGATGAGGTGCGAATAGGGCTTGCCGGCCCGCAGGACGGACAGACGCTGTTCGACATAGGCGTCCACGTCGACGCCGGGCATGCCGCGTTCCACCCAGGCGCGCAGGTTCAGGGGGGCCGTGCGCTGCACCGCCATCTCCTGCGGCGGGATGTTCCAGTACTCGCAGAACTTCCGGTTGTGGACGAGAATGTTGAGATCGGCGTCCAGCATCATGACGGCGCTCGGCATCGCCTCGATGGCGGCGCGCAGGTGGCCGGCGGCCTCCGCCGCATCGTTCTCCGCGCGCACGCGCTCGCTGACGTCGACGACGGTGGTCAGCACGGCGGGGTCGCCTTCCCACTCGACCACACGGTCCACCGCGTCCACCCACACGACGGCGCCGTCGCGCCGGATGCGCCGCACCCGCGTCACGCCGGCCGGCTCCTCCCCGGCCATCATCCGCACGTAGCCGCGCCAGGCCCGCGGCAGCTCATCGGGCGCCAGCAGGGCCTTGACGTCGGGCAGCGCCATCACCTCGGCCGCGCCGGCGAATCCGTGCAGGTGGGCGAAGGCTTCGTTGCAGAACAGCGGCACGAAGCGGCGGTGCACGAGGATGCCCTGGATCGACCCCTCGATCAGGCCGCGGAACCGCTCCTCGCTGAGGCGCAGCGCCTCCTCGCGGCGGAGGATCGCCTCCCCCGCGCCGTCGATGGCGGCGGCGAGCGCGTCGAGTTCGTCGCCCGGGGAATCCGGCGCCGGCTGGCCCGCCATGAGGACGCGCACGCCATCGTGCAGCCAGTCCAGGCGGCGGGCGGCGGCCCGGTGGAGCCACAGCGCGCCGGCACCGCTGCCGAACAGGCACAGCACGGCGGCGGCGAAGGAGAGCCGCGCGGGAATGCCCCCCACCAGGACCGCGGCGGCGGCGCACAGGCCGGCGGCGAACGCCAGCGCGGCCACGCCGGCCACGCCGGCCAGCATCCGCCGCGTCACGTTCAGACCACTCACCTGCCCGCCCTCGTGCATGCCCGCGTCCCCTGCGGTTGCGCATCCAGGGGGATATTAGCAACCGGCGTGCGCGGAAGCGATAGATCGTACGTCGGGGACGTGCTCAACGCGAGGCGCGAGGCAAACCGAGGATGCCGGCGATGAGGTTGGCGACCCAGCGCCGCTCGGGGTGCAGTTCGTCCACGGTGACCGCCCGCCCGGCGAACGACAGCGCGGCCTGCGCGGTGGCCAGGGGATCGGGGCAGGGTTCGCCGTCGATGCGGAAGCCGGCGATGATCCGGGTCAGTTCCCGCACGGCCTTCTGCGGCGGGATCAGCATGAGGAAGCGTGCGCTGGTGACCGGATCGAGGTGGCAGCGGGCCAGCATGGTGGCGGCGGTGATGGGCAAGCCGTCCCCTTCCGTGCCGACGACGAAGCCGAGGAACCGCTTCGCCCGCTCCTCCACCGCCTCGGACCAGCCGGCGGTGGCCGTTATCAACGGATTGAACACCCCTGCCTCCCCTGACCGTGCGCGCCGAAGCCCCCATTTCGACCTGTTGATTCTCACATTGTCCGGCCGGCAAACCGAATCAAGCCGCCCGCACGAAGGGGTTGCCGCTACCCCCTTTTCGCCGGTCCGCGACGGCGTCCCGTGGTCATTCGGGCCGCAACGCCTCGGCCCCCGTGGCGAGTTCGATGAGTTCGGTGGTGATCTGCTCCTGGCGCAGGCGGCGCATCACGCCGGTCAGCTCGTCGAGCGTGGCGTCGATGTTCTGGCGCGCGGCCATCAGCACGGACAGCCGCGCCGCGTTCTCGGCGGCGAAGCTTTCCATGGCCGCATGCGCCAGCAGGGCGAAAACGTACTCGTCCACCATGCGCGGCACCAGATCGGCCGGCGGCAGGTTGGTGAGCGGCGGCACCGCGCCGCCGGCATGGCCGCGCACAAGGTCAAGCGGCAGCAGCGCTTCCCGCATCACCTCCGGCGCACCGCCCTGCGCGCTGCGGCCGTACAGCACCTCCACGGTACCGAGCGTCCCGTCCGCGGCGGCGCGGTACAGCGCCTCGGCGATGCGGCGGCCGGTGGCGGTGACGGCGTCGGTGTGCGTCGCCATGGGGATCGACCAGTCGGGCGGCCGCCCGCGCTCTTCCAGCAGCGCGGCGCCCCGGCTGCCCACCGCCCACAGCACGCCGCGCGGCGGCATTCCCTCGAGCGCCGCATCGGCCAGCCGTTCGGCGAAGGCGCCGACGAAGCCGTGCTCCGGTGCAAACAGCACGGTGGCGGCACGGCCGCGCCCGCTCTGCGCCGGCCAACAGGCCGGCCAATGGTCCGACCCCTGGGCCAGCAGCCCGACCGCCTGCGCCAGCGCGCCGCCGATCACGCGCGCGTAGGCGCGCGTGCCGCCGATCACCGCCAGCGCCTGCTGCAGCCGCACCGCGGCCAGCGAGCGCATGGCGTCGGTGACGGCGCGCAGCTCCTCCACGCTGGCGCGGCGGGCTTCGACCTCGGCGAGGCGTTCGGCCATCATCCACCTCCGTTTGGCACCCCGATCTGCGCCACCGCTTCCGCCACCAGCGCGCGCAACGCCGCGCGCGTCGTGTCGTCGAGATCGCCACCCCCGGCGAGGCGCACCGCGACCTCCGGCGCGCGGCTCTCCAGCAGGGCCGCAAGTGCGGCGCGCAGGCGCGGCACCGCCTCCTCCGGCAGCGGGTCGAGCGTGCCGTCGGCCAGCGCCACCAGTTGCGCCACCTGCAGGACCAGCGGCTGCGGCCCCAGGTGGCGCTGAGCCAGCAGCGCCCGCACGCGCCGGCCGTGCGCCACGGCGGCGCGCGTGCGCTCGTCCACCATGCCGCCGAAGCGGGTGAACACCTCCAGCTCCAGGAACTGCGCGTAGTCCAGCCGCAGCGGCTCGGCCAGTCGGCGCAGGGCCGGCGGCTGCGCCTTGCCGCCGACGCGCGACACGCTGCGGCCGATGTCCACCGCCGGCTTCTGCCCCTCGTGGAACAGCTTGGCGTCCAGGCAGACCTGCCCGTCGGTGATGGAGATCAGGTTGGTCGGGAT
>DASPIO010000399.1:0-35717 GCA_035629155.1 Azospirillum sp. | reverse complement strand
CTTCGGCGGCGGCGGCAACGACCTGATGTATGGCCGCGCCGACAATGACGAGCTGCATGGCGAACTCGGCGACGACACGGTGGCCGGCGGCGGCGGTGCCGACCTGATTTACGGCGATGCCGGGAACGACCTGCTGAAGGGCGACTGGGAGCGCGACACCGTCCACGGCGGCGACGGCGACGACACCATCCTGGCCGGCATCGTCACCGCCGGTAGCTACGCCCAGACCCAGGCCGATACGATCTTCGGCGAGGCCGGCAACGACCGCTACATCGTCGTCAGCCAGTATGACGCCGGCACCGTGAGCTTCGACGGCGGCACCGGCACCGACACGCTGGAGGTCCGCTCCGACGATCTGAGCAGCTACAACGGCTACGACCTGGAATATCACACCGCCGTCGCCTCGCCCACGATCGACCTGACGGGGATGACGCTGGCCGGGGTGGAGCGGCTGGAGCTGACCGGCGGCAACGACCATAACCTCACGCTGACCGGCGCGCAGGCCGCCGGCTTCAAGGTCATCGCCGGCAGCACGGCGTCCGACACCCTGCGCATCGCCGGCAGCGCCGACCTGTCGGCGGTGGCCCTGTCCGGCATCGAGGCGATCGACGTCACCGGCAGCGGCGCCACCCTGACGCTCGCCGCTTCGCAGCTGGCCGGGCTGGCGCTGACAGGCCATGGCAACGCGCTCGCGGTGGCGGCGTCCGGGGATGCGGCAACCATGGACCTGTCCGGCGGCACCGGCTTCGCACAGATCGGCCTGACCGGCACCGCCGGGGCCGATGACCTGACGGTCGGGGCCGGGACGACCGTCACCGGCAACGGCGGCGACGACGTCATCCGCATCGCCGCCGGGACCACCGGTGCGGTGACCGTCACCGATGCCGCCATCGGCGACCGTCTGGTGATGGAAGGCGTCGACCTCGCCGGCCTGCAGGTGGAGACGGCCACAGGATCCACCGTGCTGCGGGTTGGCAGCGGCTTGGCGGTGACCTTGACCGGCACCTTCGAGGCCAGCCAGTTCCGGGCCGGCAGCGGTGGCAGCGTCACCATCGTTGAGGCCAACCGTGCTCCGGTGGCGGAGCAGGACAGGACGGTGACGGCCCTGGCCGGCGGCACCGTCGCGCTCGGCATCGCCGCCCCGACCGACGCCGACGGTGATGCCCTGACTGTCACGGTCACAGGTCTGCCCTCCGGCGGCACCATCCGGCTGGCCGACGGCACCGCGGTGACCGCCGACCAGAGCCTGACCCTGGCACAGCTGGCCGCTCTGACCTTCACCCCGGCGGCTGGCGCGGCCGGCGACGCCGGAGTCTTTGCTTACATCGTTGGTGACGGGCGCGGCAGTAGCGACGGCCAGACCGTGGCGCTGCAGGTGAAGGCGGCTCCGCCGCCCGTCACCCCCTCCGATCAGGTGGTGGACCCAATCGTCAACACCGCCCCGATGGTCCAGGCTGACAAGACAATGATCGCCCAGGACCGGGTGGCGGTCTCGCTCGGCATCGCAGCACCCACCGATCCCGATGGTGACGTGCTGACGGTGACGGTGACTGGACTGCCCTCCGGTGGCACTGTGCGGCTGGCCGACGGCAGTGCCGTGGCGGTGAACCAGACCCTGTCGGCGACCGACCTACCAGTGCTGACCTTTCTGGCCGCCGATGGCCTGTCGGGCGATGCGGGGACCTTCGCCTACCGGGTCGAGGACGGCCATGGCGCCGCCGCTATCCAGAGCGTCGCCTTGCAGGTGGTGCCGTCGGCCGACCCTGCCTCCACGCCCCAGACGCAGTCCGCCGAAGGGTTGCCAGTCGGCTTTAACGCGCTGGCTTACATCGCCTCCTACCCGGACCTGATCGCCGCCTTTGGCACCAACACCGAGGCTGCGATCCAGCATTACCTGCTGGCAGGCCGTGCCGAGGGACGAACAGTCACTTTCGATCCGCTTGCCTATGTTGCTTCCTATCCTGACCTGATCCCAGCCTTCGGCGCCAACGCGGATGCCGCAACCTTGCATTACCTGCAAGCTGGTTATGCCGAGGGCCGGCAGCCCAATTTCAACGGCTTGGCCTACATCGCCTCCTATCCTGATCTTGCGGTCGCCTTTGGCACCAACGCAGAGGCGGGGACACGGCATTACATCGGGGCTGGTGCGGCCGAGGGGCGGACCGTCACCTTCGATGCTTATAACTACTTGGCCGCAAACCGGGATCTTGCTGTGGCCTTTGGCACCAATGCAGAGGCAGCGACACGGCATTACATTCAGGGTGGCATGTCGGAGGGGCGGCTGCCCCAGGGCTTTGATGCACTGCGCTACATTGCCAGCAACCCGGATCTGATTCAGGCGTTCGGCCCTGACGTTCAGGCGGCTGAACTCCATTACATTCTCGCCGGCTACACCGAGGGTCGCTCCTTGACGGCCTTTGACCCCGCCGCTTATCTGGCGAGCCATCCAGAGATTGCCGCCGAGTTTGGTTCTGACCCCGCTGCGGTTGAGCTCGCTTACATCAAGCGCAGCACATCCACTGCCATGGCGAGCTTGGATGCGGAGGCTCCTCTTGCGATTACCATGTTGGCGGCGGGGATGATCGGATCGCAGTCGTTGGGTATTGAGGGGCCTGCCGATCAGCAGGCGGAAGCAGGCACAATGCTGGCTGCGCTCGCCGGCGGGGATGGCAGCCTGTCCCATCGCCCCCGGACGGAGCTTTTGGCATGACGTAAGGCAAAGGTGAGATGATTGGACACGGCGCCGGAAGGTCTTCGGCGCCGTGCATTCATGAACAAGAACTGTTCCGCCGACTTCGCTGAACGGCCAAGCCGTTTCTCACGGCCCCTTCTTGGTCGTGGAGGCCAACACCACGTCGATCAGCAATCGGTGGCCGCGCTCCTTGTCAGGCGGCAGGGTGGACACAGCAAGCAGGCGCACCGTTCCGCCTTGTCCCTTGCCATCCCGGCTATCCTCATATGAAAGGAGCAGGCGGGTGCCCGTGCCGTAGCGTTCCGTGTTGTACCCAAGTACCGTTGCCGGCAGCCGGCCGGACTGGGTGGCCTGCCACAGTGTGCCGGGCAGAGTCACCTCCAGTCGGCCGTCAGACCGCCGTACCGGTGTTTCGAAGCGTGGCTCCCGGTCGAGGTCAAGCACCACACGAATTCCGTCTCTGCCATTGGCGCTGCGGATTCGCTCCACGCGACGCTGGAATGCGGGGGCTGCTGCCTGGAGTTTTGCTGACACCTCAAAAGCTGGCTTTGTTCCCGGCCGCAGAATCTCCAAATTCGGTTCTGCCCGGACCACCGGGGCAGCTTCGGCTGCGGTGTCTTGCAGCACAGGTTTTGTCGCCGGCACAGGTGCTGACGGTACGGTTGCAAGGGACACGGGAGGTGGTGGTGCGGCCTCTTCCTTGAAGCCACCGCGGCGACCCTCGTTGCGGCCTTGCTGGATGTAATGGGCGTAGCCGCTGGAAATCCTCTTATCGCGAACCGCGGCGGCAACGTCCGGGTTTGCAGCCAAATAGGCCCGCTCTTGCCATCCTAAACCCGGCGTGAGAACCGGGCTGTTTGGCTCGGGAACAGCCCGCCGCCAACTGGACAGCACCGACGGCATGGCTTCCGTCAGGCCAAGCCCGTCCGCCACCACAGACAGCCACAGGGGGGCCAGCAGCAAAAGCAAAAGGCGCAGAAGTTGGGAGGTCGGCAACAAGGCAGAGCGCGTCCGAGGGAGAAGGGAACGGCACTGGGCCGGCTGGCTGGCAGCGTCTTGCATGCCTACTCCCAAGGCGGCATCTGGTCCAGGAAAAGCTGCCCGCCTCCGCCTCCGCGATGTGGGGTACCCCATCGTTCGGGTGGCCGTTGAGCAGAGCGATGCACACCTTCGGTTGGCCGCAGCCGTTCGGCGCCACCCCTTAGAGTTTCGGAACCGGGAAGCCTTCATGGAACAGATGCGAGACGGATCGCCGGCCGATCCGGCGCGGGACCCCTCCTCCCCCCTCTCCTCCAAAGGGCAGCCTCAGGCCGAGGGATCCCAACCCGGCCCCAATCCTGGTCCAAGGCCCGGCCCGCCTCTCGACCCCGGTATCGCCGGGCTGGTGTCGGCGCTGCGCATGCTGGGCATCCCGGCCGATTACGACGGCGTCCGCCATGCCTGCGGCGGCGCAGCCCCCGACCTGACCGGTCTGGTCCGCCAAGCCCACCGGCTGGGCGCCAAGGCCCGCGTGGTGAAGACCAAATGGGAGCGGCTGGAGCGCACGCCGCTGCCCGCCCTGGTCCCCGGCCCCGACGGCGGCGTCCTGGTGCTGGCCAAGGCCGGCAACGGCCGTGTGCTGGTGCATGACGCCGCGACCAACCAGACCCGCATCCTCGACCGCGAAGGGTTCGAGCCGTTGTGGAGCGGCCGGCTGCTCTGCCTGGGGCGCAAGGGCACGATGGGCATGGGCCAGCCGCGCTTCGACGCCCGCTGGTTCGGGGCCGTCGCCTGGAAATACCGCGGCATCCTGGGCGAGGTGCTGCTCGCCTCCTTCTTCATCCAGCTGTTCGCCCTGGTGACGCCGCTGTTCTTCCAGGTGGTGGTCGACAAGGTGGTGGTGCACCGCAGCCTGGGCACGCTGGACGTGCTGATGGTCGGCATGCTGGCCGTCATCCTGTTCGAGGCGGTTCTGGGCGGCCTGCGCACCTACACCTTCGCCCACACCGCCAACCGGCTGGACGTGGAGCTGGGGGCCAAGCTGTACCAGCGGCTGCTGTCGCTCCCCATGGGCTATTTCGCGGCGCGCCGGGTCGGCGACAGCGTCGCCCGCGTGCGCGAGCTGGAGACGATCCGCAACTTCATGACCAGCTCCACCATCACGCTGGTGCTGGACCTGCTGTTCACCGTGGTCTTCCTCGGCGTGATGATGCTGTACAGCCCGATGCTGACGGCGATCGTCGCCGCCTCCTTCCCCATCTACGTCCTGATCAGCCTGGTGGCGACGCCGATCCTGCGCCGGCGGCTGGACGAGAAGTTCGCCCGCGGTGCCGAGAACCACAGCTTCCTGGTCGAGACGGTGTCGAGCATCGAGACGGTGAAGGCCATGGCGGTCGAGCCGCGCATGCAGCGCCGCTGGGAGGACCAGCTGTCCGGCTATGTCCGCGCCGGTTTCCGCGCCGGCAACCTGAACAACATCGCCAGCCAGTCGGTGCAGTTCGTCTCCAAGATCTCGACCATGCTGGTGCTGTGGCTGGGGGCGAAGCTGGTGATCGAGGGCAGCCTGACGGTGGGCGAGCTGGTGGCCTTCAACATGTTCGCCGGCCGCGTCGTCCAGCCGGTGCTGCGCATCGCCCAGCTGTGGCAGGATTTCCAGCAGGTGCGGCTGTCGATGCACCGCATCGGCGACATCCTGAACACCGCGCCCGAACCGCTGCAGAGCCCCGGCCGCGCCGCCATGCCGGCGATCAAGGGCGACCTGACCTTCGACCACGTCACCTTCCGCTACCGCCATGACGGGCCGGAGACGCTGAGCGACGTGTCGCTGCATGTCCCGGCGGGTCAGGTGGTCGGCATCGTCGGCACGTCCGGCTCGGGCAAGAGCACGCTGGCCAAGCTGCTGCAGCGCTTCCATGTGCCGGAGCGCGGGCGGGTGATGGTCGACGGCACCGATCTCTCCACCGCCGACGCGGTGTGGCTGCGTCGCCAGATCGGCGTGGTGCTGCAGGACAATGTCCTCTTCTCAGGCACCATCCGCGAGAACATCGCGCTGACCGACCCGACCATGGAGATGGGCCGCGTCGTCGCCGCGGCGAAGCTGGCCGGCGCCCATGACTTCGTCGTCGAGCTGCCCGACGGCTACGACACCGTGGTGGGGGAGCGCGGCGCCAGCCTGTCGGGCGGGCAGCGGCAGCGCATCGCCATCGCCCGCGCCCTGGTCACCAACCCGCGCATCCTGATCTTCGACGAGGCGACCAGCGCGCTCGACCATGAATCGGAGCGGATCATCCAGGCCAACATGCGCCGCATCTGCGCCGGCCGCACCGTGCTGATCATCGCCCACCGCCTGTCTACCGTCGCAGTCGCCGACCGCATCGTCACGGTGGAACGCGGCCGCATCGTTGAGGACGGCGCGCCCGACGAGCTTCTGCGCCGCGGCGGCCGCTACGCGACGCTGTTCCGGGGGCAGATGGGGCAGCTGTCGGGCGGGAATCCCCCGCCCCCGGACGGGCTGATCGAACAACGGGCCGCGGGCTGAGGGGGGATGAGCGCGATGAGCAAGACGAACGCCGCGGTGAAGACCACCCCCGCCGTCCCCGATCCCAATGGTTCCAATCCCGCCAACCCTGCCGGCGTCAAGCCGCCCGCCAATACGCCGGGCACCCCCGGCGAGCCGCGCCCGCCGACCCGGCCGCAAAAGCGGCGACGCGACGAGATGGACTTCCTGCCTGACGCGCTGGAGATCCTGGAGCGGCCGCCGTCGCCCACCGCGCGGACCTTCACCGCCGTCATCATGCTGGCCTTCACCGCCGCCTGCGCCTGGGCGTGGTTCGGCCATGTCGACGTGGTGGCCGTGGCCCAAGGCCGGGTGGTGCCGAGCGGCCGGACCAAGACCGTCCAGCCGATGCAGACCGGCGTCGTCCGCACCATCGCCGTCGAGGACGGCCAGCTGGTCAGGGCTGGTCAGACGCTGATCGAACTGGACCCGACCGGGGCCACGGCCGACCGCGACCGCATCCGCTCCGACCTGTCTGCCGCAAGGGCGGAGGTGGCGCGGCTGCGAGCGGCGCTGGAGGTGGTGAACGGCAACCCCAACGCCGTCTTCGCCGCTCCCGCCGGCCTGTCGGCCGAGCTGGCGCGGATGCAGGGCCAGTTGCTGGCCAGCCAGATCGCCGAGCAGCGCGCCAAGCTGGCCGCGCTGGACCGCGAGCAGGCGCGGCGCGAGGCCGACCGCGCCACCGTGGTGCAGACCATCGCCAAGCTGAACGCCACCCTGCCGCTGATCCGCGAACGGGCCGACGCCCTGTTCGACCTGTCGAAGCGCGGCACCTCGTCCCGCTTCCAGTATCTCCAGCTTCAGCAGGATTTGGTCGGGCAGGAGCAGGAGCTTCTGGTCCAGAAGATCAAGCTGACGGAGGCCGACGCCTCCATCGCCGCCACCGCCGAACAGCGCCGCCAGACCGAGGCCGAATTCCGCCGCCAGCTCTACACCGGACTGGCCGAGGCCGAGCGCAAGGCCGCCTCGCTGGATCAGGAGTTGGCCAAGGCCGACCAGCAGGTGGACCTCTTGCGGCTGACCGCGCCGGTGGACGGCTATGTCCAGCAGCTGGCGGTGCACACGGTGGGGGGCGTGGTGACCACCGCCCAGCCGCTGATGGTCATCGTGCCGGAGGACAGCCGGCTGGAGGTGGAGGCCTTCATCCCCAACAAGGACATCGGCTTCGTCCAGACCGGTCAGGTGGCGGAGGTGAAGGTGGAGGCCTTCTCCTTCACCAAATACGGCCTGATCCCCGGCCGCGTCGCCTCGTTGTCCGGCGACGCCGTGCAACAGCAGCAGCAGGCCGACAGGGGGACGGAGAAGAGTGGCGCCAAGGCGCCGGAGGCGGGAGCGGTCTATGCCGCCCGCATCGCGCTGGACCGCGACACGCTGGAGGTCGACGGCAAGGAGACGCGGCTGCAGCCGGGCATGACGGTGACCGCCGAGGTCAAGACCGGCCGCCGCCGCATCGCCGACTACCTGCTCTCCCCCCTCTCGCGCAGCGCCCAGGAAGCCATGCACGAGCGATAGGAGTTCCCCTCTCCAGGGATTCTCCCTCTCCCCGCTTTCGGCGGAGCTTTGGTCCGCCTGTCGCGTCAGCGCAAACGAAGTTTGCGTGTGAGCGGGGGAGAGGGGATCTCTAGATTACGCTGCCAGATCATGCGCGTCGTACCAAGCGTGCAGGCCGTGGGCGGCGTCCTCGAAGCCGGAAACCGTCTCCGGCATCCAGGCGGCCATGGGGTCGGCGATCCCGTGCGACGCCGCATTGGCCGTCACCGCGTGGCCCAGCAGGTCACCGGCCTGCAGATCGGCGACCTGAGCCTGCGCGCCGAACAGGCTCTTGTCGGCGGCGACGACCAGCGTGCCGTTCCACCACATCCCGCTCTGGCCCTTGACCACGTCGCGCCCGTCGAGCGCGCCCTTGTCGTAGGTCACCGCGGCGTCGCTGGCGGCATAGGTGTGGCCGTTCACGCTGACGCTGTTGACGAACAGGTTGCGGTCCTGGCCGCCGGCGAAGCCGTCGTTGTCGTACTGGACCTGCACCTTGTGGGCGCTGTCGGCCGACACGCTGGTGGTGAAGGCGTAGGTTTTCGCGGCGCTGCCGACGGTGGCGCTGCCGACGGCCTGGCCGTCGACCAGCAGGGTGAAGTGGGCGTTGACCCCGGCGGCGGCCGTGCCTTTGGCGTTGACCAGGATGGTGGCGGCGGCGGTCGCGGGTGCGCCCGTTCCGGTGTCGGGCGTCTCCGGCGCGCCGTAGAGTTGGCCGATCTTCGCCAGCAGCGTCTGGGTGTTCAGGTCGGTGTAGCCGGTGGCGCCGACCGGCGTCCCGGTCTGCTTCGCCAGCGACAGAAACTCGTCCTGGGTTAGGGCGCTGCCGCGCAGCGCCAGGGCCTCCTGCTGGGCGAGCGCCACCGCGGCGGTCACCGTCGGCGCCGCGAAGGAGGAGCCGTTGGCCGTCACCGTCCGGCCCGCCAGATCGGTCAGCCGGATGTCGGTGCCGTCGGCGCAGAGGTCGGTGATGCCCGGATTGCGCTGGGCCCAGCCCGGCAGCGCCCCGTCGCCGGTGGAGGCTGTGACGCAGATCGTGTTGTGGTCGGCGGCGAAATAGGAGACGTCGGTCGCCGTCCCGTTCTGCCCGGCATTGCCCGCGGCGGCCGACACCAGCACCCGCTTGGCGGCAAGGCTCGCCAGCTCGTCCGACAGGATGGTCGTGGTCTCCGACGAGGCGGAGCCGCCGGCCAGCGACAGGTTGACGCCGACGACGTTGTAGTCCGACGCGTGGGCGACGACCCACTGCAGCGCCTGCTCGATCGCCGCCCCCGACGCGGTGGTGGAGCCGTCCGGCATCACCTTCAGCGCGATGATGCCGATGTCCGGCGCCTGCGACAGGATGCGGGAGGTCACCAGGGCGCCGTGGGTGTCGGCGTTGGGGTTGCGTGCATCGCCGTCATTGTCGGCGTAGTCGTGCTGGTAGACCACGGAGGCGGCAGGCTCCCAGGTCGGCGACCAGCCGCTGTCGATGACGACGACCGTCTTGCCGCTGCCGGTGTGGGTGCTGTTCGCCATGCTGTCGGTCCCCGCTGTGTGCCGTCGATGAAAAGCGGGGCGGAGTATGAGGGCGGACGGTGTGGCCTTCGGATGATAAGGACGGGGCGGATTATGGGCGCGGGAAAGCCGTCCCCGCCGCCTCCACTCCGTTGACTTTGTCGGACGAGTGTCCTACACATTTCTAGGTCATCTGACCTAGAAAGTCGCGCCGCTTTCATGCCCGTGCCTGTTCGAAGCAGAACGCGCATGGCACTCGGGTGCGGGATGAAAAACCGATGAGCGCAGAAAGCACACGCCAGCAGATCATCGAGGCTGCCGACCGGCTCTTCTATGAGCAGGGATTCGAAGCCACGTCCTTCGCCGACATCGCCGCGGCCGTGCAGCTTTCCCGTGGGAATTTCTATTATCACTTCAAGACGAAGGACGACATTCTCCAGGCGGTGATCGCCTTGCGTCTCACCAACACCGGCAGGATGCTGGAAGCCTGGGAGGCCGGAGCGGACGATCCGGCGGAGCGCATCCGCAGCTTCATCCATATCCTCATCATGAACCAGGCGAAGATCATGCTCTACGGCTGCCCGGTCGGCACGCTTTGCAATGAGCTTTCCAAACTCGATCACGCCGCCAAAGAGGATGCGACCAAACTCTTCACTCTGTTCCGCGGCTGGCTGGCCCGCCAGTTCGCGGCACTTGGACGCGAAGCCGACGCCGATGCGCTCGCCATGCATGTTCTGATGCGAAGCCAGGGCGTTGCGACGCTGGCGACGGCCTTCCACGACGATGTCTTCATCCAGCGCGAGGTCGAGGACATGTGCGCCTGGCTGGAGGCGCAGCGTCCCGGCGCAAGCCGCCTCCAACCTGTTTCCGTCCCGCAATCCTAGAAGGAGCCCTTTGGCATGTTCGTCGTCACGCTCAGGTTTTCCGCGAACAGGGCGGAGGCCGCCAAGTATATGGATGGGCACAACGCCTGGATCCGGCGTGGGTTCGGGGATGGCGTCTTCCTGCTGACCGGCAGCCTTCCCGGCGGTGCCGGCGGTGCCGTTCTCGCCCATAACATATCGCGCGACGATTTGGACGCGCGTCTGCGGGAGGACCCCTTCGTGGCGGAGAAGGTCGTCGACGCCGAAATCCTCGAAATCACCCCGGGTCGCGTCGACGACCGTCTGGCGTTTCTGCAGGCTTGATCGATGAGCGCGACGATTCCCGGACCGGACGGAAGACCGCGGTGCCGTTGGTGCGCGGCGGCACCCGAGTTCTTCGCCTATCACGATTCCAAATGGGGGTTTCCGGTCGGAGACGACCGCCGCCTGTTCGAAAAGCTGTGCCTGGAAGGCTTCCAGTCGGGCTTGAGCTGGCGCACCATCCTTGCCAAGCGGGAGAATTTCCGCGCTGCGTTCGAAGGGTTCGACTTCGAGCGGATCGCCGCCTTCACGCAGGCCGACGTCGAACGACTGATGACGAATGAGGGCATCGTCCGTCATCGCGGCAAGATCGAAGCGGTCATCAACAACGCCCGGCGCGCGCGGGAGATGGTGGAGCGGGAAGGATCGCTGGCGGCCTATGTCTGGCGTTTCGAGCCATCACCTGACGAATGCGGGCCGCCGCAGACGGCCTCCACCTCCCAGGCGTCGATTGCCCTGTCGAAGGACTTGAAGAAGCGCAGCTGGTCCTTCGTCGGCCCGACGACGGTCTATTCCTTCATGCAGGCGATGGGGCTCATCAACGATCATGTTGAAGACTGTGCGATCCATGGCGAGGTGGAACGGGCCAGGGCCCACTTTCAGCGGCCATGTACCGTCACGGTCTGAGTCCCGCCCCTTATGCGCCGTCGCATAAGGGTGGGCTTGGTCCTCTGCCCTCGATGCCCCACCTGTTGGTGAAGGCCGGGCAAGAGGGAGGATCGCCGTGCGAGGGGGCTGGATGAGGGGGCCGGTCTATTATCGCTGGGGGTTCGCCGCCCTGCTGTTCCTGCCGACCGCGGCATCCGCCCAGCCGCCTGCCGGCCAATTGCCCGCCGGTCAATTGCCCAGTGGAGCGCCCAGGCTGGAACTCCCGGTGCGCTGCCGGATCGGGACGGACTGCTTCGTCCAGAACTATGTCGACGCCGATCCGGGGCCGGGGATGCGGGACTTCGCCTGCGGGCGGCTGACCTATGACGGGCACAAGGGGACCGATTTCCGCCTGCCCGACCTGGAGGCGATGCGGCGCGGGGCGGTGGTGGCGGCGGCGGCTTCCGGCACGGTCGCCCGCGTGCGCGACGGCATGGAGGATGTCAGCATCCGGCAGAGCGGCGGCTCCCCCGCAGGGCGGGAGGCCGGCAACGCGGTGGTGGTCGACCATGGCAACGGCTGGGAAACCCAGTACAGCCACCTGAAGCGCGGCAGCATCGCGGTCAGGCCGGGCGACCGGGTGGAGGCCGGCACGCCGCTGGGCCAGATCGGTCTGTCCGGCAACACCGAGTTCCCCCATGTCGATTTCGGCATCCGCCATGACGGACGCACACTCGATCCCTATACGGGCAAGGAGGCCGGCAGCGGCGATGCACCGTCCTGCGCCGCCGGGACGGGCAACGCGCTGCTCCTCCCGGACACGCTGTGGAGCGACGATGCGCGCCGGACGCTGGCCTACCGGCCGAGCGCCCTGCTCGGCGCCGGTCTGGCGCCCGAGCTGCCGAAGGAGGCAGTCGCGCGCAATGGCGGTTATGGCGGCAGGCCCCTGCCGGCCGGCACGCCGACGCTGGGCGTCTGGGCGGAGCTGATGGGCGGGCGGCAGGGCGACCAGGTGACGCTGGAGGTGACCGGCCCCGACGGCCGCCGCCTGCTCCGCAGCGAAGGGGCGGTGCCGCGCCCGCTGGCCGTGCTGTTCTTCGGCACCGAGGTGAAGAAGCCCGCCCCCGGTCCCTGGACGCCCGGCCCCTACCGGGTGACGGTGACGCTCCGCCATGGCGACGAAACGGTGCTGCGGGAGGAACGGCGGGTGGAGGTGCGCTGAATGGGGGTTGAGCCGGATTCTGCCAAGACAACGGGAAGGGTGTTGCAAGTGACAACTGCCTGCCGCTCAACATTTGTCACGAGATGAACACGGGATCCCTGCGCGAAAGTGTACATCCGAAAGGATGAGAATACCTCCTTATTAAGGGTTTTCGCCGTGAGATTGCCCGGTATCGGCAAGGCAATCCGGCAATGACAGACACGCAGCAGGCTTTCTACGTCGCGACCAACGGCAACGATTCCTGGTCGGGGCGTTTGGCGGCACCCAATGCCGACGGCACCGACGGCCCCTTCGCCACGCTGGAACGCGCGCAGGGTGCGATGCGGGCGAGCGGGACCCGCGACACCTATGTCCGCGGCGGGACCTATGCGATGGCGCGCACGGTGACGCTGACCGGAGCCGACAACGGCGTCCGCATCATGGCCTATCCGGGCGAGACGCCGGTCTTCAGCGGTGGCGAGCGGGTCGGCGGCTTCACCGCCATCGGCGGCGGGCTCTATGCCGCAGCGACCTCCGTCACCGGCCTCGACCTTTCCATCGGCGGGGTGCGGCAGAAGGTGGCGCAGACCGGCGACTGGAACGCCGGCGATCCCCGCTCCGGCTGGTCGGTCCTGGAGGCGGCTTCCGGCGGCGCCAGCAGGACCAGTCTGCGCGTCGGGGCCGGCGACGGGGCGATGGCGGCGGTGCTGGCCGCCGGGGTCCAGCCCGGCACGATGGTCCAGACCTTCGACACCGAGCGGCTGTCCGACAACATCCTCAGCGTCGCCTCCACCGATGCCGGCAGCCGGACCATCAATTTTACCCAGAGCGCGAAATACGCCCTGCGCAGCGGCGGCACCTACCGCCTGCTGAACGATGACGCCTTCATCCGCGATGCCGGCGAGTTCGCCTGGCAGGCCGAGACCGGCCGGCTGGTGGTGAAGCCGCAGGACCCCGGCGCGCTGCTGGCCCAGGGGGCGGTGGTGGCGCGGCTGGGCACACTGCTGTCGCTGAACGGGGCGAACGGTGTCACCCTGCAGGGGCTGACCTTCGCCGACACCGCCTGGGACGGTTCGGCCCTGACGCTGACCAATTCGTCCAGCAACAGCATCGCCGGCAACCGCTTCGTCAATGCCGGCACCGGGATGACGCTGACCGGCTCGTCCGGCAACGCGATCGAGGCCAACCGGATGGAGCATCTGGGGGCCGGCGGCATCAAGCTCGCCTACGGCAGCAACGGCAACCGCATCAGCGCCAACAGCATCGACGGCATCGGCGAGGTGCTGAAGGACGTCGCCGGCATCCAGCTCTACGGCACCAGCGGGACGCTGATCTCCGGCAACGACATCCGCAACAGCACGCGCTACGGCATCTCGATCAAGAACTGGGACGGCGCCACCGTCAACACCGACGCGGTGGTGGAATACAACCGCATCTACAACACGATGACCGAGACCGCCGACGGCGGCGCTATCGAGATGCTGGGCCGGTCCAACGTCGACACCCGCACGATCATCCGCGGCAACGACATCCGCGGCGTCGGCGGGCTGGCGACCGACGGGTCGGGCTGGCTCGACCGCCACAAGAGCTTCGGCATCTATCTGGACGACATGGCCAACGGCGTCACCGTCCAAGATAACTTCATCCAGAACACCGGCTGGGCCAGCGTCTTCATCCATGGCGGCGATTCCAACAGCGTTACCAACAACTTCGCCGTTCTGTCGAACTCGCGCGAGCGCTTCATCCGGCTGGAATGGGTGCCGAGCGCCGGCAACATCGGCCTGCTCGCCAACAACAGCGTCACCGGCAACGTCATCTCCTCCTCCACCGGCGTGGATTACTGGGAGTTCTGGACCCCCGGCGCCTATACCGTCACCGGCAACCTGCTGCAGGGGACGCGCGGGCTGAGCGGCGGTGACAGGGTGTCGTCCGGCCTGTTCGTCAACCCGTCGACCGGCGACTTCCGGCTCGGCAGCGGCGCCGCAGCGGGGCTCGGCATCCGTGACCTGGATTGGGCGCGGATGGGCAGCGCGCCGCTGACGGTGCCGGGGATCCCCACCCCCGGTGCGGGCGGCGGGTCGGGTGGCGGATCCGGAGGCGGTGGCTCCCCGGTGACCGGCACGGGCGGCGCGCCCGCCGCGGCCGGGCCGGCCTTCTCGCCGCTGGCCTACATCGCCTCCTACACCGACCTGTCGGCCGCTTTCGGCACCGACGCCGCGGCCGGCGCCGCCCACTACATCGCCAGCGGCAGGGCGGAGGGGCGGACGGTCAGCTTCGATCCGCTGGCCTACATCGCCTCCTACGGCGACCTCACCAACGCCTTCGGGCTCAACGGCGATGCCGGCGCCGCCCACTACATCGCCAGTGGCAGGACGGAGGGGCGGGCGGTCAGCTTCGATCCGCTGGCCTACATTGCCTCCTATGACGACCTCGCTACCGCCTTCGGCACCGACCGCAGGAGTGCCGGGAGCCACTACATCGCCAACGGTCGGAACGAGGGGCGGACGGTCACCTTCAATCCGCTCGCCTATCTGGCGGCCAATCCGGATATCGCCGCCGCCTTCGGCACCGATGCCACCCAGGCCGAGCTGCATTACCTGATCTCAGGCCGGACGGAGGGGCGGACGACCGGCTTCAACGCGTCGGCCTATCTGGCGGCCAACGCCGACGTCGCCGCGGCCACCGGCGGCGACCTGACGGCGGCGATGCACCATTACATTGTCTTCGGCCGGCAGGAGGGCCGGGCGCTGAGCCCCGCCCCCAACGCCCGCGCGGCCGGTCTGCTGCCGGAAGGCGCCATGCTGGCAGCATCCGGGATGGGGTGAGGCGCCTGTCTTCTCCCCTGCCCCTCTCCCGCCTGATTGGGTGACAAGCCGGGCGTGAGCCGTTAAAACGGCCCGTTCGGCGCCGCTGTCTCGCGGCACCCGGATTTCCATGCGGGGATGATGGCTCAGGCTCTTCTCGACACCCCCCTTGCCCAGCGGGCCGAGCCCGGCCCGTTGGGAGCGGACCCGTTGGGAACCGGTCCGTTGGGAAATGGCCCAGGCAAGCCGGGGCGGCGGTGGCCACTGCTGGTCAAGCTGGCGGTGACGGTCGTGATCCTGGGCGCGCTCGCCGCCGGGGCCGACTGGCAGGGCATCGTCGCGCGCCTGTCGGCCGCCGACCCGCTGCTGTTCGCCGCCGGCTTCGCCGCGAAGGCGCTGACCCTGCTCTTCGCCTCGCAGCGGTGGCGGGCGGTCGGCCGGGCCGCCGGCTTCCGGCTGACCCGCTGGACCGCCTTCCGCCTGCAGATGGCCAGCGGCTTCCTCGGCCAGATCCTGCCGGGATCGGTCGGGGCCGATTTGCTGCGCGGCTGGTTCACCTGGCGGCTCGGCCACCCGGCCGGTCCGGTGATGCTGGCGCTGCTGGTCGACCGGCTGATGGCGCTGCTGGGCGTGGTGCTGATCGGGCTGGTCGGGCTGCCGCATCTGGCTGCGGTGGCGCCGCCCGCCGTCGCCGGCACTGTGCTGGCCGGCGCGCTGGTCCTGGCTGTGGCCATGGGGCTGCTGCTGCTGGCCGGCCGCATCCCACGCGAGCGGTTGCCGATCCCGAAGCGGCTGCGCGACGGGGCGCCGGTGCGGACCGCCTGGGGGGCGGTGGCGCAGCTGCGCGCCATGGCCGGCAACCCCGCCGCCTGGGCGGCGCTGGGCCACGGCATCGGCGTCCATCTCGCCACCATCACCGCCACCATCCTGTTCGCCCGCTCCGTCGGCCTGCCGCTCGGCTGGCTGGACGGGCTGGCCATCGTGCCGGCCGCCATCGTCGCCGCAGCATTGCCCGTCTCGCTCGGCGGCTGGGGCGTGCGCGAGGGGGCGATGGTCGCCGGCTTCGCGCTGCTCGGCTTCGACGCCGGCGCGGCGCTTTTGGTCTCGCTGCTGATCGGGCTGTCGATCGCCGTTCTGTCGCTGCCCGGCGGCCTGTTCTGGCTGCTGCTGCGCAACGAAACCGCCTCCCGGCCCGATCCTGTTCAGCCGGGCATCGCAGTGCCCGCTGCCCTTTCCACGGATTCCACCCGATGACCGACCAGCCCCTTCCGACGCTCGACCGGACCGCTGCCCCGGAGGCCGCCGCCCTGGAACCCGCCGCCGCGACGCGTCCCCTCTCCCCGCGCCAGCAGCGCATCCGCGGGCTGTTCGACGCCATGGCCCCTTTGCGCGACCGCTGGGCCGAGCGCAACAGCGCCTTCCATGAGGCCGATCGCGCCTATCTGCGCTTCCTGATCCCGGAAGGGGCGACGGTGCTGGAGATCGGCTGCGGCGTCGGCGACACGCTGGCGGCGCTCAAGCCGTCGCGCGGCGTCGGCATCGACCTCAGCCCGGCGACCATCGCGGTGGCGAAGGCCCGCCACCCGGAGCTGGAGCTGATCGCCGCCGACGCCGAGAACCCGGCGACCATCGACGCCATTGAAGGGCCGTTCAGCCACATCCTGCTGTCGGGCACCATCGGCTTCCTCGACGACATCGAGGAGACGCTGCGTCTGCTGCGCCGGGTCGCCAATCCTAAGACCCGCATCATCGTCAGCTATCACTCCCGCATCTGGGAGCCGATCCTGTGGGCGGCGGAGAGGCTGGGGATGCGCATGCCCCAGGGCCAGCAGAACTGGCTGTCGACCAGCGACATCGTCAACCTGCTCGATCTGGCCGGCTGGGAGCCGGTGCGCCGCGAATGGCGCCAGCTGATCCCGAAGCGGCTGCTCGGGCTGGGCACGCTGGTCAACCGCTACGTGGCACCCCTGCCCGGCATCCGCCGGCTGTGCGTGCGCAACTATGTCGTCGCCCGGCCGCAGCCCACCGTCGAGGCGGTGACGGTCGACGGCAAGCCGGCCTCGGTCACCGTCCTGATCCCCTGCCGCAACGAGCGCGGCAACATCGAGAACGCCATCCGCCGCCTGCCCCGCTTCGCCCCCGACATCGAGGTGATCTATGTCGAGGGCAACAGCCAGGACAACACCTTTGATGAATGCCTGCGCGTGCGCGACGCCTATCCCGACTGGGACATCAAGGTGATGAAGCAGCCCGGCAAGGGCAAGGGCGACGCGGTGCGCGCCGGCTTCAATGTGGCGCGCGGCGACATCCTGATCATCCTGGACGCCGACCTGACGGTGCCGCCGGAGACGATGGGGAAATTCTACCAGGCGATGGTGTCGGGGCGCGGCGAGTTCGTGAACGGCACCCGGCTGGTCTATCCGATGGCGCCGGAGGCGATGCGCTTCCTGAACTTCCTGGCCAACCGGGCCTTCGCGCGCATCTTCTCCTTCCTGCTGAACCAGCGTTTCACCGACACGCTGTGCGGCACCAAGGTGCTGTGGCGCAAGGATTACGAGACCATCGTCGCCAACCGCCACTACTTCGGCGATTTCGACCCCTTCGGCGACTTCGACCTGATCTTCGGCGCCGCCAAGCAGAACCTGAAGATCGTCGAGGTGCCGGTGCGCTACGCCGACCGCAGCTATGGCGAGACACAGATCTCCCGCTTCACCCATGGCTGGCTGCTGGCCCGCATGGTGGTCTTCGCCTGGAAGAAGCTGAAGGCGTTCTGAGCCTTCAGCGCATCGTCGCCCTACCGTACCGTCGACAGGGCGATCTCGAAGGCCCGCCGGTTGATCGCCCAGGCCTCGAAGGCGGTGTCCTCGTCGGGGGAGAGCAGGATCAGGCAGATCGGCAGGCTGTGCGCATCCGCCCCCCCGGTCTCGGTGAGCGCAATGCGGGCCGCGAGGATGGTCATGGAGGTCCCGCTCCGGCGGGACTTGCGGCGGTGGAGGAGGAGGCTGCGCTCCGCCGTCCGCTCCTCGGCGACGCGCTCGGCATCGGCGGACAGGGTGAAGCCCTGGTTGGCCAGCTTGGCCAGCGTGGTCCGCTCGATCTCCGCGGCGGCGGCGAGGGCGGCGGCGGCGGTCCCCTCCGCGGCGCCGAGCACCGCGATCAGGCTGCCGCGGCCGGTGGAGCCGTCCGGCCCGACATGGTCCAGCACCAGGGAGGCGCCGTCCGGCGGGGCGTCGTCGCCCGGCGTCTCCCGCCACAGGCCGGAGGCGAGGAAGCGGACGGCGTGCGCCCCCTTCAGCTCCGTCCACTCGAACCCTTCGGCGAAGGTCTGGCCGGTCGGCTCGGCCAGCCGGAAGCGCATGGCGGCAAGCAGGACGATCTCCTGCATCACCCGGTGGTCGGCCTGCCCGCCCCGCGACGGTCCCCCCTGCATCATGCGCCCGTCGATCAGGAACAGCAGGTCGCCGTCCTTCACCGTCAGCAGCCGGTGCAGGCGCAAGCCGCCGTCATGGCGGCCGGCGGCGAGCGCGTCGCCCATCATGCCGGTCGGCGCGGGCGCCTGGCAGAAATCCAGCTCGCGGTAGCCCTGCGAGCGCATCCAGGCGCGCAGCCAGTCCGCCCCATGCATCTCGCGCGGCAGGAAGGCGGCCCAAACCACCAGTTCAACCCCCTCCGCCGCCCCCGGCGCATCCGGCTCGCCCGGATGAAAGCGGGCCAGCGGGACGAGGGGCGCCTCCGGACCGGGCGCGGCGGTGGCCGTGCGTTCCACCGCCCAGCCCCGCGGCAAGGCGATGGAGAAGCCGGTTCCCGGCGGCAGGCCGTCGCGGACCAGGACGTCCAGATAGGTGGCTTCGATCACCGGGCGCGGCGACAGCGGCGCTGTCAGCAGGGTCGGCAGTCTGGGGTCCATGGTCTACTCTTCCTTCGCGAGGGCCGCCGGGCTCATGGTCCGGCGCTCCGTTCCCGGCCGGTGTAGCGGGGGCCGATGCTGAGGTCCACATCGGCCTTCAAGCCCAGGAAGGCCGCGGCCTCGCCCCCCGCCCCCATATGGTAGCGGCCGCTTTCCAGATCCTTGAAGGCATAGGCGGCTGCCCCGGCTCCGACCGAGCCGGCGGACGCGCCGCCCTTGCCGCGCAGGCTGAGGGTGTAGTCGGTGAAGGGGATCGGGATGTTGATCTCGCCCTTCAGGTCGCCCGATGCCGCCGCCGCACCGGCCTTGGCGCCCAGCGCGACGCCGGCCCGCCGCCCGTCGGAGCCGATCAGCCCGTCCACCTTGGCTTCGGCCTGCATCAGCGAATATTCGCCGCCGCCCTCGGCCCAGGGGTTGTTCTGGTCGGTGCCGGCGAACAGCGTGCCTTCCTGCGCGACCATCACCGCCTTGGCCGAGGCGGTCCCGCCGGCGCCATGGACGATGCCGCCGGCGGCCTTGGCCTCGGCGGTCAGGAGCTCCATCTTGTGGGAGCCGCCGACATAGCGATTCCCCAGATGGCCGGCATGCTCCATCTTCACCATGCCGACGCCGACCTCGCCCTTGGCCTGCCCCAGCAGGCCCTGGCGCTTCGCCTCGCCGTCGGCCATGGCGTAGAGGGCGCTGACATTGTCGTCGCCGCCCGCCCGCTTCAGGAAGAGCGGCTTCTTCGGGCAGGGGGCGACCGGCGCGCCGGGCGGCGCAGGCGCCGCCGTCTGCGCCGCCGCCTGCCCGGCGCGGGCCGCGGCGGGGGCTGCCGGCGGGGCCGGGGGGGGCGCCACGACCAGCCGCTGGCCCGATGCGATCATGTTGGGGTTGGAGATGCCGTTCAGCCGCTGCAGCTCGGCCACGGTGGTGCCGTTGCGCCGGGCGATAGCCGACAGCGTCTCGCCGCGCTGGACGGTATGGACGGTCATCGTGCGCCCCCCGCCGTGCGAGGGGCCGCAGTCAGGGCGGCGGTGATCTGGTCGAGCCGCGCGTCGGCGCCGCCCGGCCCGTCCAGCAGGGCGCCGAGCCAGGCGAACTCCTCCCGTCGGGCATGGTCCGCCGGGAAGGCCGCCAGGATGTGGACGTAGCGGGTGATCTGCCGCTCGGTCTCCATGCCGTGGGCGGGAGCGGCGGCGAGCGCCGCCTCGATCCGGGCGGCGACCTCGTCGGCCGGGATATCGGGGGCTTCCCGCGCCATCATCGCCGCGGCGGCAGTGCGCAGGCGGTCATGGAAGGCGTCGGCGCGCGCGGCGTGGAGTTGGCCCTGCTGCCGGTCGGAGATGCGCAGCATGGCTCAGCGCTCCCCCGGCCACAGGATGCCGGTCCAGACCAGCAGCGCGGCGACGCCGCCGGCGATCAGGAACAGCGCCATCAGCGTGAAGCCGGCGGTCTGCGCCTGATCCAGCGCGCGGTCGCGCAGGATGGCGTCGGCGATGGCGCCCTTGGCCTCGATCCGGGTGAAGAGGGCACGCAGGCGGCCGACAAAGCCGGTGACGAGCGCCGGGGCCGCGAGGCCGAGCATGCCGCCGCCCAGCCCGACGAACAGCGTCTTGTAGGCCCTTGCGGCGAGATCGCGGTTGCCACCGAACAGCGGCAAGGTGCGCTCTCCCAGGATGGAAAGGCCGATCAGGGTCAGGAGGACGAGAAACGCCGCGAGGAGCAGGCGTCCTTCGGTGGAGGACGGAAGCGGATCCATAACCCTTTGGCCGGTCGGGGTGAAAACGGGCAAGCGGGAGCTTCACCTGGAATTAGCGTGGAAGCCCCCGGCATTCAGGCCGGGGAGGAAACGCTGCTCCCTCGTCATAATAGCTGTTGATCCCACTACGGCAACGTCTACGTTATGCATGATGGAGACGTGCAATACTGTCCGGCTCGACGCAACCAGACACTCGAAGCACGAGCTTCGGGTTATGGGTGACCGCGTTTCCAGGCTGTGGAACAGCGCCAATTACCTTTGCCGCCAGCACTTCCTTGAGAACAAGGGTGTGCCGCGCGGTGGTAAGTTGGAGGCGTTGGTCAAGGGCACGTCCGAGTACCGCCAGTTGCCCTCTGATGTTGCCCAGGAGATCCTGAAAAAGCTCTCCGAGGCATGGACGTCCTACTTCGAACTCCGCAAAAGGTGGGTCACCGATCCGGCCGGTTGCCAAAAACCGGGCCTGCCCAAGTACCGCAAGGACAAGAAAACGGGCGAGCGTCCGTTTGACCTGATCCCCATTAAGCATCCCCGCTCCTACGCTTTGGATTCCAAAGACGCGCATGTCGTCCTGCCACGCGACCGCCGACCCAAGGGGAAGGCAAACGGTCGCCTCCATATCGCCTATCGTGGACGGCTGCGCCATCAGGGTAAAATGGGCAGAGCGGAGGTGCGCTATGACCACACCAGCAAGCGCTGGTACATGTCCTGGTTCGTCCAAGCCGCTGATCCTGTGCCAGTGCAGAGCGAAAAGGTTGCTGCGGTCGACCTCGGGGTCCGCATCCTGGCAAGCCTGTCCATCGAAGGGCAGACACTCGCTCTGCACTACGATGGACGTGAAGTCCTGAAGGACTGGGATTTTCTGGGGTCTGAAATCGCCAAGGAACAGCGGTCGATTGCCGGAACCCGTGGCGGGGATCCGGAGAAGTGCCTGTCGAGCCGCAATATCAGGATGCTGTACGCCAAGCGGTGTGGCCGTCAGGAGCATGCCCTGCGGTGTGTCGCCAAGGGGATTGCCAAAGCCTGCCAAGCTAAAAATGTAGGTACGGTGTATATCGGCTGGCCCAAGGGGATTTTGCGCGAGAAGGTCTCTTGCGGCCCGTGGGCCGGGCGCATCCATAATTTCTGGTCTTTTGGCCGGGCGTCTACGTTCATCGCCATGGCACTGCGCGCTGTTGGGATTGTGGCTGTCCGCATTGGCGAGCGTGGGACGTCGTCGACGTGCCCATGCTGCGGTTCGAAGGACGTGGTGCGCAAGCCGCGGTGGCTGCTGGCGTGCCGGGACTGTTTGGAGCGGATTCAGTCCGACCAAGCGGGCAGCCGGAACATGGTGAAGTTTCAAAAACCCAGCGTATGTTGGGCCGGGCTGGAGGCCAGCCTGCGGACCGAAACCCTTCGGTGGCAGCGCCATCAATGGGAGCTTCGCTTCGCGAATCCGGGACTTCAGGTCGTAGGCGATGCCAATGGTCTGTTGGAGTTCCTCCAGGCTGCCTGATGGCGGCTCTGTGGGAACCCCCGGCCTTTAAGGACGGGGAGGAGGTCAGAAAAGCAACCGCGCCTGTCCACTTCGTTTACCGTCCATACCATTCGGCATCACAGCGCCGTCAGGCGGTGACGCCCCCGCCGTCAGGCGTTGACGATCGCCGGTATGGCGAGGGCCTGGTAGCTGTCGCGCTGCTCGGTCAGGCTCAGCAGCAGGTCGGTCAGGCTGTCGCGGGCGAAGGTGTCGGTGGTCGCCGTCAGCCTGCGGCGCACGACGCCGATGAACTCCTCCAGCACTTCCAGGTGCAGCGTGGCGGAGGCGAGGACGTCCTTGGCGATGGGAGCGGCGATCTGGGCGTTCATGGTGGCGGTCTTTCGCGGAGGAGAGGAGCGAAGGGGAGCGGCAGGATCAGGCGGCGAGCGCGGTGACGGGCTGAACAGTCGCGAGCACGGCGCGGTAGGTCTCGCGCTGCTCGGTCAGGCCCGACAGCAGGTCGGTCAGGCTGTCGCGGGTGAATTCGCTGGTGGCGCCGTTCAGCTTCGACTGGGCGATCGCGATGAATTCATCGACGACATCCAGGTGCAGGGCGGCGGAATTAAAGATCTCGGCGGCGCAATCGGTCTTGGACATGGCGGCGATCCCTGTATTCGTGGCGGAGGCTTTTGCCCGTTCTGATGAGCTTATTGAGCCATCCGGCCAGTTAACGAGGTGTTAAGATCACCGATTGGTTCTAGGTCGATTGGTGATTACCACTTCCAAGAAAAACGCCACCGAACGCCAGTTCACGATTTAGCGGTAGGATTACTTCTTTCGATGACTGTGGCGGTGCAGTCTGGAGTGTGCCAGAAAAAAGGCCCCGGGAGTTCCCGGGGCCTTTTCGTCATGATCGGTAGAGCCGCCAGTCGTGGCTCTGGTCCCAGAGCCGCGGGGCGTTCGTGAAGGCGGCACTCCATCGGGCCAGTGCTTTGCTGACCACCGGTGGGAATTGGGCTGTGTCCAGAGCGTCTTCGTACTCCCGCCGGGCTTCGCGAGCCCAGCGCCGCCGCTCCTCATACCGCTCCCGTTCGAAATCGTACGACATCGCCGCCCCCCTTGATGGGAGATGATCGGAAGCGGACAGCATAATCCAGAAAGCCTTCTGGAGCTAATTAGATATTATATTTCCGTTTCGAGGATTAGGTCGGATAAATATTTTCGCTTGCCTCTTCGCGCCGCTTCTTGCCGGGCAAGTTCGCAAACCGGAAGGGGCGGCTGGAAGCCGCCCCCCGGAAAGGTTCAAGGCATGCACGCGCACTGCCCTGGGGATGGTGATCAGACCGCCTGCGGCAGCCCGTGGATGTAGCCGACGCCGCCGCTGCGGCGGTTGCGGTAGGCATCGTCGATCAGACTGGCGACGCTGTCCTTGACCTTGTCGTGCAGGCCCTTCTCCCAGTCGCCGGGGTGCTGGAAGTTGCTCATGATATAGGAGAAGCCATTGACGTCGTCGGCCGCCTGCAGGCCGGTCGACTCAGCCCCCGCCGGGCAGGACAGCAGGCGGGCCAACTGCTTGGTGTCGACGTTGTAGGCCCACAGGAAGTTGTTGACGTGGTTGCCGCTGTCCTCGCCGATGAACAGCGTGCGCAGCTTCTCGGAGAACTTCAGGTTGTCGGGGTTGGCGATCAGGTCGGCGTCGGCGGTGTTGCCCAGCGCGTCCGGCGTGGACAGGTCGCGGCCGACCAGGGCGGGGACCGGGCTGAAATGCACCGGCACCCAGTCGCTGGCGATGGCGGCGCCGGCGAGGTCGGTCTGGCCGCCCTTCATCGGCAGCTGATAGACGGCGCCGGCGTTGATCGCCTTCACCTTGATGCCGCTCTTGCCGTCGCTCATCGACTTGTAGATGTAGGACACCGCCATGTAGGCGGTCTTGTCCTTGGCGTTGACGGTGACGCCTTCCAGCTTCGACAGGGCCAGCGTGGCGCCCACGGTGGGAGCGTAGCGGTGGGTTTCCAGGAAGGCGGCGGCCTTCTCCATGCCCGGCTTGAACCTGACCCACTGGGTCTTGCCGTTGAAGCCGATGGCGGTGAAGGACGGGTCCTTCGGATCCTCCTTCTTCACCTCGACGATGTCGGCGGCCTTCAGGCTGTCGGCCAGCTTCTCGATCTCGGCGCTGGTGGCGTGGCCCAGCTTGACCCACGTCAGCGCGAAGGCGCCGCCCTTGTCGATGTCCTTGCCCTCTTCCTGCTCCATCCTGGCGGCATAGAGGGTGCCGGCCGACAGATCCTTCGCCTGATCGGCGATGAACATGAACAGGCCGCCGTTGGTGGTGTCGTCGCCCATCAGCACGGTGCGCTCGTCCGGCATCACCTGCACCAGCTCGTGCGAGATGCGGCCGAGATTGTAGTGCTTCTTGATGGTGCCGGTGCCGTCGGGGTTCACGATCACTTCCGGCATGTGGCCGTAGTGATAGGGGTTGGCCTTGGTCTCGTCGCCGAACAGGTTCTTGCTGTAGGCGCGGAACTGGTCGTCGAGGGCGGTCGCGTCCGGCTCGTACTCCTCGCTCGACAGATGGGTGTTCCAGGGCGACAGGCTGGCGCCGCAGGTGATCCACAGGCCGTGCGCCGGGCTGGTGTCGACGTTGTGGTACTGCACCAGCTTCAGCGCGCCGGTTTCCTTGTTCTGGTCCAGCGTCAGGACGGCGATCGGCGACGGCAGCTTGCCGTACATCGAGGCGTCCTTGGAATCGCGGCTCGCATATTCGAACTGGACGACGGCGAACAGGGTGTTGCCGGTGACGCCGGCCACCTTGGCGCCCGGGATCGGGGCCAAAAGGTTGCAGCCGTCCGGGCAGTCGGAGAAGAACTGCGCCGGGGTCGCCATCGACTGGTCGAGGATCGGCTTGCCGTTGATGTCGGTATAGCCGCCGGCCAGAATCGTGCCGCCCTTGCCGTCCGGAACCATGTCGCCGGTGATGAACAGCGGCTGGTAGCCGAGAGCGAAGCTCTGCTTCGTGCCGTCGGCCCAGGTCACGACCATGCTGGACTCGACCATGGTCTTGGCCTGCGCGGCGGCGGTGGTGGGAGCGACCATGCCGACGAACTCGACGGCGACCGGCGCGCCCTTGGCGGCGGCGGCTTCGGCGCCCGAGGCGAACAGCAGTTCCCCGGCGCCGATGCCGGCGACCGGCAGCAGCGGCAGCCCGGCAAGGGCGCGGAGCACCGAACGGCGCGACGTCTCAGGAAGATTGGCGGACGGATTGGTCATGACTGGTCTCTCCCGACCCCTCATCAGGGCAAGCGGCTGGTGTGGCCGCACCGCCGGGCCGTTTGGGGTGCCGGACGACGCAGCCTTGTTATTGGCGAGCGGCGGGAGGCTACCGCGGGGATGTTACAATTTGACGGTCGCCTCCCGTTCGATCGGGCGCGGCCGTCCGTTGGTCAGCGCGCGCTGAGCATGCAGGTGCGGTCGGACGGCATGGGCAGGACCACCGGCCTGCCGCCGGCCCCGGTACCGCGCACCTCGCGTCCGGCCGGCTTTCCGCCGGCGGCGGGCCAATCGACGATTTCCGGGTCGGTGAGCTGGCCGGCGACGGTCCATTGCCGGGTCTGCGGATCCTGGCAGCGCAGCTCGTAATGGCCCTTCATCGGCTCGGCGGCGGCCGGGGATGGAAGGGCGCCGGTCAACAAAAGGGCGGCCATCGGAACGGACAGGGCGAAGCGGGTCATCGGGCTTTTCCTCAACTGGCAGTGTCCGGGGATTGGGGGCAGGACAGCACCCGGGCGATGTCGGCCTGCCAGATCATGCTGACCAGCGCGATCTGGGTCAGCAGGTGCATCTCGCCGCGGCCGATGGCCTCCAGCAGTTCCGCCTGCGTCAGGAACAGAATCTCGGTGTCCTCCAGATCGTCTGCGACCGGATCGGCGACCCGGCGGCAGCCGGTGGCGTGGAACATGTGCGACCAGGCCCCGCCCTGGTTGGCGTTGACGATGTAGGCGCCGAGATCGGTCCAGGTCTCCGCCTCCATTCCCGTCTCCTCCATCAGCTCGCGCTTGGCCGCGGCCAGCGGCTCCTCGCCGAAGGACAGGTGGCCGCCGGGAAAGACCAGCCCGACCTTGCGCGGGCCGTGGCGGTACTGCCGGTAGGTGACGATCCGCCCGTCCGTCGTCTCGGCGAAGATGCAGGCGAAGGAGGGCTGGTCGAGCTGGTAATAGTCGTCGATCCGCCGCCCGTCCGGCAGCTCCACCGTCTCCACCCGCACTTTCAGGAAGGGATCGGCGTCGAGCAGTTCGCGGCTGCCCAGCACGGTCCAGGGATGGTGAAGGCGGTAAGGGCGGTGTCCGGGCATGGGAGGACCTGTTCTTTGACGGCGACGGTCACCACAGCCGCGTGACGATGCCGTCGAAGACCGCGTCGGCGGAGACCAGCGGCAGCTTGTAGTGCATTGCCGTGGCCGCCAACAGACGGTCAAAAGGATCACGGTGAGGCCAGTCCATCATGCCGGCGATCAGGCAGACCGCCGGATCGAAGCCGGCGACCATCCCGCCCTGCTCGGCCAGCAGGGCATCCAGCCGTTCCACCAAAGGCTCCATCTCCGGCCATTTCCCGAGGAGAACCTTCTGGGCGATTTCGAAGAAGGTGATCGGGCTGACCAGGTCCATGTCGGCCCCGGTGATCGCGGCGATGGCCGGCTTCGACAGGCGGGCGTCACCGGACAGGCTCCAGGCCCAGGCGTGGGTGTCGAGCAGGACCGCCGTCATCAATCCTTCAGCCCCCCTCCCACCGCGCCGCCTTCCCAAGCGTCGAGATCGGCATCGTCCATCGGTTCGAAAAAGTCCGGCCCGGTGCCGAGCTTGTCCTTCAGCAGGCCGATGGTGAACGCCCCTCGGGTGACCGGGACGAGCCGCACGACCGGCTTGCTCCCCTTGGCGATCACGACCTCCTCACCGCGCAGCGCCGCCTCGATCAGTTTGGACAGGTTGGTCTTGGCCGCATGAATGGTGACCTGTCGCATCCGGAACCTCCGTCTTTCCTGGTGATCATAGAGATCGTTCGCAAACTGGTTAACTTAGTTAACCAGGCGGCGTAACGGCGTGTTTCGCGGATGCGAATGATAATTCCGATATGAGGAAATGGAGATTTTCCGCCTACTAGGACGTATTTCAAAGCACAACAAGAACCTCAATCGAGAAACCCGAAAACATTTTCTCTAATTACGTGCGCCGGATGAAACGGATTGTGACAGATTTTTCCTAACCGTCCATTTCCATTGAGCCGTTTCGGCAAAATGCTTATTGGTTCGTACTCCACTTTCATCAAGATCCATGCAGACCGAAGTCGGCTCCCCTATTCCGCGCCTGATCCATCAGACCTGGAAGACCCGTGACGTCCCGCCGGAGCTCCAAGGCTTCCAGCGCAGCTGGACCGGACGCAATCCCGGCTTCGCCTACCGGTTCTGGACCGACGACGACATCGAGCATTTCGTGGCGGAGGAGCATCCGGTCCTGCTGCCGGTCTTCCGCGGCTATGCCGACCCCATCGCGCGCATCGATCTGGCGCGCTACCTGATCCTGCGCCGCTTCGGCGGGGTCTATGTCGATCTCGACTTCGAATGCCTGCGCCCGATCGACGGGCTGCTGGAGGGCCGGAGCTTCGTCGTCGGGTTGGAGCCGGAGGAGCATGGTCGGCTGGCCAAGGCGGCGGAGCGCGGGCTGGCGCGCATCCTCTGCCCGTCCTTCCTCGCCTCCGTTCCCGGCCATCCCTTCTGGGACCACCTGCTGTCCCGGCTGATCGAGGCACGGTCTTCCGCGGACGTGCTGGACGCCACCGGCCCCTTCCTGCTGACTCGCGCCCATGCCTCCTATGAGGGGGCCAGGTATGAGGATGACCCGGCCGCGGCGACGGTGCTGCCGCCGCAGCTGCTCTACCCCGTCACCAAGGACGATTGCTGGAGCGGCCGCCTCTTCGACCCGGTCTTCTGGGAGCGGGCGACGCGCGACGCCTATGCCGTCCATCATTGGGAGGGGACATGGTTTCGCGGCGCGGCGGAGCGCGGCGCCGGGCCCGGCGCCGGATTGCCCCGGCAGATCGCGGCGGTGGTGACCGACGGGCGGCCGGAAGGCGAGCACCCGGCCGTGGCGAAGGCGGAAGGGCACCCGCTGATCTCCTGCCTGATGGTCACCAGGGGGCGGAGCGGCCTGCTCCGCTTAGCCATTGAGGGCTTCGCGCGCCAGACCTATCCCAACCGCGAGCTGGTCATCGTCTGCGACAGCCCGGCGTTGCCGCAGGACGACCCGCTGGAGCGTGCCATCCGCGACGCGGCCTGCCCGAACATCCGCCTGATCCGGGTGAGGATCGCCTCCCAATCCGGCACCCAGCCAGCCGGTCTCACGCTGGGCGAGTTGCGCAACATCGCCGTCGACCAGGCGGCCGGCCGCTATGTCTGCCAGTGGGACGACGACGACCTCTACGACCCCTGCCGGCTGGAGATGCAGCAGCGGGTGCTGGCCGCCACCGGCGCCCAGGCCTGCCTGCTCGGCCGCTGGATGATCTGGTGGCCGGCGGAAGACCGGCTAGCGGTGTCGTGCGAACGGGACTGGGAGGGCTCGCTTCTGTGCGAGACGGCGGTGATGCCCCGCTACCCCGCCCTTCGCCGTGGCGAGGACACGCCGGTCGTCGCGCAGCTGCGCCGCAGCGCCCGCGTCGTCCGCATGGACCTGCCGCGGCTCTACACCTATGTCGTCCATGGCGGCAACACCTTCACCGCCCCCCATTTCGAGGCCCACTGGCAGGCGGCCGCCGTCCGTTTCGAGGACGGGCGCTGCCGGGCCGTGCTGGAGGAGATGGGCAAGCGCCTGCCGGTGGAGGCCTACCGCCGGACAGCGTCGAACCCCGCCACGGACGCTTGTTCCGCAAGCCCTCCGGTTGGAAGGAACATCGATGTCGAGGTCGCCGGGCATCTGACCGCGGCGATCGGGTTGGGAAGCGCCGTCCGTGGGACGGTGACCGCGCTGCGGGCGTCGGGACTGCCGGTGACGGTGATCGACCTGCCGCTTGACGAAACCCATCCCGTTCCGCTGCCCGCGTTTCCGTTGGGAACACCGCTGGCGGGGCCGGCTCTGGCAGCGGCTCCCGGTGCCTTCGCGGTGACGCTGGTCCACACCAATCCGGATGCCCTGCGCCAGGCGCTGAACGCCCCCGGCCGGGATCCCCGGCTCGATCCCCGCCGGCTGCTCGACCGCCTCACCATCGGCTATTGGGCCTGGGAGGCGTCGTCGGGGATTCCCGAGCCCTGGCGGGACTGCCTGCCGGTGGTCGATGAGATCTGGGTCCCCAGCACCTTCACCGCAGCCGCGGTGGCGCCCCATGTCGCGGTGCCGGTGATCGCCATGCCCCATGCCGTCACGGCCCCGTCGGATCTGCCCGCGTTCGACCGGCAGGCGTTCGGCATTCCTGACGGCACGGTCTGCTTTCTGTTCCTGTTCAACGGGACCAGCAACGTCACGCGCAAGAACCCGGCCGGTCTGATCCGCGCCTACTGCGCCGCCTTTCCCAACGCCGCGTCCGACACTCTGCTGATCATCAAGGCGAAGAAGCTGGCGGACGGCGCGCGCCGCGCGCTGGAGGCGTTGGCCGACGGCCGGCCGGACATCCGCATCGTCAACGAGCCCTGGACGGCGGAACGGACCGCGGCGCTGATGGCGGCGTGCGATGCCTATGTCTCGCTGCACCGGGCGGAGGGGTTCGGACTGACCGTCGCCGAGGCGATGGCCGGCGGCAAACCCGTCATCGCCACCGCCTATTCCGGCACGATGGACATCACCACGCCGGACACGGCCTATCTCGTGCCCTGCCGCACCACCATGCTGGAGGCGGACGACGGCTATTACCGGCGCGGTACCGTCTGGGCCGACCCCGACCTGGAGGCGGCGGCCCGGCTGATGCGGCGGGTGGCCTCCCATCCCGATGAGGCGCGGGCGGTGGGCGCGCGTGCCGCTGCCCGGATGCGGACCCATTTCAGCCCTGAGGCGGTCGGTGCCCGGATGCGCGACCGCCTGTCCGTCCTGATGGCGTCGCGCGTCAGCCCGCTGGTCCGGCAGGCAGCCCGGCTTGAGGAGACCGGACGGGCGGAGCGGGGGGCGGAGCGCGTGCTGGTGCTGACCCCGGTGAAGGATGCGGTTGCCCATCTGCCGCGCTACCTGGACCTACTCGGCCGGCTCGACCATGATCCGTCCCGCCTGTCGCTGGGCTTTCTGGAGGGGGACAGCCGCGACGGGACCCATGACTGGCTGGCCGCACGGCTGCCGGAGTTGCAGCGGCGTTACCGCCGGGTGACCCTGCTGCGCCACGATCACGGCTTCCGTCCCGATGGCCCGCGCTGGGCGCCGGCGATCCAGCGGCGGCGGCGGGAGGTGCTGGCGCGGGCGCGCAACCGGCTGCTGTCCGGCGCGCTGGGCGACGAGGACTGGGTGCTGTGGCTCGACGCCGATCTGGTCGATTACCCGCCGGACCTGCTGGCCCGGCTGCTGACCGCCGGGCGCGACATCGTCGTTCCCCATTGCGTCCTGCCCGACGGGCGGACCTTCGACCTCAACAGCTTCCGTCTGGATGGGACGGAGGTGGGGGAGGAGGACCCGTGCCATCTGGTCGATGGCATCCTCCAGCCGCCGCGCGGCGTCGGTCGGCGCTATCTGGACGCCTTCGCCGGCGAGGAGATCGTGCCGCTGGACGGGGTGGGCGGCACGGCACTTCTGATCCGTGCGGACCTGCACCGGGAGGGCTTGTGTTTTCCCCCCTATAGCCACCGCGGCTACATCGAGACGGAGGGGCTGGCGATGATGGCCAGGGACATGGGCGTGACCGCCTGGGGCCTGCCGGACCTGCGCATCGTCCACGGTGTCTGATGATCGGGCCGCACCGCCAGCAACCTTTTCACATCAGGAGCTTTGGTCATGGAGTCCAGCCCCTCTCCATCCGCCCCGGGCAGGCTTGAGCCGCGGGTTGCTGTGAGCGTTGTTGTCTGCAGCTATCGCCGGCCGCACCTGCTTGATCGTTGTCTCGACAGCCTTGTGCCACAGACAGCTGCCATTGGCCGGCATGAGATTGTGGTGATCGACAACAGTCCGCAGCGGGAAGCTCATCCCATCGTGGAAGGGTGGCATGCTGTCTTTGCCGAGCGTGAGGTGGTGTTGCGTTGCGTGCCGGAGGAGAGCACGGGAGTGGCGTTTGCCCGCAACCGTGGCCTTGCCGAGGCCAACGCCCCTTTGATCGCCTTCATCGATGACGACGAACAGGCCTGTCCTGGCTGGTTGACGGAGCTGGTGGCACCATTCGCTGCCCTTGGCGATCGCGTCGACATTGTCGCCGGTGAAGTCGAGCCTGATTTCGGTGGCGTTCCGCGCCCGGACTGGCTGAGCGATGACATGCTGCACATCTTCTCGTGCCGCTGGGGGTGGGATACGGAGGCCCGCTTCTTGAAGCCTCAGGAGTGGTTCGGCGAGGGCAACTGCGCTTTCCGCAAACGACTGTTTGGCAGTCAGGGGTTTCCGACCGATCTCGGCCGCAGCGGTGGGAATCTGATGTCGAGCGAGGGAGCCGTGTTTGTGGCTCTGCGGGCTGCGGGAGCGGCCACCTATTTCGTTCCGCAAGCCAAGGTCACTCATCGCATCCACAGTGAGCGTCTGGACAGGAAATGGGTGCTTCGGCGCATGTTCTATCAAGGCATATCCAACTATATTGCTCACCAACGCTATGGAATGACGGAACCTCACCAAGATTTCAGCCTGAGCTTGGGAAAACTGATGGCTCTCGATGTTGACGCGTTGGATTCAAAAAACCTTCAAGCGATTTCTGGGCTTTATTATAAACTTGGCTATGCCACGGCATCAAACATGTATTGATCTGACAGGGCTTCCATCTGGCGCCACATAGATTTGATGATTTGCGTCGAACACCACAGTGACGGGGGGATGATCTGACACAGCGGCTGTCGGTCGGAGACCTGCAACTGGAGACTGTCATGTGGACACCCGAGAACCGCCGGCCGGCTGGCCATGGGGGGACCGCCGAGCCTTGAGCGTGGCCCGGATCGGCTGATCAGCGCCTGCCCCTGGCAACCAAGTCTGGTGGACAGCCCAACGGCACGGGACAGGCATCAATCACTGGGTGCGTGTTCCAAGTTTTGCTGAGCGGGTTCCGGTGGCGCCACAATCTACCAACGATCTGTGGGCCCTTTTCAGCCATCCTGAAAGCCCGCCTTTGGGAGCGGCACGACGTTGCGGGCTTGCATCGCCGCCTCACGGTGGAGGTTTATACGGTGGACGATTTTTTAAGGAAGCGGGGAGGCAGGGGAAAGCCGATGGCCATAACCGGTGTCGAACATCGCGTGCTGTACCGCGATCCGCGTTTCTACGCGTCCTTCCCGTCGCTGACCGCGAGGCGGGACGGTTCGGTGCTGCTGGCCTTCCGGCGCGCGCGCGACCATCGCTGGCTGCGCGGGGCTACGTTCCGGGCGGGAGAGGCCGGGTTCAACCATGTCGACCATCTCGATTCCCGCTCGCAGACCGTCCTGCTGCGGCTCGGTCCCGATGCGGAGCCGCTGGGGGAGGCCGTCGCCCTGCCCCCGGACCCGCAGGCGGCCGACCAGGACGCCAGCCTGCTCAGCTTGCGCGACGGCCGCATCCTGCTGACCGGCTTTTGCTGGTATCCGGTGCCGGCGGCCGACGGAGAGGCGCTGCGCGCGCTGGGCTTCGGGCTGGCGGGAAGCCCGCAGAAGACCGGCGACCTCTACCTGTTCTGGGGCGGCTACAGCCGGCACAGCGACGATGGCGGGCGCAGCTGGACCCCGCACCGCGACCTGCCCCCCCTGCCCGGCCATCCCGACATCGTGCCGGGCCAGCGGCCCTTCCATGGCGGGGCGGTGCGCGGCCGGGCGGTGGAGGCGCCGGACGGCACCATCCTGCAGACCGGCTACACCCACCACCCCTCCACCGGCACCTATGCCAGCCATCTCTTCGCCTCCACCGACCGGGGGGAGAGCTGGGTGCACCGGGCGATCATCGCCATCGATCCCGAGGCCAGGGCCGGCTTCTGCGAGACGGCGCTGCATCTGGACGCCGACGGCGTGCTGCACGCCTTTCACCGCACCACCGGGCTGGACGACCATCTGGCGACCTCGCGCTCGACCGACCTCGGCCACAGCTGGGAGCCGTGGCGTCGCCATGCGGTGGTCGGCCATCCCTATGACGCCTGCCCGCTGCCGGACGGCCGGCTGCTGCTGGTCGGCGGCCACCGCCATGCGCCCTATGGCGTGCGCGCCCGCCTCTACGACCCGCGCCGCCAGCAGCCGGACGAGGTGCCGGAGCTGGTGCTGCGCGACGATGGGCCGGCGCCGGATTTGGGCTACCCCTGGGCGGCACCGCTGCCAGACGGCCGCGCCATGGTCGCCTATTACATCTGCGACGCCACCGGCTCGCGCGGCATCGAGGCGACGCTGTTCCGGCCGTGATGGAAGGGATGAGCCTGCGACCCGCTGTGCCCTGGACCGGCCGGCGGGGCGCGGGCTACCCTTCGCGACCATGGAAAGCACCCCCGCCCCCTTCGCTCCGGCCAAGGCCGTCCACGGCATCGACCCCGCCGCCTATCACGACCTGGAGATCTTCCGGGCGGAGGAGGAGCGGATCTTCCGGCGGTCCTGGATCTTCGCCGGCTTCACCGACGATCTTGCCAAGCCCAACGACTATCTGACCCGGCGGATCGGCGGGTTGGACGTGCTGGTGCAGAATTTCGACGGGGAGCTGCGGGGCTTCCGCAATGTCTGCACCCACCGCTTCGCCATGATCCACCGGGCGCCGCGCGGCAACGGCATGCTGCGCTGCGGCTATCACGGCTGGACCTTCGACCGCGACGGCGTGCCCTACGGCATCCCCGGCAACGAGGCCAATTTCGGCCTGGACCGGCAGGGCCGCTGCGACCGTGCCCTGACGCCGGTGGCGGTGGCGGTGTGCGGCCGCTTCGTCTTCCTGCGGGTGGCGGCGGAGGGGCCGGACCTCGGCGATTGGCTGGGGGTCTACGCCGACGTGCTGCGCCATGCCTCCGAGATCTTCGTCCGCCCCTTCGACGAGCGGTCGATGGAGTGGGCCGCCAACTGGAAGATGGGGGTGGAGAGCGTGCTGGAGGTCTACCACGCCGACCTCACCCACCCCACGACCTTCCGCAAGCTGGTGAAGGGCGACTGGCGCTGCGACTATGACGGCGCCCATTCCCGCGGCGTGACCGGCGTGTCGGACCGGAGCGCGCGCTGGTGGGACGGCGTGTCGGAGCGGCTCGGCTTCCGCCCCAGCAGTGTGTTGCGCGAGTACGACCACCTGCACATCTTCCCCAACCTGGAGATCGGCTTCACCCGTGGCGCGGTGATGAGCGTCCAGACCTATGACCCGCTCGGTCCTGACCGCTGCAGGCTGAACCTCCGCCTGTTCCTGGCCGATCCCGATGGCGATGCCGGCAGGGGCGGTCCCGCCGCCCGCCGCCTGATCGAGGAGGGGGCGCGGGATCTCAATGTCGCCCTGCTGCGCGAGGACCAGGAGGCGTCGGAACTGGCCTTCCGGGGTTGCCGGCAGACGGAGCGCCCCGCCCTGCTTGGCCTGAACGAGGCGCGCATCCAGCAGTTCCACGCGGTGTGGCGGGGGATGATGGGGGTGTAGAGGCGTTACGGGCGCTGTTCGGCCGACGGTCCGGTCTTGAACGTAAGCGGTTCGAGCGCACCCTTCACCGATTCCCCGAGATCACCGCATGGATCTGTTGCGGCGGGCCTTGAAGTGTTCGCGCAGGTCGAGGATGGCCTTAGCGAGAGCGGGGACCTCGGCGTCGGCGATGGGTGCTGTGCTGATCAAAAGAGGATGCAGGGCCTGGAACGTGGCGTGCTCTGGTTTGTCCGGGTTGGCCATGCTCTTCCAGGCGCGCGGTGCCAGCCGGGTTGCCATCAGGAAGCCGAGGGACCAGAAGATCGGGTCCAAGCCCCCGGCATGGTGTGTTGGCAGCAGCGGCCGGTACAGATACGGAAACTGTGCCATCGTCTCCGATAGGCGGTTGTGGTGATGCACCACAGCCTGGATGGCCAGGTACTCCCGGGTCTCCTTCGTGGCGAGCAAGGCGCGCTCGCCCAGAAGTTGGCCGAGCCAAAGCTGAGGATCGATGAACTTCGGCCCGATCAGAACAGCGGTCAGGTAGCCGTCGAGCCCGTCAAGGCACGACACCGGGGCCGCCCGGCCGCGAGCCCGCAGATAGGCTTCAAGTTCGCCAGCACTCAGCATCGGTTTGGGCGCCATCGTGGTGGCGTTTGCGCCAGACTTGCTCATGCCGCCCGGACCTCGACAGCGAGCGCGGTGTCCCGCTCCGCCTTCCACGCCCAGGGCAGCAGGCGGTCGAGGTCGTTGACCTTCACCGCGCCGGCTACGATGCGCTCCAGCGCGTCGGCAAGGTAGGTGAACGGGTCGAGACCCATCAACTTTGCGCTGTTGATCAGAGAGGCCAGGATCGCCCAATCCCGGCCACCCGCTGCCGAGCCGGCGAATAATGCGTTCTTCCG
>DASPIO010000398.1:0-6601 GCA_035629155.1 Azospirillum sp. | reverse complement strand
TGGGCAAGGTCCTGCCGGAGCTGAAGGGCAAGCTGGACGGCACCGCCATCCGCGTGCCGACGCCGAACGTCTCGGTGGTGGACTTCAAGTTCGTCGCCAAGAAGGCCACCACGGCCGACGAGATCAAGGCCGCCATCAAGGCCGCCGCCAACGGCCCGCTGAAGGGCATCCTGGGCTGCTACGACGAGCCGCTGGTGTCCAGCGACTTCAACCATGACTCGCACAGCTCGATCTTCGCGCTGAACGAGGTCAAGGTCATCGACGGCACCTTCGTGCGCATCATGACCTGGTACGACAACGAGTGGGGCTTCTCCTGCCGCATGAGCGACACCGCCGTCGCCATGATGAACGCGAAGTAAGCCCTGGGCAAAGCACCCGAACGGCAAAGGCCGCCCCCATGGGCGGCCTTTTTCGTTTCCCGGTCTCGCATTGGAGGTAGAGCGCTGTCGCCGCCCGGCGTACCGCGTCATGTCATTCCCGGATGTGCCGTGAGGTCACCGGAGGGAGGACGACATGGTTGCGCTGGACAGGGACGATTCCGCCTTTGCCACCGGACGGGTGCGGGAAGTGGTGGCGGTGTTCGATGACCCGGACTGCCTGGACGGCGCCGTCGCCGACCTGCAGTCGAGCGGCTTCAACCGCGCCGACCTCAGCATCGCCAGCGGGGAGCGCGCGCTGCAGGCCAAGCTCGGCCGGACGTGCGACGACGTGCGCGAGATCGAGGACGATCCCACCGTGCCGCGCACCGTCTTCGTCTCCAAGGCGTCGCTGGGCGACGCGGAGGGGGTGCTGATCGGCGTCGCCGTCTATGTGGGCGCCGTCATCGCCGCGGCGGTCGCGGCGGACGCCGGAGCCGGCATGTGGGGCATCATCCTGGCCGTGGCGATCACGGCGGCGGTTACCGGCCTGATCGGCGCGTTCCTGGTGATGCGGCTCGACCGCCGCTACCGCGCGGGTATCCGCGAGCAGGTGCAGCGCGGCGGGTTCGTGCTGTGGGTCAACTTGCACTCGCCCGAGCAGGAACAGCGGGCCCTGGAGGTGCTGGAAGCCTGCAACGCCAAACGCATCCACGTGCACGAGGTGTCGGCGCTGTAGCGCTCACCCCGCCCGGCGGCAGTTCGTCCGCACGCACGGCACGATGCCGGCGGCCTCGCTCAGGCGGTCGGCGATCCAGGCGGACACGCTCTTGCCCTCGCGCCGGGCGCAGATGGTGATGGCGCGCTGCAGGGTCGGGTTCACGCGGATGGAGATCTGCCCCGACGCCGGCCGGGCGGTGTTCGTCGCCATGTCGCTGGCCAGCGCCAGGTAGTCGTCGACGGCGCCATGAAAGGCGGCGCGCAGCTCGTCCACAGAACGGCCGCGGAAGGTGATGCCGTCGCGCGTGTTGATGACCTCGCCGACGAATATACCGGCATCGTCGTCAAAGTCGATCTGAGCCTTGTAGCCCTTATACTCCATCATCGGCGGCGTCCCTTGGGGATTCGTTGCCCCGACCATAGCGCGGCGACGCGCCCGGCGGTTTGACCTGCCTCAATTGTCCCAACCGGTGTAGGGCTATCCGGCCTCGACGATGCAGCCGTCCACCAGCACGACCCGGCGGTGCGTCTGCGCAGCCAGATGCTCGTCGTGCGTCACCGTGACCACGGCGGTGCCGGACTCGCGCGCCAGCGACGCGAAGATGTCGAACACCGCCTGGGCGTTCCGGGTGTCGAGATTGCCGGTGGGCTCGTCCGCCAGGATCAGGCGCGGCCCGTTGGCCAGCGCGCGGGCGATGGCGACGCGCTGGCGCTGCCCGCCGGAGAGCTGGTCCGGCCGCTTGCCGGCCTGGTCGGCGAGGCCGAGGCGGCCGAGCAGTTCCATGGCGCGCGCGCGCATCGCCCGGTCCGGCAGCGCCGCCAGCTTGCGCATGGGGATCAGCACGTTGCCGAGCACCGTGAACTCCGGCAGCAGAAAGTGGAACTGGAACACGAAGCCCAGCCGGGCGAGGCGCAGCGTGGCCAGTTCGGCCGCGCCCAGTGACGCGGTGTCGCGCCCCTCCAGCCACACGCTGCCGGCCGTCGGGCGGTCGAGCAGGCCCAGCAGGTACAACAGCGACGATTTGCCCGACCCCGACGGGCCGGTGATGGCGACGAACTCGCCTGCGGCGATGGTCAGGTCGATGTCGCGCACCAGCGTGACCGGCACCGCGCCGGGCAGCACGCGGGTCAGGCCCCGTGCTTCGACGATGGGCGCCTCGACAAGGGGCGCGTTCACGCCGCCCCCCGGATGATCTCGACCGGGTTGAGGCGGGCGGCGCGGCGCGCCGGCAGCCACGCGGCGAAGGACGCGGCGGTGATCGAGAAGGCGGCGCCGATCAGGTAGTGAATGATCGAATAGGACAGGTAAAAGCGGTCGTTCTGGATGGCGCCCTGCCCGCCGCCCAGGTCGAAGCGGACGCTGGCCAGCGCCGAGACCAGCGCGTAGCCGATCGCCCAGCCCAGCAGCGCGCCGACGACGCCGACCAGAACCCCTTCGATGAGAAAGATGCGGCGGATGTCGCGCTCCGCGAAGCCCAGGGATTTCAGGATGGCGATGTCGCGGCTCTTCTCGAACACCACGGTGGAGATGATGTTGAAGATGCCGAAGGCGGCCACCACCATGATGGCGCCGACGGTGGAGTACATGATCGCGTTCTGGATGACGAAGGCGTTGAAGATGCCCTCGTTGGCTTCCTGCCAGCTCTCGGCCTTGTAGGCGAAGCGCGCCTCGATGCGGGCGGCGATCGCGCGCGCCGAGTCGACATCGGCGAGGCGCACGCGGATGCGATTGATGACGTTGGCGCGGTCCTGGAGGATCTGCGCCTGCTTCAGCAGCATGAAGGCCATGCCGTCGTCGAAGGCGGTGACCCCGGTGCGGTACAGCCCGACCACGGTGACCTGGCGCAGCACGCCGGCCGGCGAAATGGCGGTCAGCCGGTCGCCCACCGCCGCACCCAGGCGCCTGGCCAGCGCCACGCCCATGACGACGCCGTCCGGCCGCGTCTCCAGGTCGAGCAGGCTGCCGGCCACCATGTCCTGCTCCAGCCGGGTGATCCTCAGCTCGCGCCGGGGGTCGATGCCGACCAGCGCGGCGTTGCGCTCGGTGGCGCCGTAGCGCAGGAAGACTTGGCCTTGCAGGCTGGGCGCCACGACCACGCCGGGCATCTCCTCCAGCGCGTCGATGATGGCGAAGCCGCGCTTGATGCCGCGCCGCTCGTCCTGCGGCTTGACGCCGCGCACCGCAACCGCGCCGTCGGGGAAGGCGGTGAGGGCCGGCTGGCGGGCCGGCTCGCGGAACTCGTCGCTGATGGTGATGTGCGGCGCCACGTCCACCACGGTGGCGATGAAGAAGGTCTGGAAACCCTGCATCAGCGCCGCCATGGCGATGAAGAACCCCACCCCCAGCGCCGCGCCGGTCACCGACACCAGCGTCTGCCGCTTGCGCCCCAGCAGGTGGGTCAGCGCCACGTCCATATGCAGCGGCAGGGCGATCGGCAGCACGGCCATGGCGGCGCCCTCCCCTACCGCTCCGCGGCGCGCACCGGCGCGCCGTCCGTCAGGCCGGCCGGCGGCGCGGCGATGACCCGTTCCCCCTCGGCCAGCCCCGCCCGGATCTCCGCCCGGCCGTTGCCGACGACGCCCGGCTCGACGGCGCGGGCGCGGGCGACGCCGTCCTCGACGACGAAGACCTTGCCCGAGGCCAGCGCGGTGTCCGGCACCAGCAGCGCATCGTCGTCGCGCCGCACCACGATGTTGGCCTCCACGGTCATGCCGATCAGCAGCGGCGTGTCGTCCGGCAGGGCGATGCGCACGCGGTAGCTCTTGTTCACCGGGTCACCCATCGGCGTCGCCTCCGCCACCGTGCCCTCCAGCGCGCGGCCGGGGAAGGCGTCGGCCTTGATCAGCGCGGTCTGGCCCAGGCGCACGCGCGGCCGGTCCTCCTCGTCCACTTCGACCACCGCCCACAGCGGGCGGAGCTGGCCGATGGTGAACAGCACCTTGGCGCCGGTGGTGCGCACACTGTCGCCGATTTCCGCGTCGCGGCGCAGGACCACGCCGTCGATGGGCGCCGTCAGGGTGTAGCGGGTCAGCGCCTGGCGTTGCGCGGCGATCATCTCGCGGATCGCGGCCAGTTCGGTCTGCGCGCGCTCGCGCGCCTGCGGGCTGGACACGCCGCGCCGCTCCAGTGCCTCCTGCCGGGCGACCTCGGATTCGAGGAATCGGGCGCGCGCCTCCAGTTCGCGCAACCTGGCCTGCGCCTCCTCGTCGTCCAGGCGGGCGAGAACCTGGCCGCGCTCGACGCGCTCGCCCTCGCGCGCCGGCACGGCGACGATGGGGGCGGAGACCAGCGCCTCGACCCGCGCCCAGTGCACCGGCTCCACGGTTCCGGTGGCGTACACCGCCTCCACCGCCGGCCCGCGCGTGACGGCGGCGAGCCGCACCTCCGGCGGCCGGCCCGTCCACCACAGCCAGCCGCCCACGCCCCCGGCGAGGGCGAGCGCGAGCACCATGGGAAGCACGAGGCGGCGGAGGCGGGGCATGGAGGCGGACGGGAGGGATGCGTTCGGTGACGCTTACGGTATCATGTACGGCTTATGAGGGAGACCGACAACGATACGGCGCGTTTCGCACGGCCGGTGCGCGTGCACGGTGCGGCCGACGCGCGCGCCGCGCTGGCCGCCGCCATGGATCTCGGCGTGCCGGTGGCGCTGGTCGCCGACGCGGCGGCCGGCGGCCTGTGGCTGCGCACGGTGCTGGAGGACGCGCGCGCCGCCGTGCCGGAGGCGGTGGCCTGCGCCGTGCTGGACTGCGGCGACCGCGCCGGGGACGCGCAGGCGGCGCTGGCCGCCGGGGTGGACGCCGTGCTGTTCACCGGCCCGCCGGCGGTCGCCGCGCGGCTGGCCGACATCGCGGCACAGAAGGGGGCGGCGCTGCTGACCGAACTGCCGGAGCCGCTCGACCCGCGCGGAGCGCGCGACGCGCAGGCGGCGTGCCGGGCGTGGCTGGCGGGCGGATAGCCCCGCTGGGGCCGATGGGCGCCGCCGGTTGTTCTGCTGGAGTGGTTTCCATGACCGAGAAGCGCCACGCCATGCCAGAGAAGATCACCGTCGAGATGCGGGTCGAAAACCTGCCCGAGAGCCTGCGCGCGCTTCTGCCGGAGCGCATCCCGGGCATGCCCTACCGCGTCACCCTCGAACCCGTCGACGATCCCGAGGCCAAGCTGGCGGCCTTGCGCCGCGACTTGGACGAGGGAATCGCCGATGTGGAGTCCGGTCAGGTCGAGGAACTCGATATCAAAGCGTTGCTCGCCGAACTGCACCGCAAACACGGGAATCGCAAGGTCTAGCGGATGGCGCGCATTCGACGAACAGCCTGCGCACGCCAGGATCTTGCGGACATCTGGACGTTCCTTGCACAGGACAATGTGGTCGCGGCCGACCGGATGCTCCTGCGGCTGGGCGAAATCTTCACGATGCTTGCATCGCAGCCGCACATGGGGCGGGACCGCGGCGCGGTGAGACCCGGAATGCGCAGCCATGTCGCCGGCAGCTACGTCGTCTTCTATCAGCCCACGGACGGGGGATCGACGTCCTCCGCGCCCTGCACGGCGCCCGCGACATCGAGGCTGCCTTTCCGGAGTAGCCCGTTTTTCCCGCCGGCCTGGGCGGTCTAGGCCCGGAATCGTAGGCAGGCCGCCGGAAATAGGCCCGCTGCGGGCGTTGCAATGCGCAGCCGGCTGCGATATGAGGGCGCCATTTCCAAGAAAAGCCCCACGGAGACGAGCCAAAATGAAGCTCACCCGCCGCGTCAAAGAGATTCTTGCGAACTACGAGAGCGACAATCCGGGCGTGAAGGCCAACCTCGCCCGCATCCTCATGGAAGGCAAGCTGGGCGGCACCGGCAAGCTGGTCATCCTGCCCGTGGACCAGGGCTTCGAGCACGGCCCGGCGCGCAGCTTCGCGCCGAACGAGCCGGGCTACGACCCGCACTACCACTACCAGTTGGCCATCGACGCGGGCTGCAACGCCTACGCCGCCCCGCTCGGCTCGCTGGAGGCGGGTGCGTCGACCTTCGCCGGCTCGATCCCGCTGATCCTCAAGATGAACAGCGCCAACAGCCTGTCCACCCAGAAGGAAGCGGCCGACCAGGCGATCACCGCCTCGATCGACGACGCGCTGCGCCTGGGCTGCTCGGCCATCGGCTTTACGATCTACCCCGGCTCGGACGCCATGTACGACCAGTACGAGGAAATCCGCGAGCTGTCGGCCGAGGCCAAGTCGGTCGGCCTCGCCACCGTGATCTGGTCGTACCCGCGCGGCGGCAACATCTCCAAGGACGGTGAGCTGGCCATCGACGTGATCGGCTACGCCGCCCACATGGCGGCCCTGCTCGGCGCCCACATCATCAAGGTGAAGCTGCCCAGCGCCCACCTGGAGCAGGCGGAGGCCAAGAAGGTCTACCAGGCCAAGGAGATCCCGATCGCCACGCAGGCCGAGCGCGTCAAGCACATCATGCAGTGCGCCTTCAACGGCCGCCGCATCGTGGTGTTCTCGGGCGGTGCGGCCAAGGGCGAGGACGCGGTG
>DASPIO010000397.1:0-12456 GCA_035629155.1 Azospirillum sp. | reverse complement strand
CCTGCCGTTCCTGATCATCGACATGGTGGTGTCGTCGATCCTGATGTCGATGGGCATGATGATGCTGCCGCCGACCATGGTGGCGATTCCCTTCAAGATCATCTTCTTCGTCCTGGTCGACGGCTGGTACCTGATCGCCGGGTCGCTGGCGCGGAGCTTCGGCACTCTTTAGTTTCCCGCGCCTCCGGCACGCTGTAGGGTGCCGCGCCTCCGGCACGCTGTAGGGTGCCGCGCCCCGCCATCCGACCGCCCGGCCCCATCGCGCGATGCCACATTCCGCCTTCCTCTTCGACACCCTGTTCCTGCTGCTGGCGGCGGTCATCCTGGTGCCGCTGCTGCAGCGCTTCCGCATCCCGCCGGTGCTGGGCTATCTGGCGGCCGGCATGATCCTGGGCCCGTACACGCCGGGTCCCGTGGTGGACGTGGAGGACACGCGCACGCTGGCCGAGTTCGGCGTCGTCTTCCTGCTGTTCGCCATCGGCCTGGAACTGCCGGTGACGCGGCTGCGCGCCATGCGGCGGTACATCTTCGGGCTGGGCTTTCTGCAGGTGCTCGTCACCTCGGTCGTGCTGGGCGGGGCGGCCTGGGCGGCCGGGCTGGACACCGCTGCGGCGGTGGTGGTGGGCGGCACGCTGGCCTTCTCCTCCACCGCCACCGTGCTGACCATGCTGGCCGAGCGCGGCGAGACGGTGACCCGCTTCGGCCGCATCGCCGTGGCGGTGCTGATCTTCCAGGATCTGGCGGTGGTGCCGATCCTGGCGCTGCTGCCGCTGCTGGCCGGCGATTCGGCGAGCATCCCGGTGGCGCTGGGGCTGGCCGGGTTGAAGGCGGTGGCGGCGATCGCCGTCATCTTCCTGCTGGGCCGCTTCGTCGTCGGCCCGGCCTACCGCTACGTCGCCGCCGCCCGCAATCCGGAACTGTTCACCGCCGCCAACCTGCTGCTGGTGCTGGCCGTCGGCTGGGGCACGGCGGAGGCCGGCATGTCGATGGCGCTGGGCGCCTTCCTGGCCGGGCTGCTGCTGGCCGACACCGCCTACCGCCATCAGGTGGAGGCGGACATCGAGCCGTTCCGCGGGCTGCTGCTGGGCCTGTTCTTCATGACGGTGGGCATGTCCATCGACCTGCCGCTGGTGGCATCCAAGGCGGGGGCCATCCTGGCGCTGACCTTCGGGCTGCTGGCCACCAAGGGGCTGATCCTGTTCGGCCTGACGCTGGCCTTCGGCATGGCGCTGCCGGCGGCGTTGCGGGTGGCGCTGCTGCTGGGCCAGGGCGGCGAGTTCGCCTTCGTGGTGTTCGGCAAGGCGATGGCGCTGGACGTCATGGCCGTCAAGGACGGGCAGACGCTGCTGGCCGTCGTCGCCCTGTCGATGGCGCTGACCCCGGCGCTGGCGGCGCTGGGCCGCCACGTCGCCAAGCGGGTGGAGCGGCAATGGGGGCTGGAGCGCTTCCCCGTCGAGACCAGCGACCTCAAGCGCCACGTGGTCATCGCCGGCTACGGCCGGGTCGGCCGCGCGGTGGCGCGCGTGCTGAGCGCGCACGATATCCCGTGGGTGGCGCTGGACCTCGACCCGCAGCGCGTCGCCCGCGCACGCGACCGCGGCCTGCCCGTCTATTACGGCGATGCCAGCCAGGAAGGCGTGCTGCGCGCCGCCGGCATCGGCCGCGCCCACGCCGCCGCCATCACGCTGAACCGCCCGCGCATGGCCGAGAAGGCGGTGGAATGCATCCGCCGTACCGCCCCCGACCTGCCGATCATCGCCCGCGCCCACGACCTGGGCCAGCGCCGCATCCTGGAGAAAGGCGGCGCCACAGCCGTGGTGCCGGAAACCATGGAGGCCAGCCTGCAGATCGCCGGGCTGATGCTGCGCACCGCCGGCATGGCGGTCGAGGGGGTGGACCAGTACCTGGACGACGTGCGCAAGAACAACTACGAGGCGCTGGTCGAGGGCAACAGCGGGCAGGACCCGCGGCCGTGACGCAGCGAAAACCCAACGTTCCGCATACTCGCGGTTGTTCAGGGGCCGCTTTGCCGCAGCCCGTGCTGCATCGCAGCGCTTGACACGGGCCCCGGTTTCGCGCGTTACATGGACGCAACATTGACCTTTCGGATAGGGCAGCCGCACCGCGTTCACCTCCCGGCCATGCCGGGTAACAGGCTCCTCCCAACCATCACAGGTCCGTCCCCCCGCGCATGTCCGCCATCACCATGAAGGCCGCACCCCCGGATACGGGGCGCCTCGCCGCGCTCACGCTCGCCGCGACCGGCGTCGTGTACGGCGACATCGGCACCAGCCCGCTCTACACCCTGCGCGAATGCTTCGGCGGCGAACACGGGCTGGCGCTGACGCCGGACAACATCCTCGGCATCATGTCGCTGGTGTTCTGGGCGCTGATCCTGGTCGTCTCGATCAAGTACGTGACGTTCGTCATGCGGGCCGACAACAAGGGTGAGGGCGGCATCCTGGCGCTGCTGGCGCTGGCGACGCAGAGCCGTCCCGACGCCAGCGGGCGTTTGGGGCCGCTGATGGCGCTGGGCGTGTTCGGCGCGGCGCTGTTCTACGGCGACGGCATGATCACCCCGGCCATCTCCGTGCTGTCGGCCGTCGAGGGACTGGAGGTGGCGCAGCCGGCGTTGGAACAGGTGGTTGTGCCGGCGACGCTGGTCATCCTGATCGGCCTGTTCGCCATCCAGAGCCACGGCACGGCCAGGGTCGGCACGCTGTTCGGCCCGATCATGGTGACGTGGTTCACCGTGCTGGCGGTGTTGGGGCTGTTGGAGGTGGCGCAGCAGCCGCAGATCCTGGCGGCGCTCGACCCGCGCTACGGCATCGCCTTCTTCCTGACGAACGGCTGGCACGCGTTCCTGGTGCTGGGCTCGGTGGTGCTGGCGGTGACCGGCGGCGAGGCGCTGTACGTCGACATGGGGCATTTCGGCCGCATGCCGATCCGCATCGCGTGGTTCGGCCTCGTGCTGCCGGCGCTGCTGCTGAACTACTTCGGGCAGGCGGCGCTGCTGCTGACCGAGCCGGCGGCGGTCCGCAACCCCTTCTACCTGCTGGCCCCCGACTGGGCGCTGTACCCGATGGTGGCGCTGGCCACCATGGCCACGGTGATCGCCAGCCAGGCGGTGATCTCCGGCGTGTTCTCGCTGACCCGGCAGGCGGTGCAGCTCGGCCTGTGCCCGCGCCTGGACATCCGCCACACCTCCAACGAGGAGAGCGGGCAGATCTACATCCCGCGCGCCAACTGGGGCCTGCTGGCCGGCGTCATCGGGCTGGTCGTGTGGTTCCAGTCGTCGAGCAACCTCGCCGCCGCCTACGGCATCGCGGTGACCGGCGACATGATCATCACCACCATCCTGGCGCTGGTCGTGGCGCGCCGCCGCTGGCACTGGAGCGTCCCCGCGTGCATGGTGCCGGGCGTGGTGTTCCTCACCGTCGACGCCGGCTTCTTCTCGGCCAACATCATCAAGATCCCGCAGGGCGGCTGGGCGCCGCTGGTCATCGCGGTGGGCGCGCTGTTCCTGATGTCCACGTGGCGGCGCGGCCGGGCCATCCTGTCGCGGCGCCTCGCCGAGGATTCGTTGCCGCTCGATCACTTCATCAAGCGGCAGGCCAAGTCGGACGTGCACCGGGTGAAGGGCACGGCGGTCTTCATGACCTCCTCCTCCGACACGGTGCCGATCGCGCTGCTGCACAATCTGAAGCACAACCAGGTCCTGCACGAGCGCGTGGTCTTCGTGACCGTGCTGGTGGAGGACGTGCCGCGCGTGCCGGCCAAGGACCGCGTGACGGTCGAGGGGCTGGCCGAGGGCTTCTACCGCATCACCGTGCGCTACGGCTTCTCGCAGGAGCCGAACATCCCCAAGGCGCTGCGGCTGTGCAAGGCGTTCGGCCTGGAGTTCGACCTGATGGCGACCTCCTTCTTCCTGGGCCGCGAGACGCTGATCCCGCGCATGGAGCCGCCGATGGCGCAGTGGCGCGAGAAGCTGTTCGTGGTGATGTCCCGCACCGCCGTGAGCGCCACCGACTTCTTCAAGATCCCGCCAAACCGGGTGGTGGAACTGGGCACCCAGGTGCAGTTGTAAGCTTGGGAGTTCAGCCCCCTCCCCAGCCTTGCCGGGGCAGGGGGCGGCACGGTGTTCGCAAGGATCGGCGTAGGTTGGGTTGAGCACCAGCGAAAACCCAACGCCCTTCGCATCTCGAGTGGTGTTGGGTCCAGACCCAACCTACGGGCTCGCCGGGGTTCAGTTCACCGCCTTCTTATCCTGGGCCTGCCCCGACGTGCGGCTGCGGTAACCCTTGAGGAACTTCTGGAAGACGTCCACCTCCGCCACGCGCGAGCGGATGGTGTTCACGTCGATCAGGCCGGTGGCCTGGTCGGGGCGGGTCAGCACGCGGAAGGCGTCGGCGTCCGGGCCTTTCTCCATGCCCGTGCCGAACTCCTTGCGGAGCTGGCTGAGGCCCGTGCCGTCGCCGGCCAGCGCCAGCGCCACCGCACGGTTGAGCACGAGCTGCGAGGCGGCGGGCTCCAGCGGCTGGCCGGACGCCGGCGGGGCGCCGATGATCTTGCCGAGCGCCACAGCAGCCTGCCCCCAGTTCTGCGCCCGCCACGCGATGTCGACGCGCAGCAGGTTGGCCTCCTTGCTGTCGTCCTGCGCCAGCAGCAGCAGCGCCTCGTTTCCACGGCCCAGTTCGGCCAGCGCCTTGGCCTGCATGACCAGCCGCTCGCCCTGCAGATCGGCCGGGATGCCCGGCACGTTGCTCAGCTCCAGCGCCTTCAGCGCCTCCTGCGGCTTGTTGTCGAGCAGCCGGACCGACGCCAGCCGCGTGCCGACGTTCGCCTTTTCCTGCCCCGACAGGCGGTATTCCACCTGATGCTGAAGGAGATCGGCGGCCTTGCCCAGCAGGTCGATCTGGATCAGCCGCTCCGCCAGTTGGCGGATGATCTCGTCACCGGCCGTGCCGACCGGCGTCAGCTCGCGGAACTGGTCGTAGAGTTGCAAGGCCTCCAGCGTCGGCAGCTTGGCCGCGCCGTCCTTGTAGAGGTCGGCGAAGGTGCGGGCCATATCCTTGGTGATCTGCTCGGCCTTCGGCCCCTCGCCGACCAGCGCCGCGGTCTCCTTCATGGTGTTGAAGCCGTCGGCGTACTGGCCGCCGGCGATCTGCATCTCGCCCAGGCGCTGGCGGATGGCCACTTCCAGGTCGTCGCCGCGCCAGGTGAAGGTCAAGCCGGCGAGTTGCTCGGCCGCGTTGGACGGCGACATGCGGCCCTCCGCCACCTCCAGATTGACCAGCGCCAGTCCGGCCTTGGCCCGGTAGTAGCGGTCCAGACTGTTGAAGGCGGCCGTCATCTCTTCACGCGCGTGGGCCACGTCGCCCTGCTGGCGGTACTGCTCACCGCGCAGGTACTGCATGTCCGCCCGCTCGTTGGCGTCGGTGCCGATCTTCTGCTCGACGCGGTCGAGCCATCGCTTGGCCTCGTTCGCGTCGCCGGCCTGCAGGGAGGCCTCGGCGGCCAGCAGCGCCAGCTTGGAGAGCAGCGGCTCGGGATACTTGGCGAGGACCGCGGCGCCCGTCTTGAAATCGCGCGCGGCCTTCGGCCAATCGTTCTGCTGGGCGGCGATGGCGCCGCGCCACAGCGCGGCCTCCGCGTTGTTGGCAAGGCCGGGGTGGGTCAGGTCCTCCCGCCCGCCGTCCAGGTCGCCGGCCAGCACGCGCGCGGCCCCGCGCAGCGCGCGGAACTCCGGCCAGCCGTCCAGGTCCGGCTGGGCCTGCTGGAGCACGTCGAGCATGCCCAGCGTCTCCGGCCCGAAGCCGTTGGCGAAGTAGAAGCGCGAGAGGTCGAGCTGCGCCTTCGGCCGCTCGCTGTCGGGCGCGTCGGCGATGGCGTGCTGCAGCGCCTGCCGGTTCTCGGTGAAGCGGTCGACGCCGCCGCGCTGCCACACCTCCGGCTCGAACAGGCGCTTGCCGGAAGCGACCGGACCCGGCTGCGCCGGCGCGAAGGGAGCCTGCGGGGCCGGCGAGGCGCCGCCCGGCGACGGCGTCTGGGCAACCGCCGGGGCGGCCGGCGGCGGAGCCTGTCCGGGGCGCACGCCGCTGTCGGCCATGGTGGAGAGGTGCAGGCCACCGGCGGTGGTCAGCTCCACCCCCTCCTTGACCGGGCGCACGGTGACGGAATCGGAAACGGGGCGGATGACGGCGCCCTGAAAGGCGGGCAGCATCTCCAGGTCGGCGTAGCGGCGGCCCTCGCTCACCGTCTGGCCGGGGACGGGCAGCGGCACGACCTGCAGACGGTCGCCGACTTCGGGATCGGCCACCTGCACCACCGCCGCCGCGTCGCTGGCGCGCACCACGAGGCGGGCACCCAGCAGGAAGTCCGGTTCGGCGTCGACGCGCAGCTCCTGCGGCGGGGCGGCGGTCAGGCGGGTGGAGGGAACGACGCGCCAGACGGTGCCCTGACGTTCCACCGTCGGCCAGATGAAGGGGCCGATGCGCGTGCGGAACACGCTGCCGGCGGTGGCCGGGACCGGCTCGATGGAGCCCACCTGCTCGGCACCGGGGCCAACCACCGCGCCGGCGCCGATGGGCAGCGCCTTGTCGAAGACGACGTAGAGATAGCCGGCGCGCGGGTAGACGGCCGCCGCGGCCGGGCCGCCGGCGTCGAACACCAGCACCGGCCCCTTCTCCACAGCGTTGCCGGGCTTGGCGGCGGCCGAAGGCGCCGGCGCGGACACGGCGGAAGCGGACGGCGCGGCGGGAGGCAGCTTGACCGACGTCGTGGTGGCGCCGGGCGGTACCGGCAGGTCCTTCACCGGCACCGGGGCCACCGGCACCGGGGCCACCGGCGCCGGGGCGGCCGGCGTTGGGACCGGAGGCTTGCTCTCGGCTGGCTTGGCTTCGGCGGGTTTGCCTTCGGCCACCGGGGCGGGTCCGGGCGCCTTGCGGGTGCCGGGGTTCAGCACGTCCACCACCACGGAGGCGCCGTTGCGGAACTCGCGCACGTCGCTGTCCGGCGGGGCGGCGAAGGTGACGGCGAGACCGCCGTTGGGGCCCTTGAACTGCTCGACGTTGCGGACGTTGCGCAGGTTGGTCTTGGTCGCGGGGGACAGGTCGATGGATGCTGCGCGGTCGAACAGCAGCGTCACCGACGCCCCGTCACGCTGGAGCGTGTAGGCCGTCGGCGCCGACCAGTCGAAGGCGAGGCGGCTGTGCGTCGGGTGATCGCCCGCGCGCAGCTTCACCGTGCCGCCCTTCGCCGCCGGGGCCACCGATGCGGATGGGGGGGCGGCCGGCGGCTCGGCCTTGGCGGCGGGTTGGGCCGCCGCAGGTTGGGTGGGGGCCGCCGCGGGGGTCAGGTCGATGGCGACGGCGTTGCCGTTGCGGAAGCTCTTGAGCGATACGGGGCGCTTGAGATCGAACTCGACGCCGCAGCCGTCGGCCGCCGCCCGGCCGGCGGCAAGGTAGGACGGCAACGCCTTGACCACACGGTCCAGCGCCGCCTCGACCGGCTGGTCGAAGCGGACGATCAGCCGGTCGCCCTCGACGGCGGCGGTGAAGTCCACCTTCTGCGGCCAGTCGAAGACCATGCGGCCGAAGCTGGCGTGTGCGGACGCGCGCACCGGCACGGTGGCGGCGTGCGCCGGCAGGGCGGCCAGCAGCGCCGCCGCGACCAGAAGGCCGCCGCCCCGCCGTCCCTTCGCCCCCACCTTCGCCCCGCGCGCCCGCGCGCCCATGCTCACTGTCCTCCCTGCTCGCGCACGACGAGGTCGACGCGCGTGTCCCTGGCCCCGGTGCGCGGCAGCGGCGCCATCGCCGTGCGCGCCACGAGGTCGCGGCGATAGCCGGTCTCGCGCAGCGCCATGGACACGGCCACCGCGCGGCCCAGCGACCGTTCCCAGGCGAGGCCGGCGGGCACGTCCTCCCGCTCGGCGTGACCGACCACCTCGATGCGGTTGCCGATGCGCCCGATCACCGCCCCCAGGAGGAACAGAACGCGTCGCCCGCGGTCGCTGAAGGTGCCGGCGCGCGGCTCGAACAGCGCGTCACCGGGCAGCACGATGACCACGCGATCATCCTCGCGCCGCACCAGCACGCCGGCCAAGTCCACCGTGTCGGCGATCTGGCTGTTGAGCAGCGCGCCCAGGTAATCGAGGTTGACAGCCGAATGCGGCTCCAGCGTGGCGGCGTTGAAGGCGGCCTTCGGTTCCGGCGGCGCCTCCGACGGTTTCGTGGCGGTGGAGCGGGCGGAGACCGCCTGCGTCAGGCGTGCCCAGCGCTGCGCCTGCGGCTCGGTCATCGAGAACATGAGGACGAAGAAGGCGAGCATCAGCGAGATCAGATCGGTAAAGCTGATCAGCCACATGCTGCGCCGCCCCGCCTCGGTGTCGGCGGATGGGGTGTAGCGGGGGACCTTGGGCACGCGGATCATCGCCACCCTCCCCGCGCCCGTTCGCCCCGCGCCCGTTCATCGGTCGAGCGGACGGAGAACAGGAAGCGCGAGGCGCCGGGCGCGCCGCGCTCGATCCCGATGGTCACGGCCTCCGCCGGCACGCCGCGCGCCACGAGGTCGCGGGCCAGCGCGGCGGCGCGCTCGATGGGGCCGGGCGGCTGGCTGGGGGCCTCGGGCGACAGGGCCACGAGGTAGTCCAGCTCGATCCGCTCGCCGGGCAGTTCCTTGCGCAGCGATTCCGCCACGCGGTCGAGCAGCCCGGTGCGGTCGCGCCGCAGGGTGGCGGTACCGGGCTCGAACAGCTCGTCGGCGTCGAGGCGCACCTCCATCAGCGAGCCGGGCGCCACCGTCGTGACCTTGGCGACCGCCACGGTGGTGGCGAACAGGTCACCCACGCCGTTCAGCCGCTCCACCGCGAAGACGGTGCCGGTGCGCGATCCGACCGGATCGGCGCCGTCGCGCAGGCGCGGATCGATGACGAAGTCGAAGCTGCGCTCCACCGAGGCCAGCACCGCCTTGACGCGCGTCACCTGCTGCACCGACTGCGCGTTCAGCATGATGAAGAACACCAGCAGCAGCAGGAACAGAGACAGCAGAAGCACGAGGCTGCCGTTGCCGGATGCCCCCCGGACGGGTGTCTTGGTCGCTGTGCCGGGGAGGGCCATGGGCTAGTCGAAGCTCGCCAGCAGGCGGTCGATCTCGTCCTGGTCGTTGGCGTTGCCGGGCAGGGCCGGGCCGTGCAGCAGGCCGGCGTCGGCATCGGCGGGCGACGGCTCCGGAACCGGTGCGGCGACGGCGGCCGCGTGGCGCGCCTCCTCGCCGAACACGGCCAGCAGGGCGTCCACCTTCGCCTCGATGTGCTTCAGGGTGCGGACGACCTTGGTGATGCGCTGGCCGGTGATGTCCTGGAAGTTGCACGCCTCGTAGATGCGGGTGACGGCGTCGTTGAGCGTGGCGGCGCTGTCCGCGTCCACCGCGCCGGCCACGCCGGAGACGATGTCGCAGGCGTCGAAGATGGCGAAGGTCGCCTGCTCGGTGGCGCCGACGACGGCGTCCAGCTCATCGGTGGCGGTGGGGATGTGCTCGTCCCGGATCTCTCCCGGCCGCAGTGCCGCCAGCTCCGCCTTGGCGTCGGCGATGTAGCGCGCCAGGTCCTCCAGCTCGGCGTAAAGCTTGAGGTCGTCGCCGGACATGTCGCCGCCCATGCTGGCGACTACCTCGCGCACGATCCCGGCGACCTCGTCGCGCGACAGCGGGACGGCCGTCTCGGCCAGCGCGGCGTCGAGCCGCTGCCTCAGGAGCTTCTGCTCGGCCATCGGCGACGGCATCGGCGAGGAGGAATAGGACATGGCAGGACCGGCCGCGCAGTGGAGACGAAAAAGTCAGGCGAATCGGGCCTTCCAAGCCCGTCTTAACCTAAAATGGTTGGGTTAACAGGCCGTTAAGTGGCGGAACGGGGCAAGGTGTGGGCGCGGGTCGAGGCCGTGCAGGCTGGGTTGAGCGCCGGCGAAGTCCCGGCATCCTCGCCGTGGACAGAGCGTTGGGTTTTCGCTGGCGCTCAACCCAACCTACGCCTCGATCCTTGGCTCGTTCACTGCCCTGTGCTGGGCAGGGCACGGCGCTCGACCAGGGCGGTGGTGACCTCCTTGGCCTTGCCGGGGTCCATGGCGGCCAGGATCGGCGCCGACTTCGATTCCTTCATGCGCTGGAAGACGTCGAGAAGCACGGGCATGTCCAGCTCCTCGAAGATGCGCGCGGCCTCCTTGGGCTTCATCGTCTCGTAGATCTTCACGAGGCTTTCCAACTGCGCGCTCTGCTTCTCGTCGCCGGTGCGCATCAGCTTCTGGATGTCGGCGCGCACCTTCTCCATCTCGGCCAGTTTCTGCTCGATGCGCTTCTCGGCGGCGGCCAGCAGCGCCTCGCGCTGTTCGACCTCGCGGGTGCGCTTTTCCAGCTCGGCCCGGCGGTCGGCGTAGTGCTGCAGCAGTTCGTTGTCGCCCACCCCCATCTTGTCGCCGGACGGCGGCTGTGCGGCGGGGGCCGGTTCCGCGGCGGGCGGCGGGGCGTTTGCCGCGACCTGCTGCTGGGGAGCGGCGGGGGCCGGCGCCGGCTTGGCCGTCGCGGCAGGAGAGGTCTTGGCGCTGGCCTTGGGATCCGCCTTGGGGGCCACCTTGGGGTCCTGGGCGAGTGTCGCCGGAAAGTCCGGCAGATGGGCGTCGCGGGTGGCGATGCGCCAGACGTCGCCGACGCGCACGCCCAGCATCAGCACCGCGGCGAAGATCATGATCGGCAGCACGCGGAAGCGCACGCGCTTCACGCGCTCGGTCAGGCGTTGCCACAGCGGTGGCCGGCGCGGCGGTTTGGCCTTGCGCGTCGGCTTGCCGGCGCCGGGCTTTTTCGCAACGGGCTTTCCCGCGACGGCGGGGACCGCGGGCTTCTGCTGGGGCGGCCGGGCGGCCGCGGGGGGCTGCATGGTCATGGCGGCTCTCCGCGCGGGGCTCAGCGGCGGTTCTCAAGCGCGCGCAGCAGCTCGCGCTCGGCCCGCGACAGACCTTCCTCGCCCGGACGCGGGCGGCCGGGGTCGTCGTCGGACGGCGGGGGGGCGGACGGCGCGGCGCGGCGCGGCAGCGGTGGGGTGGCGGCCTCGGCGGCCTCCGCCTCCTCCAACAGGGGGCGCAACGCGGCGGCCACGGAGGCCGAGGGTTGCCGCCCGCCGCCGGAGGCCGGGCGGGCCGGCGTGTGTTTCGGCCGGTCACTGTCGGAGAAGCCGGACAGCCGGTCGGCCAGCGTGTTGCCGGCCTCGATCATGAACTGCAGCTCGTCGCGCAGCGCCGCGGCCTTGTCGATGGAGCGCTGCAGCCCATCGCCGGTGTCGGCGGCCGTGCGCTTCATGCCGCGCACGCCCTGCTCGGCCTTGGCCATCGCCTCGTTCAGACCCTTGATCAGCTCGGCCATCTCGCCGCGGCTCTCGCGCATGCGGATGATCTGCTTGTTGAGGATGATGGCGTAGGCGATGGTGGCGACCAGCAGGCCCACCATCACCAGGTCGAGGACCAGGGAGATGATCGGGCTCATAGCCGCATGACCTCCTGCTTGGGCAGTTCCTTCTCGATGCGCACGGCGATGTGGCCGCCCTTGCGCCCCATGCGCCCCTGGAACATCGACACGTCGCCGCAGCGCAGCTCGATCGAGCCGTCGGGGGTGGCGTTCAGCAGGATGCGGGAGCCGACGCGCCAGTTCAGCACGTCGTGCAGCGTCATCGTCACCTCGTCCAGCACCGCCGCCAGATCGACGTCGGTCACCAGCAGCTCGGACGCCAGGTGGGTTTCCCAGATCGAGTCACGGCCGAACTTCTCACCCATGAACATCTGGAGCAGCAGCTCGCGGACGGGTTCCAGGGTGGCGTAGGGGATCATCAGCTCGAGGCGCCCGCCGCGGTCCTCCATGTCGATGCGCAGCTTGACCAGCACGGCGGCGTTCGCGGGGCGCGCGATGGTGGCGAAGCGCGGGTTGGTCTCCAGCCGGTCGAAGCGGAAGGTGACGGGCGACAGCGGGTCGAACGCCGCCGACAGGTCGGACAGCACGACGTGCACCATGCGCTCGACCAGGTTGCGTTCGATGGTGGTGTAGGGGCGGCCCTCGATGCGCATGGCCGCGGTGCCGCGCCGGCCACCCAGCAGCACGTCGACGATCGAGTAGATCAGCGCCGAATCCACCACCATCAGGCCATAGTTGTCCCACTCCTCCGCCTTGAAGACGGAGAGCATGGCCGGCAGCGGGATGGAGTTCAGATAGTCGCCGAAACGCACCGACGAGATCTGGTCGAGGCTGACCTCGACGTTGTCGGAGGTGAAGTTGCGCAAGGACGTCGACATCATGCGGACGAGGCGGTCGAAGACCACCTCCAGCATGGGCAGGCGTTCGTAGTTGACGAGCGCCGAGTTGACCAGCGCCATGATGCCGGAGTTGTCGCCGTCGCCGGCGCCACCCTGGTCGAACCCCAGC
>DASPIO010000396.1:0-25042 GCA_035629155.1 Azospirillum sp. | reverse complement strand
GATCACCATCGCCATGAGCGGCTGGACCGGCTTCGCGCCGATCACGCTGGCGAAGGAGACCGGCATCTTCAAGAAGAACGGCGTCGAGGTCGAGATCAAGAAGATGCCCACCTCCAACCGCCATCAGGCGATGGCGGCGGGGGAGGTGCAGGCGATCGCCACCACTGTGGACACGCACATCCTCTACGCCTCCTCCGGCGTGGACGTGACGCAGGTGCTGGTGCTCGACAGCTCGCACGGCGGCGACGGCATTGCGGTGCGCCCGCCCATCGAGACGCTGGCCGACCTGAAGGGCAAGCAGGTGGCGGTGCAGTACGGCGGCGTGCCGCAATTCTGGCTGGCCTACGTGCTGAAGAAGAACGGCATGTCGATCGCCGACGTGCAGACCAGCAACCTGCAGCCCTCCGACGCCGCCAACGCCTTCGTCGCCGGCCAGTTCGACGCCGCCGTGACCTACGAGCCGTACCTGTCCAAGGTGCGCGACGCGCAGGGCCGCATCATCGTCACCTCCGACCAGACGCCGGGCGTGATCATCGACACGCTGGCCTTCCAGCCGGACTTCATCAAGAAGAACCCCAAGGTCGTCGACGCCGTGGTGAAGAGCTGGTTCGAGGCGCTCGAAGCCATCAAGGCCGACGAGAAGAAGGCCTTCGCGCTGATGGGCAAGGACGTCAACCAGACGCCCGAGCAGTTCGCGGCCTCGGCGAAGTTCGTGCGCTGGTACGACAAGCCGATGAACCAGGAGTACCTGAGCAAGACCATGCCGGCCTTCGCCAGGGAGGTGCAGGACGTGATGCTGAACGCCAAGCTGATCCGCCGCGCCCCGCCCAGCCTGGAGGCGATGGTGACGACCGAGTTCGTGAAGTAAAAGAACGTTGCCCCTTCCCCTGACCCTCCTCCTTCGGGGCGGAGGGATGGGGAGGGGGCAAACGCACGTCCCACCGCAGGAATCTCCCCCACATGAACGGCCTGTTCACGCCGCTGAAGCCGGTGAGCCCCGGACTGCGCATCGTCCTGGGCGTGTCGTGCTTCGTGCTGTTCTTCCTCGGCTGGGGAATCGCCACCTACGGCGGCTTTGTCCGGCCGCTGTTCCTGGCCTCGCCCGGCGACAGCCTGATCGCCGGGTGGGCGCTGTTCACCGAATTCGGCTTCGCCGAGGACGTGGTGGTCACCGTCTGGCGCGTTTTCGCCGGCTTCGCGCTGGCCGCGGCGCTCGCCGTGCCGCTGGGCATCCTCATGGGCGCCTTCAAGCCGGTGGAGGCGTTCTTCGAGGGCTTCGTGTCCTTCGCCCGCTACCTGCCGGCGTCGGCCTTCATCCCGCTGCTCATCTTGTGGGCCGGGGTGGGGGAGGCGCAGAAGATCCTTGTCATCTTCATCGGTTCGGTCTTCCAACTCGTCATCATGGTGGCGGTGATCGTGGGCGCCGTGCGCGCCGACCTGCTGGAGGCCGCCTACACGCTGGGGGCGAGCAATCGCGGCGTGGTGCTGCGCGTGCTGCTGCCCGCCGCCAGCCCGCAGATCTTCGAGGCGTTGCGCCTCGTGCTCGGCTGGGCGTGGACCTACGTGATCGTGGCGGAACTGGTGGGCGCCTCGCGCGGGATCGGCCACATGATCATCGACGCCCAGCGCTTCCTGGACACCGGGCAGATGATCTTCGGCATCGTCGTCATCGGCGTGATCGGGCTGATCACCGACCTCGCCTTCCGGGCGCTGCACGCCCGCCTGTTCCCGTGGGCGCGAGGCCGCGCATGAGCATCCTGTCCATCCGCGCCGTCGAGAAGACCTTCCCCGGCCGCCGCGGCGCGGCGCCGACGCGGGCGCTGACCCCCACCGACCTGGAGGTGGCGGACAACGACTTCATCACCATCCTCGGCCCCTCGGGCTGCGGGAAGTCGACGCTGCTGCGCATCGTCGCCGGGCTGGAGACGCCGTCGGGCGGCGAGGTGCGGCTTCTGGGCACGCCGGTCACCCGGCCGGGGCCGGACCGCGGCATGGTGTTCCAGTCCTACACGCTGTTCCCATGGCTGAACGTGCGCGACAACGTCTGCTTCGGCCTGCGCGAGCGCGGCGTGCCGCGCGCGGAGCAACGGGAGGTCGCCGACCGCTTCCTGGCGCAGGTCGGGCTGAGGGGTTTCGAGAACCACTTCCCCGCGCAGCTCTCCGGCGGCATGCAGCAGCGCACGGCGCTGGCGCGCGCACTCGCCAACGATCCCAAGATCCTGCTGCTGGACGAGCCGTTCGGCGCGCTGGACCACCAGACGCGCGAGCTGATGCAGGAGTTGCTGCTGGGCATCTGGGAGCAGCACCGCAAGACGGTGCTGTTCGTCACCCACGACATCGACGAGGCGATCTTCATGGCCAGCCGGGTGGTGGTGATGTCCGCCCGGCCCGGCCGCATCAAGTGCGACGTCCCCATCGACCTGCCGCACCCCCGCTCCTACAAGGTCAAGACAACGCCGCGGTTCGCCGCCTACAAGGAGCGCCTGACCGAGGAGATCCGCGTCGAGACCATCAAGACGCTGCAGATGGAGGCGTAATCCCTCACCGCCCGGTGTCGACCACCAGATCCGACAGCACCACGCCGGCCCGCGCGGCGGCGGTGGCCAGATCCTCGCGGTCTTCCCAGCAGTTGCGGCCGTCCACCTCGACGAAGCGGCCGCCCAGGCGAATCGCCCACACGCCGGTGGCGGCCATGTGCAGCACGCGCCCCATCGGCGGCGTCCCGCGCAGCGCGGTGCGCGCCGCGCCGGAGAAACTCATGCCGGCGTCATGACGGTCGAAGGTCGGGATGTCGGAATGGCCGGCGACCGGCTGGTCGGGGCGGCGGTGCCGGCGCTGGCCGGGCGCCTCGGCGAAGGAGGGGGCGATGGTCATGGCGGTCGATTCCTTGCTTTGGCCGTTCGGCGCGTTGCTCGTTCGGCCCCGTCTGCGGCCTATTTGTTACGACACTGAACTACACCGGACTTTCGCGGCCGTAAAGAGCTATCGTTCAAAAGGAATACAAAAGAAATCTTTCGTCGCGACGACGGTGCAAACATGTCGGAAGGGGAGATATCTGCAATTTTATGGGATTGCGAAACAATCCGTTTGGCGATGAAAGGCGGGATAAAGGAAACCTTGGCGCGGCCTTTGGGTTGACGTGGTGCAAGCCGCCACCCCAAAGGAGGAAAGCATGGCGAACCGCAACGAAGGCGAAGGCAACCGCACCGCCGACCGCCAGTACCGCCAGGGCGTGAAGGACCACGTCGAGCACCACGACGTGCAGGGCGACGCCGACCGCGCCCGCAAGGCCGTCGACAGCCCGGAAGGCAAGGACCTGCGCCAGGCCGAGGAGAAGGGCAAGAGCCACGCCAAGGGCGAGGACCCCAACCTCTACAAGAAGGGGTCGTAAGGGGGCGCTCCCCCCCTCCGGCCTGAAACTTCGCGGTTACCCCGGAATGGTCACATCCGATTGTGCGTTCATCCCGTAAACATGGCCTGGTTGCAGGCACGTGGCCTGCGCCGCTTTACAGACGGGTTGAAGCATGCAGAAAAAGGTCGCAGTGGTCATTCTGGGGGCTGGTCTTCTTGCCGGTTGTTCGGGGCTCGACACACGTGAGCAGCGCGCACTGTCCGGCGGCGCCATCGGTGCCGCGGGCGGTGCGGCGGTCGGCGCGCTGACCGGCGGCAGCGCCGTGCTCGGCGGCCTGATCGGCGGCGCCGGTGGTGCGGCGGTCGGCGCCCTCACCGCCCCCAGCGGCGGCAAGAAGCGATAGAGCCGCCGACGCCCTTCCCCAGCCGGCTCCGGGGAAGGGCGTCCCCCATCAATCCGTGAAATCGTCCAGCGACAGTTGCCGCACCTCCGGCGCGCGCGGCGGTTCCGGCGCGGGTGGCGGCGGGGGCGGGGCGGTCGCCTGCGGGCGTTGCGGCGGGCGGCGGGGCGGCTTGACCGGCTTGTTGATCGTGCCCTTGGGGCCGACGCTGGGCAGGTCACCGAAATCGGGCAGCGGCGGCATGCGGGCCATCACCGTGCGCATCATGTCGGCGATACGGTCGGCCTTGCCGCGCAGCGCCTGCCCGCGCTCCCCGTCGTAGCGCGGATCGTCCAGGAAGCCGCGGATGGCGACGAGGCCGCGCAACTCCACGCCGCAGATCTCGTGCGTGCCGATCGGCAGCTCGCGCACCTTGACGAAGCCGGCGAAGAACCCCGCGCTCTCGTCGATGAACAGCAGCACCATGCGCGCGTGCAGCCGGTCCAGCGCGGTCAGCAGCGGCGCCACCAGTTCGGGGTCGAGCGGCGCCAGCTTCTCCTCCACCACCGCCGCCAGCGCGAAGAAGTCGCGCACCTTCTTGGTGAAGCGGCGGTAGCGGTTGAGGCCGCCCACGCCCACCCGCTCGCGCGCGTTGGCGCCCAGATCGGCGGTGCGGCGCAGCATCTCGTCCAGCCGCATCAGCATGCGCGCCGCCGCCTTCTGCACCACGGCGGGCGGCGGTGCCGCCGCGCGCGGCGCCTGCGGGGCGCGGGACGGTGACGGGCGGGGCGGCAGCGGCACGCCGGTCACCGTGCCGTACGGACGGTGACGGTGCGCTGGGCGCCGCCGCGCAGCAGGGTCACCTGCATCGGCGTGCCGGTGCGCACCAGACCGACGCGGTTGCGCAGCGCGGTGCCGCTGAGCACCGGCTTGCCGTCCACGGCGACCACCACGTCGCCGCTCTTGAGGCCGGCCCTGTCGGCGGGCGAGCCGGGCTCGACCTGGGCGATCACGGCACCGCCGCCGTCGGCGATGTTGCCGCCGACGTTCAGCGACTCGGCAAGGTCGGGCGTGAGGTCCTGGATGGCCACGCCCAGGCGGCCGCGGCGCACCGCGCCGAACTCGACGATCTGCTCCATCACCGCGCGCACGATGCCGGTGGGCACCGCGAAGCCGATGCCCACCGAACCGCCGGCCGGGCCGATGATGGCGGTGTTGATGCCGATCAGCTCGCCGTTGAAGTTGACCAGGGCACCACCGGAGTTGCCGGGGTTGATCGAGGCGTCGGTCTGGATGAAATCCTCGTACCCCTCGACGCGCAGGCCGCTGCGCCCCAGCGCCGAGACGATGCCGGAGGTCACCGTCTGCCCCAGGCCGAAGGGATTGCCGATGGCGACCACGAAGTCGCCGACCTTCAGCCGGTCCGAGTCGCCCATGGGCAGGGCGGTCAGGCGGTCGCCGTTGATCTGCAGCACGGCGATGTCGGTGGCGGCGTCGCTGCCCACCAGCTTGGCGCTGAAGCGGCGGCGGTCCTTCAGCGTGACGGTGATCTGCTGGGCGTTCTCCACCACGTGGTGGTTGGTGATGACGTAGCCCCGGCGCGCGTCGACGATGACGCCCGACCCGGCGCTGGACTGCACGCGCTCCGGCGGCTGGTCCGGAATGTTGAAGAAACGGCGGAAGAACGGATCGCGCAGCAGCGGGTTGTCCACCTGTGGTGCCCGCGAGGTGACGGCGATGTTGACCACCGCCGGCGTCACCGCCTCCAGCATGGGCGCGATCGTCGTCGTTCCGTTGGCCGTGGCGGGGAGCGCCGCGGGTGCGGGCGCCGGAAGGCCGGCGACCGTCGCCACCGCGATGCCCAACACGGCCAGCACGCCTGCAACCTTGCTCTTCATGCCTGAACTCTCCCAAACACGATCCCAAACACGATCCCAAACACGATCATGGGCCAGACGCGATCATGAGACGCATACCCGGCGGCGCACATTTGGGAGAATATCGTGAATCGTTCAAGCCTGTCGTCTTGATCGCGGGGCGTGTGGCGCCATGTCTGGATTCCCCGGGATCAGGACACCCGCGCGCGCCGGCGGGCGGCACGCCGTGGCGAGCAACGCAGTGAGGATGGTGACATGGCCGGCAAGTCCAACTCCCCCTCCCCCCGGTCGAATCCCGGCGCCCCGCATCCCGGCGGGCCACCGACGGACCTGCCCGACCTCACGACGCTGATGGCCGGGCCGATGTCCGTCATGCGGGCCTGGGCCGACGTGAACCGCGCCGCGGCGAACTGGCTTCCGGCCACGTGGCTGGTCGCCGCGTCGCCGTTCTTCTGGGCGCCGCCCTTGTGGGTGGGGGCGCTGATGTCCGGCGGTGCCGGGCACGCGGCGGGCGGCGTGGCCGGCTCCACCGCCACCACGCGCGAGGCCGCCGCGGCACCGGCCCGCACGCTGGTCCCGCGCCTGCCGCCACAACCGCCGCTCCCCGCCGGGTCCGCCTCCAAGGCGGCTGCCGTGCCGCAGCCGCCGGCCCGCAAGGCCGCGCCGAAGAGGACGGCGGCGAAGACGCCCGTCCGGACCACGCGCCGGCCGGCCGCCGGCACGTGATGCGGCACGTCATGGTCAAGGCGCACGTCCGGTCGCCAGCGGCACGGTGATCGCGAAGCAGGAGCCGCGGCCGGGCACCGAGCGAACCTCCAGCGGGTGGCCGAGCAGCCGCGCCGTGCGCCGCACCACCGACAGGCCGAGCCCCCGCCCCTGGCTGTGGTCGCGCGCCGGGTTGCCGAGTTGCACGAACTCCTCGAACACCGTTTCCAGTTGCTCGGGCGGTATGCCGGCACCGGTGTCCCACACCTCGATGCGCAGGGCGCCGGCGCGGCGGCGGCAGGCGACCAGCACGCCGCCGCGCCCGGTGTAGCGCACGGCGTTGGCCAGCAGGTTGCCGAGGATGCGGCCGAGCAGCAGCGGGTCGCTGCGCACCGTCGCGCCACAGGCCCGGCTGCGCAGGCGCAACCCCTTGGCGTCGGCGGCCAGGCGCACCTCGGCCAGCTTGGCGGCAACCAGGTCGCGCACCGGCATGTCGGCAAGGCGCGGCTGCACCGTGCCGGATTCCACCGTCGACACGTCGAGCAGCGCGTTCAGCAGCGATTCGCCCGATTCCATGGCGGTGCCGAGCTGGCGGTGGATGTCGCGCGCGCGTTCGTCCGCCAGCCCCTGGTCCAGCAGGAAGTGGTAGAGCCGCATGGCCTGGAACGGCTGGCGCAGGTCGTGGCTGGCGGCGGCCAGGAAACGCGACTTGGCGGCGTTGGCCCGCTCCGCCTCGCGCCGCCGCTCCGCCTCGCGCTCCAGCAGGCGTTCGCGCTCCACGGCACCCTCGTGCAGGCGGTGCGCGGCCCACGCCAGCGCGGCGCCCAGGTCGTTGATCTCCCGCACCGAACTGGGCGGGATGGGCGGCAAGGGCCGGTCCTGCTCCAGCCCCACGGCGGCGGCGGTCAGTGCCCGCACTGGCGCGGCGATGCGCCGGCCGATGCGCAGCGCCGCCAGGGCCGCCAGGGTCACCAGCGCGCCGTTCAGCAGCAGCGCCTCGGTCAACGCGCGGGCCAGCGGCGCGTCCAGCGTCTCCTGCGGGGCGGCGAAGCCCAGGCTCCAGCCGAAGGCCGAGCGGGCGTAGCCGAGGGTGACGTCGTGCCCCTGCAGCGAACGGCCGGAAGCCAGCCCCTGGGGCGCCGTGCGCAGGGCGGCGGCGAGCCAGTCCGGGGCGACCCGGCCGGCGTAGTGCGCGCCGTCGGGGGCGCGCGCCACCAGCGTGCCGCCCTGGTCGAGGACGACGCCCAGCCAGTCGGCCGGGGTGCCGCGCTCGGCCAGCAGGCGGCTCCAGCGTTCCGGCCGCACGGCGACGCCGATCACGCCGTCGACCAGCCCGCGGTGCAGCAGCGGCACCGCCACGGCGACGAGCGCCGGGCGCTCCCCCTCCGCCGGCAGGTAGGACGATACCGCCGGCTTGCCCGTGGCGATGGCCTGCCGGATGGCGGCGCCGTAGGGAAGGGCCGCCGTCTTGCGGAGCGCGCCGACGCCGCTGGCCGTGTCGATGGTGACGTGTCCGTAGCCGTCGGCGAGGAACAGCGCGTGCCAGTAGGGATGGCCGTCCTTCAGCGCCGCCGCGGTGGTCAGGAAGCGCACGGGGTCCTCGCCCGGCGGCCCGGCGGCCACGGCGGCGCCCTCCAGCGTGTGGACGATGCCGCCGAGATCGGCGTCGATCGCCAGCGCCAACGCGCTCGCGGTGTCGCGCAGCCCCTCCTCCTGCGTGGTGCGTTGCGCCAGCGTGTGGCGCACCGTCAGCACACCGGAAAGCACCAGGGCCGGAAGCAGCGCCGCCAGCGCCAGCGCCACCAGATGCCAGCGCACGCTGTGCGGCCGCAGCAGCGCCGGCCGGGCGGCGGTGGCAGGCAGGGCGGGAAGGGAGTGGAGACGATCCATCATGGGCGGAGTCTTAGACCCGGCGGACCGCGCGCGGGTCCACAAAGAGGGGGTAGGCGGACGCCCGGCGTGGTGGGATGCGTCTTTACCTTGCCCGGCTGCCGGGAGTAGGTTGCGGAAACGGACCGTCCGCACGCGAAACCCGACCCCGCCGGAGCCGGGCATGACTGACCAAGCGCTGCTCGAACTCACCGAGCAGGACTATCTGAAGATGGAAGAGGCGCTGTCGCAGACCGCCCGCGGGCGGGCGTTCCTGCGCATGCGCGACCGCCGGGTGCGCCTTGTCGCCATCGACGAATTCCACGGCGTCGCCGTCCGCCTGGAGGAGCACGTCAAGCGCCTGGGCGGTGCCGTCGGGTCCGCTGCGGCCCCGGCGGTGCGGGCGCCGGCCGGCGACGGGCAGATCGCCCGCGTGCAGTCGGAGCTGGACGCGCTGCGCCAGTTCGTCGATCAGGCGCGCGGCGACATGGCGGCGCTGCGCCCGTCGGACGGCGGCAGCGACCCCATCGTCGCCGCCACCGCCGAGCTGGACGCCATCGTCCACGCGACCGAGAGCGCCACCACCGAGATCCTCAACGCCACCGAGGTGATCCAGGAGTACACCGCGCGCATCCCGCGCGACGACCCGGACTGGGCCGAACTCGCCAACGGCATCGAGGCGCAGTGCATCGAGGTGATGACCGCCTGCTCCTTCCAGGACATCACCGGCCAGCGCACCACCAAGGTCATCAACACCCTGCGCTACATCGAGGAGCGGGTGAACGCGCTGATCGAGGTGTGGGGCGGCGACATCGGCGTGGGCGGTGCCTTGCCGGACGTCGCGGCCGCGCACCGCAAGCTGCACGACACGCGTCCCGACGCCCACCTGCTGAACGGCCCGCAGCTCGCCGGGCAGGGCGTCAGCCAGAACGATATCGACGCGCTGTTCGACCAGATGGCGGCGCAGAACCCCGCGGCCATCGAGCGCGCCGCGCCGGCGCCGGCCGCCGTGCCCGCCCCCCCGCCTCCGCCCCCTCCGCCCGCACCGAAGAAGGCCGCACCTCCGCCTCCGCCTCCGCCTCCGCCTTCTCCTCCTCCGCCCGATCCGCCGGCCGCGGACGGGGCGAAGTTCTCGCAGGACGACATCGATGCGCTGTTCGCCTGACGGAGGGAGGTGACCGCCCATGGCCTATGACGGCACCCTCAAGACGCGCATCCGCCTGACCCAGGACCAGCTCGACCGCGTGTGCGAGCGGCACGTGCACTTCATGGAGGGGCGTCCGGGCGGCGCGCGCGCCAACCTGCCGTTCTTCGACCTGTCGGGCCTCATCCTCTCCGGCCGCAACCTGACCGGCGCGCACCTGGCCGGCGTCATCCTGCGCGACGGCAAGCTGAAGGGCACGGTGCTCGACCACGCCGACCTGTTCGGCGCCGACCTGCGCGGGGCCGACCTGCGCGGCGCCAAGCTGTTCCGTACCGACCTGCGCGGCGCCAACGTGCGCGGCGCCAACATGGAAGGGGCGGCGATGGTGGAGGTGGATCTGCGCGACGGCAGCAAGGTCACCAAGAGCAGCATCGCCGAGACCATGGTGGTGGGCTTCCAGCCCGGCCCGGCCGACCTGTCGCAGGCGCGCCTCGTGAACACCGACATGGCGCGTGCCAAGCTGACCGGCAGCTTCGCCCGCGCCGCCGACTTCACCAACGCCACCATGTCCGGGGCGCGGCTGGAGCGCACGGACCTGCGCGACTGCAACTTCATCGGCGCCGACCTGCACGGGGCGGACCTGACCGGGGCCGACCTGCGCGGCGCCAACCTGGACGGCGCCTTCATGAACGAATTGGACCTCGTCACCGCCGCCCGCACCGACGGCGAGGCCGCCGCCATCCGTGAACTGCCGCCGCTGCCCGTGGCGAACGAGGCGGAGGCGGCACCGCCGCCCTCGCCCGAGGCGCTGGCCGACCTGATGAAGCAGCACCTGCTGTGGCTGGGTTCCAGCGGCAAGGTGGGCCGCCAGATGGACCTGACCGGGCTGAACCTGGAGGGGGCGAACCTGACCGGGGCGGTGCTGACGCTGGCCATCGGTTCGGGCGTGCACCTGCGCAACGCCGACCTGCGCGGCGCCCAGCTTCAGGCGGCGCGGCTGGACGGCGCCGACCTGCGCTCCGCCGACCTGCGCGGGGCGGATTTGCGCGGCGTGACGCTCGACCGCGCCATCCTGATCGACAGCGTGCTCGACGGCGCCAACCTGTCGCCGCTGGCGATCCACTCGGCCGAGCGGATCATGCGCGCCTCGCTGGTGCGGGCGCGTCTGGCCGGCGCGTCGCTGGCCGAGGCCAATCTGCGCGGCTGCGACCTGACGCTGGCCGACCTGACCGGCGCCAACCGCACCGGCGCCGACCTGGAAGACGCCATCCTGGAAGGCGCCCGGCTGGGGCAGTAAGGAAACGCCCCTCCCCCGCCGGAAGCGAGGGAGGGGTAGAAGGCCGCTTACCCGGCGATGATCCAGCCGCTGGTGACGCTGGTGGCGCTGATGCCGGTCAGCGTGATCTGGTCGCCGGTGCCGAAGCTGACGACCGCGCCGTTCGGGCCGTCGGCGATGGTCCAGGTCATGCCGGCGGCGACCTGGATGCGGTCGCCCTGGGCGAACTCGAAGTCGCTGACGGTGTCGGCGCCGCCGCCGGTGGCGAAGACGAAACGGTCGGCCCCCGCCCCGCCCACCAGCGTGTCGTTGCCCAAGTTGCCGTTCAGCACGTCGTCGCCCAGGTTGCCGGCGACGAAATCGTCGCCCTGACCGCCGAAGATGAAGTCGTCACCCTGGCCACCGAAGATCGTGTCGCTGGCCATGTTGCCGTACAGTTCGTCGTTGGCCATGTTGCCGTAGATCACGTCGGCGTCCTGGCCGCCGAACACCGTGTCGGCGTCCTGCCCGCCGAACAGCGTGTCCTGGCCCTGGTTGCCGTACAGAACGTCGGTCCCCTGGTTGCCGTACAGCACGTCGTCGCCCAGCCCGCCGGTCAGGGCGTCGTTGCCGGCCTCGCCGTACAGGACGTCGTTGGCGCTGCTGCCGGTCAGAACGTCGTCGCCGGTGGTGCCGCTGACGGCGGCGTTGCCCGGCGGGGGCGTCGTGGTGCCGCCGCCCGTACCGCCGCCGGTGCTTCCGCCACCGGTGCCGGTACCGCCGCCGCTGACCGGCGGAGTGTCGTCGTTCTGAATGGTGGCCTGCGTACTGGCCCCGACAATGGCGGTGCTGTCGGACGGGTTGCTCAGCGTGACGGTGAAGGTCTCGTCCTGCTCCTGCGCGGTGTCGCCGGCGACCATCACCGTGATGGTGGCGTTGGTCTGGCCGGCGGCGAAGCTGACGGTGCCGCCGGGCAGTGCGCCACCGAAGTCGGCCGCGTCCGCCGGGTTGGCGCCGCTGCCGGCCACCGACCACGTGGCCGTCGAGGCGCCGGTGAGCAGGCCGGCGCGCATGACGTTGAAGGTGAAGGCCGTCGCGCCGGCGTTGCCCTCGGCGTGGCTGACCGCCACGGGGTCGATGGCGATCTTGGGGTGCGCCGTCGGGCCCAGGCTGTCGGTCAGCGAGATGTCGGTGCCGTTCACCTGGAACAGGTCGGTGTCGACCAGTTCGTTGACGATGATCTCCATATCGGCGCCCGGCGCGTCGTCGAGGCCGATGTAGAGCTTGGTGTCCTCGCCGGCCAGGTACTCCGCCTCGATGAAGCCGCGCCCGACCGTGGTGCCGTTGCCCAGCGTGACCGGACCGTGCAGGTCGGCGCCTTCGATTCGGATGCTGTCCACGCCGCGGCGGCCGAAGTTGTAGAGGAAGTCGACGCCCGTCTCGCGGCCGGAATACATGAACACTTCGTCGCCGTGGTAGCCGCTCAGCACGTCCGAGCCGTCGCCGCCGCTGATCGTGTCGCTGCCTTCGCCACCTTCGAGGAAATCGTGGCCGGGCGTGCCGATGATGAAGTCGCCGAGATCGGTGCCCAGCATGTGGACGACGTCGAAGCCGGACACCGTCAGGTGGCTGAGGTCGACGTCCCAGTCGGTGTCGCCCATCGGGCGGACGATCTCCACCTTGTCGGTGTCGCCCGGTTGCGGCGTGGTGCCGACGTAGTTCAGGCGCAGCGCCTGCTCCAGCGTGATGCGGATGGTGGCGGAGCCCTCGAAGGTGCTCTGGATCCCGCCGTAGTTGCTGAGGTCGACGCCGGTCAGGTTGATATCCTGGCCGGTGACGACGTAGCGGTCCTCCGGCCCCAGCAGGTGCGCCCACGCGCCGACTCCGGCGAAGGCCGGCGGCGTGGCCACGGGCGCGGTCGCCGCGTCGAAGGTCCAGGAGCCGCCCAGTTCGGCCGCGCCCATGGGTCGGGTGGAGGCCGCCACGCGCGCGCCGGTCGCGGCGGCGAGGCGGTCGAGGAACAGCCGGCCGGCCTCGCCCTCGGCGACGCGGCAGGCGTGGATCAGGATCTCGGTGCCGGCCGCGTCGGGCCACGCGCGGTCCAGCAGGGACACGGAATCGAGCGGTCGCGCGCCCAGCAGGACCGCACCCGGCGCGCCGTGCGCCAGCAGGTGGACGGCCGCCGGGCGCTGCGCCAGGACGTCCGCCAGCACGGCGTGGGCATCGCCGTCGGCCGGTACGGCGACGACGTCGACACCGGGGCGTCGCCGCTCCAGAAGGAATGCGAGATCGTCGAGATCGGCGGCGGCGATGATGACTTCAACCAATTCAACCCTCCCTCGGGCTCCGGTTGCCACGCCGCGGGGTAAAGCCGCCCCATCCGGCCCAACTGGTCGGGCCGCTGGCGGGACGGACAACACGGAGTGGCAAATACGTGCAGGCTGAAACTTGCCCGTCAGATTGCTGAATTCAACGCCAATGTCGGGGATAATACCACCGGATGTGCAAGCAGACGGCGCGTCCTATCTGCTTGTGTTGCTCGCATGGATTTTGTGGTGTTTGGAGAATGAGCCAATAAGCCGGGCGAAACGGCGTCCTATCGATTGGTAAACCAGACGCCGAGCAAGAGTAGTTCTTTCGCGCCTTCGTCGTGCTTTCGGATCGGGCGGCTCGGCGGGGGCGAACAGCACGCGCAGGTCGCGGGCCGGGGCGGGGCGGTGACTTCGGCGATGAAGCGCGTCGGCGCGGTCAGGTCGCCGACGGGAAGCGCAACGTGGCGGTGGTGCCCTGGCCGGGGCTGCTGGACAGGACGATGGTGCCGCCGTGCAGTTCCACCAGCGCCCTGGTGACGGTCAGGCCCAGCCCGGCGCCCTCGTGCCGGCGCTTCAGGCTGCCGTCACCCTGGCGGAACGGCTCGAAGACGGCGGCCAGCGCGTCCGCCGCCATGCCGACGCCGGTGTCGCCGACGGCGATCACCACGGTGCCGTCCGGCTCGGCCGCGGCGCTGACACGCGCACTGCCGCCGGGCGGGGTGAATTTCACGGCGTTGGACAGCAGGTTCAGCAGGATCTTCATGACGGCCCGGCGGTCGGCCCACAGGCCGATGGGCAGGATGCCGGTGTCGTCCACCAGCGTCACCCCGGCCTTCACCGCGCGGTCGCGCATCATGGTCAGGCAGGATCGCACCACCGCGCCCAGGTCGATGGTCTCGCACGACAGGCTGTGCTCGCCGGCTTCGATGCGCGACATGTCCAGCACGTCGTTGATGATGGCCAGCAGGTGGTTGGCGCCTTCGAAGATGTCGGCGGCGAACTCCTGGTACTTGGCGTCGCCCAGCGGCCCCAGCGCCTCGCCCATGATCAGCTCGGAAAAGCCGATGATGGCGTTCAAGGGCGTGCGCAGCTCGTGGCTCATGGTGGCGAGGAAGGTCGTCTTCGCCTGCGCCGCCGCTTCCGCCTTCGCCTTGGCGTCGATCAGCGCGGCTTCCGCCACCTTGCGGTCGGTGATGTCGCGCAGGTAGGCGGTGAAGAACAGTTCGTCGCAGACGCGCGACGGCGTCACCGACAGCTCGGCCGGGAACTCGCCGCCGTCGGCGCGCATGGCCGTCACCTCGACGCGCCGGCCGACCATGCCGCCGCCCTCGCCGGCCAGGTAGCGGGCAAAGCCCCGGCGGTGGGCATCGCGCCCGGCCGGCGGGATGACCAGATCCTCCATGCGCCGGCCCAGCGCGTCGGCCCGGGTATAGCCGAAAGTGCGTTCGGCGGCCGGGTTGAACTCCACCAGCAGGCCCGAGGCGTCGATGGTGAGGATGCAGTCCAGGGCGCTCTCGACGATCGCGCGGCGCCGCGCCTCGGAGCGGTGCAACTCGGCGTCGGTCCGCGTGCGCTGGATGGTGCCGGCCAGCGTGGCGGCGGCCGACTCCAGCACCTCGATCTCCAGCGCGCTCCAGGCGCGGGCGGGGATGGCGTCGTCGAAGGCGATGTGGCCCCACCAGCGCCCGTCGATCATCACCGGCACGATCAGCGTGGAGCGCACGCCGTGCGCTTCGAGGAGGCTGCGGAACGGCTCGCCCAGGTCGGCGGCGGCGGCGTGCACGGGCCGCCCGCGCAGCAGTTCGCACGCCCAGCCGGCCAGCGTCCGGTCGGCGGCGGAGCCCAGCATGGCGATCCGCCGGGCGGGATCGTCAGTGAGTCGCGGCACGCCGCAGGCCGTCCATTCGTGCAGGCAGACTTGCGCGAAGCCGCCGGTTTCCAGCGCGTGGACCTGGTGCAGGCTGGCGCGGACCACGCCCATGGCGGTGCCCAGGTGGCGCAGCAGCTCCTCCATGCCGCTCTGCCCGTCGTCGTGGCCGATGAAGCGGCCGGTGACGGCGATCATGGCGTCGAGCATGGCGGCGCGGCGCGCGAGGTCCGCGTCGGGCCGGGCCGCGTCGGCGAGCAGCAGGCCCGCGGAATCCGGCGGCGAGGCGGTCATGGCGAGGAGGTGGTCATGCGGTTTCCCCCGTGCGCACCGGTGCGCCGGTTCCTTTGTGTACGGGGGCAACGTTGCGAAATCCTTTACCGCACCCCGGGGGGCGGGGGGCCTCCCCCGCCCGAAGGCGGGGGAGGGCGGGCACCTCACCTCAGCGCGCCGCCTGGGCGAGCGTGGGGAGGTTGGCGTTGGACGCGGCCTGCTCCGGGCTGGTCAGGTGCAGGGCCAGCGACGGCTGCTTCCAGTCGAAGCTGTCGAAGGTGCCGCAGTTGCCGCACAGCCCCGCCCACGACGGGCTGACGGCGCCGCAGCTCGTGCAGGTCCAGGCCGGGTCGGCCGGGGCCGAGGCCGCCTGGATAAGCCACGCGCGCGCCGCATCCTCGTCGCCGTGCTCGGCGCGCTCCAGGTCGGCCAGCAACTGGTAGACGCGGCGGGACGGCTGCAGCTCCAGCGCCTTGGTCAGGTGGTTGCGCGCCTCGCCCCACAGGTGCGCGTCCAGCGCGGCGCGGGCCAGCGCCACGTGGCTCTCCACGTGGTTGGGAGTGTGGGCGTGCAGCTTCTCGAACAGCTTGACGCGGGCCAGCGGCTCGTAGGTGTCGAGGATCTCGCGGTAGACCTCGGCCAGTTCCGGGTGCGGCTGCTGGCGCCACGCCCGCTCGACCACCTTGGAGGCCTTCTTGGGATGCCCGCCGCGAAGTTGCAGCCGCGCCATCCGCACCGCCGCCGGCACGTAGCCGGGCACCAGCTCGTGCGCCGCCTGCGCGTGGTAGAGCGCCGAATCGGCGCGGCCGCGCCGCTCCGCCTCGAAGCTGCGCTCCAGCAGCAGCGTGGCGCGGTGGCGGCGCCCCTCGTCCTGCGGCACGGCGCCGGCCTGCACCGCGTTCTGCAGCGTGCCCTCGGCCGCCGCCCACTCGCCGGCCCGGGCTTCCAGGTCGTAGAGCGTGGCGAGCAGCCACGGCGTGTTGGGCTGGAGCTGCTGGGCGCGCCGCGCCAGCGCCAGCGCCTCCACCCGGTCACCCTGCTTCAGCGCCTGCGTCAGCAGGCCGCGCAGGCCGAGGAAGGCGGTCTCCGGCCGTTCCAGCATGGCGTGGAAGTAGTGGCGCGCCGCCTTGTCGTCGCCCATGAGCTGGGCGGCCTGGGCCGACAGCAGCATGGTCAGCGGCGGTTCGTTCAGCAGGCCGTCGGCCTTCTGCGCCATCTTCTTCGCCGTGGCGGCGTCGCCCGCGGCGACCGCCACCATGCCCTGGGTCAGCGCCTTGTAGCCGCGCTCGCGCCGGCGCGAGCGGCTGTAGCGCCGGAAACTGCCCGGCGCGTTGCGGATGCCGCGCCAGATCTTGTAGAGCACCACCACGACGCCCACCACCACCAGCAGCGCCAGCACGAACATGGCGACGGAGGTGTTGACGGCGTAGCCCAGCCATTCGAAGCTGACGTTGCCGGGATTGTCGACGAACCACAGCGCGATCGCGATGACGATCGCGACCTTGGCCATGAACCACAGGGCGCGGATCATTGGCCGCCCTCCGGCTTGGCGCCGCCCGCGGCGTTGAGCGCCGCGATGGCGCGGCCGGTGAGCTGCTGCGCCGCCTGGTTGGCGGCGAGGCGCGCCCTGGCGTCGGCCAGCCAGCCGCTGGCGGCCTGCGCCGCCGGGCCCTGCAGCTTCGACAGCTCCTCCACCGCGACGGCGAGGTTGCCCTGGCTCATCGCCGCCTCGGCGCGGGCCACGGTGGCGTCCGGCGTGTCGCCGACGATGCCGCCGCCCTGGCGGCGCACGGTCACCAGCGTGGACAGCGCGCCGGTCACCTGATCGACCCAGTTCGCCCCCTCGCCCTTCTGCGCCGCCCTGACGATGTCGTTGGCCAGGGGGTCGAAGCGCTCGGCGAGCTGCGCCTGGGTGGGGATGCCCTTGGCCGCATACGGCGCCACGACGTCCAGCGCCGCCTTGACCTGCGGGTCGTTGACGCCCAGCGCCTGCACCCCCTGCAGCTCGGCCTGGAACGGCTGGCTGCCGGCCAGCGCGCCGCGCAGTTGCCCGGCGGCCAGCACCAGCGCCTGCGCGGCGGCGGCGGCGTCGCGCCGCCCTTCCGCCTGCTTGGCGAGGCCGGCGACCTCCTGCTTCAGCGCGCTTACGTCCTGCGCGGCGGCGGCGTTGGCGCCGACCTTCTGCTCCAGCCCGGCGATGCGCTGGGCGAGTTGCTGCGCCTGCTGGGCCGCCTGTTCGCCGCTGCCGGCCTTCTGCTCCAGCGCCGCGAGGCGGTCGGTCAGGGCCTTCACCGCGTCGGCGTTGCCGGATGGGGTGGGGGCGCTGGAAACGCGCTGCTCCAGCGCCGCGACCTTGCCGGCCAGCGCCTGCAGGTCGGCCGTGGACGCGCCGTTGGCCGCGCCGCCGTTGGCGGCCGGGCGCTGCTCCAGCTTGCCGACGCGGTCGGCGAGCTGCTGGAGTTGGGCGCGGAGCGCGCCGTCGTTGGCCGGCGCGGAGGCGGTCTGCGCCGTGGGCGCGCTCCAGCCCGGCACCATCGGCGCCCACCAGCGCTCGGTCAGCGCGGCGGCGCCGACCAGCAGGGCCAGCAGCGACACGGCGGTGGCGAAGCCGGCGCCGCCGGATTTCGGCTCGGCCGGACGGGGCGGCAGGCTGTAGGTGCGGGCGCGCTCGCGCTCCTCCTCCGCGGCCTTTTCGGCGGGCGTCTCCGTCTCGGTGGTGGCCGGCGGGACGACCACGGGCGCGGACGGGGCGGCGGTGGTCTCGGCCGCGTCGGCTGCCTTGCTGTCGGGGATCTTGTCCTCGGCCGGCTTGTCGTCCGCGGCGGGGGCGGTGCCGTGGCGGTCTTCGGCCGGGGTGGCGGCTTCCAGGTCGGCTTCGTCCAGCGTGATGCCGTGCTTCACGGCGGCGGCGCGCAGGTCGGCGTGGCGCGACAGCGGGATGGCGCCCCGTTTCTTCCAGCCCTGCACGGTGGTCACCGGCATGTCGAGCTTGTGGGCCATGGGGCGGATGCCGCCGAAGCGTTCGATGATGCGTTCCGTGGCGGTGCCGCTGGGGGTGTGGTCGGACGGGTTGTGGCCGTTCGGGTCCGCCTCGGGAGTGTCGGAGCCTGGACGAGGGGTCATGAGGGTCGCCTTCTTGGTCGCCTTTTATCGTTCCGGCGCCGTCGGCGGGGGCACGCCGCGGCGGCGGTGGGAGGCCCCGGTGCGTGCCGCTTACGGCAGCAGGGCGAGCAGGCTGTCCTGCTCCGGCCGTTCGGCCACTCGTACGTGTCTCCAGGGCGCCGGGCCCAGGTCGGACGTACGGACGGCGTCCGCGACCGCGGGGCTGAGGCAGAGCGCGTCGACCGTACGCAGGCGGTCGAGCAGCCCGGCTTCGCGTACCAACCTAACAAACGAACGGGCCGTACGGGGAGAAAAAATCAGCACCGCGTCGATCTGACCTTCGGCGAGGGCGCGCGCCGTGGCGCTCCCCAGGGCGGTCGAGGGGCGGGCTTCGTACATGGCCTCCCGCCGCACGGAAAAGCCTTTCGCCGCCAGCATTCCGCCCAGGTCGCCGGCAACCGTCGTACCTGCGACATGAAGCAGCAGGCCGCCCCGCGGATCGCACCGTCCGCCCACCAGCGCCGCCAAGGCGTACACGTCGCCGGACGCGCTCTCGACGGATTCGAATCCGGCCTCGCGCGCGGCGCGCGCGGTGGCGTCGCCGACGGCGTATACCGGACGGTCAGTGCGGCCTGTACGTCTGGTGAATGCTCGTACGCCGTTTGCGCTGGTGAACAGCAGCGCCTGTACGTCGTCAAGCCCGGGCTCCGGCCCGTCGAGCCAGACCATGTCCAGCATCGGCTCGACGGACGGAACATGGCCCAGCGCGGCGAGACGCCGGGCCAGCGGCTCGGCATCCTCCGCCGGCCGGGTGATGAGGAGGCGAAGGGACGCCCCGCCCGTCACGGCAGGAAGAAGCCCGGCGGCAACTGCGCCCTGATCTCCGCCCCGGCGTCGGCGCCCATGGCGGCGGCCTCGGCGGCGGTGCCGGCGCGGCGCGCCGTGAAGACCTGCCGGCCGTCCGGCGACAGCACCTTGGCGTCCAGCGTCAGCGCGTCGCCCTCCAGACGGGCCATCGCCGCGATCGGTGTGCGGCAGGAGCCGTCGAGCGCCGCCAGCAGCGCCCGCTCCGCCGTCACGCGCACCGCCGTCTCCGCGCAGTTCAGCGGGTCCAGCAGGGCGCGGGTGCGCTCATCGTCGGAGCGGATCTCGATGCCGATGGCGCCCTGCGCCACGGCGGGCAGCATCACGTCGGGCTCCAGCACGGCGGTGATGCGGTCGGTCAGGCCCAGGCGGCGCAGGCCGGCCAGCGCCAGCAGCGTGGCGTCCACGTCGCCGGCGTCCAGCTTGGCGAGGCGCGTCTGCACGTTGCCGCGCAGCGGCACCACGGTCAGGTCGGGCCGGCGCTCCAGGATCTGCGCCTGCCGGCGCAGGCCGGCGGTGCCGACCACCGAACCGGCGGGCAGGTCGTCCACGCCCTGGCCGGAGCGCGAGAAGAAGGCGTCGCGCACGTCCTCGCGCGGCAGCAGGGTGGAGATCTCCAGCCCGTCCGGCAGCCACGTGGGCACGTCCTTCATGGAGTGGACGGCCAGGTCGGCGCGGCCGTCGAGCAGCGCCTCCTCCAACTCCTTGGTGAACAGGCCCTTGCCGCCGGCCTCGGCCAGCGTGCGGTCGAGGATGCGGTCGCCCGTGGTCTTCAGGACCACGATCTCGATGGCGCCGGGGGCGGCCAGATGCGGGTGCGCCGCGGCGAGGCGGTCGCGGGTTTCGTGGGCCTGCGCCAGCGCCAACGGGCTGCCGCGCGTGCCGATGCGGAGCGGTGTCGTCATGGGCCGTTTCTATGCTCTTCGCCCCAGTTTGCAACCCCCAACCGTCCGTGCCTTGACCAAAATCAGGCGGCGTGCACCTTTGCGTGGGCAAGACGGGGGAGAACGCGATGGTGCTGGGGCATGCGGTGCAGGGCGGCGGGGCGGAGCCGGCGATCGTCCTGCACGAATGGCTGGGCGATTCCGCCAACTGGGACCTGATGCGCCCGTATCTGGACGGCGAGCGCTTCACCTGGGTCTTCGCCGACCTGCGCGGCTACGGCCGCTCCCGGACGATAGCGGGCGCCCACACCGTGGAGGAAGCGGCCGGCGACGTGCTGGCCCTGGCCGACGCGCTGGGCTTCGAACGCTTCCACCTGGTTGGCCATTCCATGTCCGGAATGATCGGCCAGTATCTTGCGTGCAAGGCGCCGGAGCGGGTGAAGGCCCTGGTCGCGGTCTGCCCGGTGCCGGCCTCCGGCTTCCCGGCCGACGCGGCGGCGAAGGCGCGCATGGCGGCGGTGTTGGACGACGACGAGGCGCTGCGCGAGGCCATCGGCCTGCGCACCGGCCACCGCTACACGCCGGGCTGGGTGGAGTTCAAGCTGGGCATCGCCCGGCGCGCGGCGACGCGGGCGGCGCAGCTCGGCTGCCTCGACATGTTCACCGGCACGGACGTTTCGGCCGAGGTGGCGGGGCTTCCCACGCCGATCCTGGCGCTGCTGGGCGCGCACGACCTGCCGCTCTACCGCGAGGCGTCGGTGCGCGAGCGCTTCGGCGCGTGGTACCCGAACCTGGAGGTGGCGGTCTGCCAGGAGGCCGGCCATTACCCGATGCTGGAATGCCCGCCGCTGACGGCGGCGCTGATCCAGCGGTTCGTCGCCGGCCTTGCGTGAGCGGTCGGGCGACCGCTCCTCATCGGTGAACCTGCCGCTGCTTTACGCGTCTCATTGGTTGTGGATGGTGGGCAGTATAGAGAATGCGTGAAGGTCCTTTTCCCTTCCTCTCCGTGAGAGATAGGCTGAAGGGCCAGCAAAGCTGTGCCGTGGTATACTCGGAAAAGTACCAGTCGGCGTACGGCCGACCGAGATCTGGGAAGTTCACGATTCCAGTGTTTCACTGACATTTGCTTGGCGCGTCTCTTTATGGAGCGCTGAGAGCCCGAAAAACCTCTGACATCACGCGGATTCGTGGCGATCGGTAATTTATGATCGTCCGCCATTGCTGACGTATGCGGAGGCACGGAAACAAACTGTCGAGGAGTCGTAATCATGTTGCGTGCATCACTCATCACAACGCTGGGCGCCCTGGCGCTTCTATCCTTCAGCTCAGGCACGACCTTTGCCGTATCGCCGTCGGAGGAGGAGTGCGCGGGTGAGTTCGACCGCGACCGCGGCGAGGTGACCTGCGAAGAAAACGTCGGCAACAGCGAGAACAGCCAGACGACGACCAACAGCGGCCAGGGCAACCTGACCAATGAGAAGAAAGTCACCTGCGAAGGGCCGGGCGGCAGCGGCGAAAACTCGGCCCACTGCAAGTAACGGGCGGATGACGGGTCCTTTGATCGCGCGACGGTGCCCGCCCCCGCTTCGCCCGGGGAAGGGGGGCGGGCGTCAGCGCCGCTGCACCGTCCGCGCCGCCGACACCACGGTGCGCGCGCTGTCCACGCCCCAGTCGGCATCTTCGAAGTCGCCGGCGACGCGCGTCGGCGTCAAGCCGGCCTCGGCCAGCATCAGCTCCAGCTCCCAGCGGAAGATCAGCCGCCAGTGGAAGGAGAAGTCGCAGATGGTGCGCTCACCATCCGGCAGCAGCTCGTCGTACCAGCCGTGGACGCGCTGGCGCTGGTGCTCGTCCAGGCGGGTGTTGCGCGAGTTCTTGACGTAGGGATTGCCGGTCAGCGGGTTGCGGCGCGCCTCCGACGGGACCGGCCGGTTGTCGGCTTCCAGCGCCAGCGTCAACGGGTTCATCACGTCCAGCGCCAGCCGGCCGCCGGGCGCCAGATGCGCCGCCACGCCGGCCAGCGTGCGCCGCTCCGCGTCGAAATCGGCGATCAGCATCAGCACGTTGAAGGGCAGCGCCGCCAGCGCGAAGTCCCGCCGCGCCAGGGACAGCGCGGAGGCATCCGCCTGCACCAGGTCGACCCGCGCGCGGACCTCGGCCGGCTCGGCGGCCAGCTTGGCCCGCAGTTGCTCCAGCATGGCGGGGGAGGCGTCGAGCGCCGTCACCTCCAGCCCCATGCGGGCCAGCGGGATCGTCAGCCGGCCGGTGCCGCAGCCGATCTCCAGCACCGGGCCGCCGGTGCGGGCCGCCTGCTCCTTGTAAAAGGCGACGTCGCCCAGGATGCCGATGCGCGCCAGCCGCGCCACGTCCTCGGCGCGCGGCTCGCCGATCTCCAGCGACGGGTAGTCGCCGTCGTAGTAGAGGATCGCGCCGTCGCGGTCGGGCACATCGTGGTTCATAAGGCCAAGAGTCTATACCGCCGGCGCCGGAGCCGCTAGTTTGACGGCATGATCATCCTTGGAATCGAAACGAGCTGCGACGAGACGGCCGCCGCCGTGGTGACCGACGCGCGCGAGATCCGCGCCGACGTCGTGCTGTCGCAGATCGCGGACCACACCCCCTACGGCGGCGTCGTGCCGGAGGTGGCGGCGCGCGCCCACCTGGAGCATCTGGACGGGCTGATCCGCCGCGCCATGGACGAGGCCGGCGTCGGCTTCGCCGATCTGGACGCGGTGGCGGCCACCGGCGGCCCCGGCCTGATCGGCGGCGTCATCGTCGGCGTCATGACGGCCAAGGCGATCGCCGCCGCGCGCAACCTGCCCTTCGTCGCCGTCAACCACCTGGAAGGGCACGCGCTGACCGCGCGGCTGACCGACGGCGTGGCCTTTCCTTACCTGCTGCTGCTGGTGTCGGGCGGGCACTGCCAGCTTCTGGTGGTGGAGGGGGTGGGCCGGTACCGGCGCCTGGGCACCACCATCGACGACGCGGTGGGCGAAGCGTTCGACAAGACGGCCAAGCTGATCGGCCTCGGCTACCCCGGCGGCCCGCAGGTGGAGAAGGCGGCGGCCGGCGCCACCAATCCCGGCCGGTTCGAGCTGCCACGGCCGATGGTCGGGCGGCCGGGCTGCGATTTCTCCTTCTCGGGGCTGAAGGCGGCGGTGCGCCGGGTGGTGGAGGAGTTGCCGAAGCCGCTGTCCGACGCGGATCGCGCCGACCTGGCCGCGGCGTTCCAGAACACCGTGGCCGCCGTGATGGCGGACCGCGTGAAGCGCGCCATCCGCACCTTCAAGGACGCGCACCCCGACGGCGCCACCCTGGTGGTGGCCGGCGGCGTGGCGGCGAACAGGGTGCTGCGCGCCCGGCTGGACGATCTGGCGGCCAAGGAGGGACTGCGTTTCGTGGCGCCGCCGCTCAGGCTGTGCACCGACAACGCGGCGATGATCGCCTGGGCGGGGCTGGAGCGGTTCCGGCTGGGCCAGAGCGACGGGCTGGACTTCGCGCCGCGCCCGCGCTGGCCGCTCGACCCCGCCGCCAAGCCCGCCATCGGCCGGCCGGACGTGGGGTCGGGGGTGAAGGCGTGAGAGGTTGCGGGAAGGTCAACGCAGCCCAAGGAAGGACAGGATTGCCAGAACGACTACGATGACGCCGATGATGTAGAAAATATTCATACTGCATCCTCCGGCTCGGCGGAGCGGCATTATTTCGCACGGCCGCTCCTCCACTTGATGGGAGACGGACCTGGAAACGGCCGCCGGGCGGCAAAGGTTCCGGTGGGGTCCGGTGGGAAAAGGGGATCGCCCCACGCACTTGCGGCCGGCGGCGCGCTGGCCTATCCATCTGCCCCGGACTTACGGCGGAGCGCGATCCATGAGCGGCACCTTCCAACGCATCGGCATCGTCGGCGGCGGCGCCTGGGGCACCGCGGTGGCGCTGGCGGCGTTGCGCGCCGGGCGCCGGGCGGTGCTGTGGGCGCGCGAGCCGGCGGTGGTCGAGGCCATCGCCAACACCCGCGAGAACCGCGACTATCTGCCGGGCGTGCCCCTGCCGGCGGAGCTGGAGGCCAGCAGCGATCTGGCCGCGCTGAGCGGTTGCGGCGCCGTGCTGCTGGTCGCACCGGCGCAGCACCTGCGCGGCGTCTGCGCCCGCCTCGCCCCGCACCTGAAGCCCGGCGCGCCGGTGGTGATCTGCGCCAAGGGCATCGAGATCGAAACGCAGGATCTGATGAGCGACGCCGTCGCGGCGGCGCTGCCGGCCGGCACCCCGGTCGCCGTGCTGTCCGGCCCGACCTTCGCGGCGGAGGTGGCGCGCGGCCTGCCCACGGCGGTCACGCTGGCCTGCGCCGACACGGCGCTGGGCGCCCGGCTGGTCGAGGCGCTGGGCAGCCGCACCTTCCGCCCGTACTGGAGCGACGATCTGGTCGGCGCGCAGGTGGGCGGGGCGGTCAAGAACGTGCTGGCCATCGCCTGCGGCGTGGTGGTGGGGCGCCATCTGGGCGACAACGCGCGCGCCGCGCTGATCACCCGCGGGCTGGCGGAGATCACCCGGTTGGCGTTGCGCCTGGGCGGCCGGGCGGAAACGCTGATGGGCCTGTCGGGCCTGGGCGACCTGACGCTCACCTGCTCCAGCCTGCAGTCGCGCAACATGTCGCTGGGCGCCGCGCTGGGCGAGGGGCGCACGCTGGACGCCGTGCTGGGCGAGCGCCGCTCGGTCGCGGAAGGCGTCTACACCGCGCGCGCCGTGGTGGCGCTGGCGGCGCGCGTCGGCGTGGAGATGCCAATCTGCGCGGCGGTGAACGCCATCCTCAACGAAGGCGCCGGCCTGGACGACACCATCCAGGCCCTGCTGGCCCGCCCGTTCCGCGAGGAGGGACGGTGATGCGCGCGCTTGCCCTCTCCCTCCTCCTCCTGTGCACCGCCGTTCCGGCGCGGGCCGCGTGGGAGAACCCGGCGGAGCTGCCGGGGCTGGGCGCGGTGGACCGCCGCGCGCCCGTCGATGTCGGGCAGGATCCCTGGCGCTCGGTGGGCAAGGTGCAGACCAACCTGGGTGCCCGCTGCACCGGCGTGCTGGTCGGGCCGCGGCTGGTGCTGACGGCGGCGCACTGCCTGTTCAACCCGCGCACGCGGGCCATGCTGCCGGCGTCGTCGCTGCACGTGCTGTTCGGC